>JBMNNX010000202.1:0-12386 GCA_050942745.1 Myxococcales bacterium
GTGGACGCGATGGACCCGTCCCTGGTCGCCGCCTCCGAGACCCGCCACGACAACGCCACCTTCCACTTCGTCCGCCTCTAGGTGCCGCCATGAACGCGCGCGATTCCCGCCTCGAAGCCTTCTGCGACAAAGCCCTCCCCGAGGTCTTCAGCTCGGTTTGCCACCGCCACGAGATCTTCCGCGACGACCCCTTCGACGTGGAGGCCATCCACGCCAACGCACGGTCGGTCTTCGCGCGCATGCTGCATCGGGCGACGACCCCGCCCGGGCTCGCCTCGGGCCGCATCCTGTTGCTCAAGGGCGAGGCCGGCAGCGGCAAGACGCACCTGATGCGCGCCTTCCGCCGCCAGCTCCACGAGTCCGGCCTCGGCTACTTCGGCTACCTGCAGATGACGACCTGGACCGAGCGCTATGACCAGTACCTGCTCGACAACCTCATCCTCTCGCTCGATCAGCCCTACCGCGACGGCAGCGGGGTCTCCGGGTTGATGCGGCTCTCGACGGCGCTGCTCCAGTCGGACGGGATGCCCGATGGCGCCCAGGCGCAGCTCCTCGAAGCCGCGGAAGGCCCCGACATCTCGGCCCGCATCGCCGAGTTGGCCGACGGCCTCATCAGCAGCGCGCCGCGCTTCGCCGCGCTCGACGTCGATCTCGTGCGGGCGCTGCTCTACCTGCAGAGGGGCGACCCGCGCATCGACAAGCGCGTCCAGGCCTGGCTGCGCTGCGAGGACCTCGACCACCACGGCCGCTCGCACATCGGCGGCCTCGTCCCGCGGCTGCGCGACGACGACCCGCAGCGCATGGTCGAGCAGCTCGCGCGGGCGATGTGGACCTTGCAAGGCGCGGCGCTCGTGGTCTGCGTCGATCAGCTCGAGGACCTGTTCCAGGGCGAGAGGATGCGCGAGCGGTTCCAGGCCGCGATGAGCACGCTCTGCGCCCTTGCCGATCGCATCCCGTCCTCGATCTTCGTGGTGAGCTGCCTGGCCGACTACTACGACGCGCTCAGCCCGTCGCTGCGCGGCTCGACCCGCGACCGGCTCGAACGCGACCCGGAGCCGATAATCCTCGAAAGCAACCGCGAGCCCGAAGAGATCCGCCAGCTCGTTATCGCCCGCCTCCGCTACCTCTACGAGCAGCTCGACGCGCCCTTCTACGACGTCCCCGGCGACCCCATCAAACACCCGCTCTATCCCTTCCGGCCCGCCGGCATCGCGGACTGGGCGGGCCTGCGCACCCGCGACGTCCTCGACAACTGCCGCGCCGTTCGCGAGCACGCGCAGCGCACCGGGCAGCTGCCCGAGGTGAACCCGACGAACGAGTCGAGCAACGAGAGATCGAATTCGAAGCCGACCGACGGCGCGGCCATCACCGAGATCGAGCAGCGCTGGAACGACTTCGTCTCCTCGTTCCGAACGCCGCCGCCCGACGACGAGCCGGGGCTCGCGAGCGTGCTCGCCCGCGCCATCGAGCGCGCGTCCCTCGAGCTCGAGAGCGGCCACGCCTTCCGGGCCCGGGCGCAAGGGCGGCTCGTGGAGGTCGACGTCCTCGGGCCCCACGGGCAGGTCCTCGGCAGGCAGCTCATCGGCCTCTGCAACGCCGCGGCGCAGGGCGGCAAGCTCGGGCGGCAGATTGAGGAGGTCGCCGCTCGGGCAAAGGAGCGGACGCCGGTACTGGTCCGCTCGACGAGCTATCCGAGCAACCCGAAGACGCAGGTGGTCAAGCTCATCGGCCAGGTCATCGACCAAGGCGGCCGGCGCGCGGTCGTCGGGGAGGCCGATTGGCGGACGATGATCGCCATGGAGGCCTTCCGCGGGCGCGAGGCGCACACCCCATCCTTCGGGCGCTGGCTCGGTGAGGAGAATCCGCTCAGTCGGCTCCTCGGCCTGCAAGAGGTGCTCGGCCTCGACCGGCTGCCCAGGGTCCCCGAGACGCCGGCGAAGGACGACTCGCGCAAAGAGGAGAAACGGCCGAACGCGGCTTTGGCGCCCCCGACGCCCGCGCCCGAGGCGCCACCTCGCGAGTCGCCGCGGCCGATGCCCTCGACGACCGCGCTTCGAGTCGGGCGGCAGACCGGCCTCGTCTCGCGCGAGCTCACCATCGAGCCCGCCGAGCTGACGCAGCACGCGGCCTTCCTCGGCGGCAGCGGCAGCGGCAAGACGACCCTGGCGCTCGCGCTCATCGAGCAGCTCCTCGCCCGCGGCATCCCGGCCATTCTGCTCGACCGCAAGGGCGATCTCTGTGCCTACGCCAACCCCGCCGCGTGGGCGGCCGACCCGCGCGACGAGCAGCACCGCGTCGAGCGCGAAGCGCTGCGAGAGCGGCTCGATGTGGCCCTCTTCACGCCGGGCAGCGTCGGCGGCCGGCCCGTCTCTATCGCGCTGGCGCCGCCCGACCTTGGGAAGCTGCCCGAGCACGAGCGCGAGCAGGTCGCGAGCCACGCGGCTTGCGCGCTGGGCAGCATGCTCGGCTACAAGGACTCGTGCCGCGACAAGGCCTGCATTGCGCTGCTCGCGCACGCGATCCGGCTGCTCGCCGAGCTCGACCACCCGGTCACCTTCGACAACCTGCTGAAGGTGATCGGAGACAAGGAGCCGACTCTGGTGGCGGCCATCGGCTACCTGGACAAGAGCAACTTCACCCGCCTCGCCTCCGATCTGGAGACGCTCAAGGTGACCCGGGGCACTCTGGTGCGTTCGAGGGCGCCCAGCCTGGACATCGACGAGTTGCTCGGGCGCGGGCCCCACGCGGTGCCGGGCAAGACCCGGCTGTCCATCATCAACACCAAGTTCCTGGGCGAGGAGAGGGGCGTCCTCTTCTTCGTCGCGCAGCTACTGGTCGGCCTCGCGCGCTGGGCGAGCAAGAACCCCGCGGCGACGCTGCAAGCGGCGCTGCTCGCCGACGAGGCCGACCTCTACCTGCCGGCGACATCCAAGCCGCCGACCAAGGAGCCGATGGAGAACCTGCTCAAGCGCGCGCGCTCGGCGGGCCTGTCGATCATGCTTGCGACGCAGAGCCCCGGGGATCTCGACTACCGGTGCCGCGACACCATCCGGAGCTGGTTCGTCGGCCGCGTGAAGGAGCAGACCGCGCTGGCGAAGATGAAGCCGATGCTCGCCGACTGCCGGACCGAAGTGACCGGGCGGATACCGAGCCAGGGCACCGGGGACTTCCACCTGCTGCAAGAGGGAGCGGCGATCGCCTTCCACGCGCACGAATCGCTGGTGCGGGCCGTCCAGGTTCCCGAGGAGGAGATCCGGGAGCTCGCGGCCAGGACGTCGGTGCGCTCGGCGGTGGCGTAAGCGATGGCGGTCTTCTGCGCCCGATGAGTGCCGCATCGGCGTTGAGTCGCTCGAGTAGTCGAGGCGCTTGGCCGAGGTCTCCTCGCCGACGTGAGACCAAGAGCGGCCCCGGCCGACTGAGGCAGGCGCGGCTTGGCGACCACTTTCGCTGCCGTCCCGCGGTCGGCCCGCTTTGCGCCCGTCGCTCGTGCTCCCGCGCGACGGCGGCGACACTTGCGCCATGGGAGAGCTCGCGAATCGACGTCGGACTACGGAGCTGCGCGGCCGGTTGGCGCTCGTGCTCCTGCTCGCAACGTTCGGTGCCTCCTGCTCCTCGCAGCGGCCCGCGGTCAGGCCTGAGCCCGAGGCGAAGCCCGAGCACGCCGCAAAGCCTGCGCAGGAGCCGGCGCCGCGCCCCCAGACGACGCGCAGGCCCGCGAAGAAGCCGCGGCGCCGAGCCGAGCTGGGCGAAGCGAGCTACTACCACCCGAGCCTCGAGGGAAACCTGACCGCGAGCGGAGTGCCCTATCGCGCCGAGGAGATGACCTGCGCCCATCGCACGTTGCCCTTCGGCACGCGCGTGCGCGTCACCCGGCTCGATGAGGCCAAGAGCGTCTCGGTCGTCGTCAACGACCGCGGGCCTTTCGTAGAGGGGCGCATCGTCGATCTCTCGATGGCCGCGGCAAGGGAGCTGGGGATGATTGAGAAAGGCCACGTTCCCGTGCGGCTCGAGATCGTCCACCGGCCGCCGAAACGAGTGGCTGCGCGCCGCCGGTAAGCTCGGTCCCTCTCCGCGCAATGCTGCGGGCCCGGGGACGCCCGGTCCTTCGCGGCTCTGAGCCGGAATCGAGGGTCGCGATTCGCTTCGACTCCAAGGCAAGCGCGGCTTGGCCCGACGCTCGGGCTGACTTGGATCGCCTCAAGGTGCTTGGACCACGCCGGAGTGAGCTCAGGTGCGCTTCTTCAAGACTCCCGCTCGCTCGCGGCCTTCGCGCATCAGCTCGCCCTGCCGGCGGCCGGTGAGGATTGAGGCGCAGACGACGCAGTACACCTGCGTCCGCCCCGCGGGCGTTTTCATGTGAACGCGAAAGCGCCGGTAGGCGCCGTGGGGCGAAACCATGCCCTCTCGGTCGCAGCGGGCACACTCGAACTTGCGCTTGGGGTCCAGGTAATCGATCCGCTCGATCGTGTACTTGCGCGCCATGGCCGGAAGGTAGCCATCGGAAAAGGCTCGCCACACCTAACGCCTTCACCACCCTCGAGCAACCGCATCGCGCGGCTCATGGGCGCCCGTTCTGCCAGCGACCGAGCCCGGCTGCGGTCCCTCGCCGCCCCTCACGACGACACCTCGGCCGGACGGAGTGCCGTGGAGATCCGAGAAGGCTCACGTCGAGAGCTGCTCGAAACTCGGCTCGTGCTCGGCGGCCCGTAGCAGCGCGGCGATGAGCGCGGCGCGGGCCCATCCAAGATCTCCTTCCGCGATGCCTTCCCCGAGCACCAGGATTCCTGTCGTCGCCTCGACCACCAGGACAGGCTCGCGCTCCTCGCGAACCACCCGAAGGTCGATGTCCTCGATCTCCGACAGGGCGAAACGGTGGCATTCCGAAGAGACCCAGCTCTCGAGCAAGACCTCGAGCCCACGCTCGGAGACGAGAAACGTGCTTCGCGTGGTGGTCCGCCTGAGCACCCAGACGAGGACGCAAACGAATACGGCCAGCGTCCCCAATTCCGCCGCGAGCGCCGCCGCACGAAGCTGTCCCGCCGACGGCAGCACGTAGAAGAAGGGAATGCCGACCGCGCCGATGCACATCAACAACATGGCCGAGGGGATGTCCCAGGCGACAAAGCCGCGTGTCGGCAGCTCGAGGCAAAAGGCGCCGCCGCGGTGGCCGGTCGATATACGAAGTCCCGGCCGCGGCGTCGGAGGTCGCCGGATAGTGCCGCTCGCCTGAAGCCGCTCGACCAAAGGCGTGCCGAGCTCCGAGAAGAGAATTACGCGCGGCCCGTCGTCGATGCGGTCTTCGATGTCGAGCTCGAGCGCCCTCGCGAGCTGACGCGCTACGGCGCGCGCCTCGTGGCGATTGCCACACTCCTGCACCACCAGGCGATCGGTCCTCGAGAACCGCAAGGCGACCACGAAGACCGTGTACCAGACGCCGTGCCGCCGAGCGTATCTCGTCGGCCGCTCCTCGACCGTGATCACGACCCGCTCGACCCCGGTGAGCGGCCTGCCGGCCGACCAAGACCAGGGGACGAATAGCCCCCAGGCCGATTGGACGCTGTTCTTCCTGACGGAGAGGCGAATCCATTTGCTGCCCAGCAACAAGGCAGCGATCCCGCCCGTCAACACTAACGCAAGCACCAGCTCGAGGCCGGAGAGCACGCGGGCGGCACCCCACGTCAACGCCACGGCGATCGCCACGAGAAGCAAGGAGAGAACCGAGAACCACGTCGGAACGAAATGGCCGAACAGAAACTCGGTACCGGAGCGGTTCTGGACCCTGGCGTGCGACAAGGGCATGAGCTCTCCCTGTTGGTTGCGCGGCCTGGAGCCAAGCGGCGGCCACACGCGCGCCGAATACCATTCGCAATCGAGGTGAATCCAGCCGCTCGAACGCGTCTTGGTAACCGGCGCAGGTGCAGACCGGGCGCGGCCTTTAGTCTCGCGCCCCGCGGGCGAGCGCAACTGCCAGCGCGAGCACCGGGTCCTCCTCGTTCGCGTACGAGGCGAGCGCCCGCGCGTCGGCGACGACGTCGGGGAGTATCCCGTGCTCGTCGTCTCCGGGCTGCGGTATACCGCCCTCGAACCGCTTGTACGAGACCCCGAGCTCAATCCGGCTGTGCGGCAGGGTCTGCTTCACCACGTCGCCGAAGCAGGTCTGCAGCCCACCGGTCTCATACCCAACGAGCGTTCCCAGCCCGAAGTCCTTGACCACGCCGGCGAAGTCCGAGGCCGCGGAGAACACCCCGCTGTCGACCAAGACGAACAGCTCGCCGTCGAACGCCTCGCCCTTTCGGCCCTGCACGTAATTGCCTTCGACGCTCGCCCGGAGGCCGCTGAGCTCCGCGTGCTTCTTCCACCCCTCAAACCGCTCGAGGACCGCTTTGGACAGCTTGATCTGGATGCGCGAATAGACCCGCACCTTCTTTGATGTGAGCTTCTCGAGCAGGTATTCGACCATATTCGAAGAGCCGCCCGGATTGCCGCGCACATCGATAATCAATCGGCGCGAGCCACGCTTCCGCAATTCGTCGAAGAGCTTGTCGATCGTCTTCTTGGCTGTGTCGGTTTCATTAAATGAGGGCAAGCGCAGTATCGCCATCCCGTCGTCGAGGAAGGAGTAGCTCAGGTCGCGCGAGCTCTGCCGATTGCCCGCCTCCTTGGCGAGCGCGAAGAATTCCTTCGCGCGGATAGGAGCGAGAGTTACGGCTGAGGTGTTTCCATCCTGCTCGACGACCTCGAGCGCAAGCTCCTTTCCGTCGAGCACCCGCGTCAGCCACCAGTAGAAGCCCTGTTTGCCTTCGAACCGGCTCATCCGGTGCGCGAGCAGCTCGCCGGAGCAGCGATCGAGGATCGGCCTGATGAATTCGGCGAAAGGCATTCCGTTCGCCTTCGCGACTCTCCGGCCGGCAAGGCGCGACGCGTGCTCCCCGACCGCAGCCTTGATGAAGAGCTCGCCGTTGCGATGCTCGAGGACAAACAGCGGATACCAAGCCTCGCCGTCCTTTCCGTCGAGCGGCACGGCGCTCCGTGCCCGTCGCCAAACCAGGCTGCTGCGCGCGAGAGGGACGAGGCGAGCGCGCGGGCGCTCACCTTCTTGTCCGGGCCGGCGGCGTTCCGGATGTCCGCGAAGATTGACTCCTTGTGCCGCTGGTAGTCGTCGAAGGAGCGCCGTGCCAACGGGTCCGGGTGAATCTCTTCGACCTTGCGGAAGAAGGACGCCGCGTCGTCGAGCGCGTCGCGCAGCGCAAGCTCCTGTGGCTCGAAGCACAGCTCGCGATCGTAATAACCCGCCTCCTCCCTCTCGCCCGACCATACGTGGAAAGAGGCGACGCCGTGGGAAAGGTCGGCGATGCCCACGAGATCGACGGCTCGAGCAGCCGGCGCAGAATGGGACTCGCCCGGCCGCGGCTCGTGAAGGCGATGCAGTTGCCCTCGGTCGCTTCGAACGCTTTGGCCGCGCCCCGCGCGTCTCGCAATTCAAGGCCCGGCGCCTTCTCGGCGTGCCGCGCGTGCACCTGCCGGACGTATGCGAGCGCCCTGGGCTCATCCGCGTCCTTGGCCAGATCGTGCAGGACGAGTCCTGCCTGGTGGTAGGAGCTCCTGACGGTAAGGCGCTCGGCGCGGGCGGATTCGGCGAGCAACACGGCGCAGAGGGCAAGGGCGAGCGAGAGCGCGCGGCGGAGCACGAGGCAAACCTCCTTCTTGGAGAAAGAGCGTTGTCTGGCTCAAGGCGGCGGCACGGTCAAGCGAGCGGGGCACTCGCCCGCTGCACGCCCTGCGAAAATGAAGCCGGCAGAAATGGACACGCCGGCATTCCTCGTGCTCGGAGGCTATCCGCTCCGCGGGCTCGGAGCGCCCCTTCGGCGCGACGCTTTGGCGGGCGCCCGACATACCCCGATACCGCGGGTTGGAAACGAAGCCCCGCGCAATCGGCCCCCAGCGGCTTTCCGCGAGCTCTAGCGCTACAACTCAGTCCGATTTCGCCCAAGCGGGAGGCGGTCCCATCCAAGGGGCGATTCCTGAAGACCGAGCAACCGGAGAGCGCAAGCCCAGCCACGAGAACGATCGTCGAAACGACGTTGGCGACGAGGTTGTGATGACCGAGGTAGGCGTCGCTGACGAAGCCGAATGCCTGCACGGAAAGAAGCGAGATCAGCAGAGCCCCGAACCCCCACCGGCTCCCGGACATCAAGCCCTTCCAGACGATGGCGAGGGTCAGAAGGCAGAGGCCGACGATCAAGGGGTTTGCGCAGCACGCCCCGGCGCCGTTTCCGGACAGCGCGAGGTCGTGATGGGCACGTCGGCTTGCGGCGGCGAGCAGAGCGAAGCCTGCCCGCTCACCCAATCCACCGCTTCAGCATCGGCTGCATCCGCGGCAGCAGCCGCAGACCGGCGACGCCGCCGACCACCAGCGTGAGCGCGACGCGCGCGACTGCCCAGGAGGCCGACGAGGGCTCGAAGGCGAAGTGCTGCAGCGCCGCGAGCAGCGCCGGCGCGGCGACGGTCCACCCCAGGTTCCACGCCGCCACCTTGCGGCGCGCGCCGACGAACCGGGCCTCGGTCTCCGGCTCGGCACCCGCGCCGGCGATGGACCGGTACTCCCAGCGCAGCGCCGCGCGACCGGCGAAGAGCGCCGCGAGCTCACCGGAGAGGAACCCGAGGATGGAGCGCGAGCGCGGCCGCAGCCCGGGGACGCGAAACCGCAGGAACACGGCCGCCTCGCGGGCAGCGCGCGCCGCTTGCCCCCGGCAAGCGAGCCGAAGCGAATCGTCGCCCGCTCGCACGGTGAGCTCACAGCGTGGCCACCAGCACCCGAGGGCCCAGGCAAGCACCGCGACCGCGAGCGCGATAGTCGGCGCCGAGCCGCCGACCGTGCCCTGTACGAGCCACAACGTGCCGAGCGCGGCGGAGATCGCCGCGACGAGCAGCAGGACGGTCTTCGCGCTCGAGCCGATGACTCGGAGCTCGGAGATCGCGTCGAGCGGGTGCTGCGCCGCGCTCTCGCCCATCGTGCAACCGATCCGCTCTCCGTCCAACTCGAGGGTGACGGGCTTGCCGTCCTGCCTGCCCTCTATCACGAACCGCTCGGGCCACAACGCCTTGGTCGCAGCGGGATCCGAAAAGCCCGCCGGCTCGGCGACAGGCTGCGGGTTGACGTCGCTCATGGATGCCTCGCGCACGCGCTCTCCTCCGGCCGGCAGCGGCCGACCGTCTCTTCGCCGGGCGCATTTCCGGCGAACCGGGCCCGGCTCGTCCAGGGTTTTCTCTCGTGCGGTGCTGCCGCAACGCGCGGGCGTCCGTCGCAATTCTGGCGAGCCGCTCGTGGTTGTCCGTTGGCCGGCCAGCACGCGCCGGGACGCCGTGCCGGTGTGCGGAATCTATGGAGCGCTGCGTCTTGACCTTTGGTCGGCCATCCCTTATCTCGCCCCTCTTTCGGCCGGCTGGCCTTCGGCCGGGGCGATGCACCGTCGGGGGGCGCTCGAGTCGGCGAACGTATGTTCAAGAAGATCCTGATCGCAAACAGAGGCGAAATCGCCCGCCGCGTCATCCGCGCTTGCCGGGAGCTCGGCATCGAGACCGTCGCCGTCTACTCCGAGGCGGACGCCGACTCGCCGCACCTCGAAGAGGCCGACGAGCGGATCTGCATCGGCGGCCCGAAGAGCGAAGAGAGCTACCTCGACATGGCGGCCATCCTCCAGGCCGCCGAGCAGACCGAGGCCAAGGCTGTTCACCCGGGGTACGGCTTCCTCTCCGAGAACGCGCTCTTCGCCGAGATGTGCGGCCAGATGAAGCTCACCTTCATCGGCCCGCCGCCGCGCGTCATCCGGCTGATGGGCGACAAGGCGACCGCGCGCCGGACGATGGCGGAGGCGGGCCTGCCGCTCATCCCCGGGTCGAAGGGCGTCGTCGCGGACGAGCGCGAAGCGCTCGAAATCGCCCGGCGCATCGAGTTCCCGGTGCTGCTCAAGGCGACGGCCGGCGGCGGCGGCAAGGGCATCCGCGCCTGCCGCGACGAGGCCTCGTTCGCCCGCGCCTTCGGCGAGGCGTCCATCGAGGCGCAGAAGGCCTTCGGAAATCCCAGCCTCTACATCGAGCGGCTCATCGAAGGCGGACGCCACGTCGAGTTCCAGTTCATGGCCGACGCCCTCGGCAACGTCGTGCACCTCGGCGAGCGCGAGTGCTCGGTGCAGCGCAGCCACCAGAAGCTCCTCGAGGAGGCGCCCTCGCCCGCCGTAGACGAGGCGACGCGCCGCGAGATGGGCGAAAAGGTGCGCCGCGCCGTCGCCGCCATCGGCTACGTCGGCGCCGGCACGATGGAGCTCCTGCGCGACCGCGACGGGCGACTCTACTTCCTCGAGATCAACACGCGCCTTCAGGTCGAGCACCCGGTGACCGAGATGGTGACCGGCCTCGACCTCGTGAAGGAGCAGATCCGCGTCGCGGCCAACGCGCGGCTCTCCTGGAAGCAGGAGGAGATTCGACTGCGCGGCCACGCCATCGAGTGCCGCATCAACGCCGAAGACCCTTCGGCCGGCTTTCGCCCTTCGCCGGGGATCGTCACGCGCTTCGAGCCGCCCTCCGAGGTCCCGGGCGTGCGCGTGCGCGCAGACACGCACGTGCGCTCGGGCTACCGCATCCCGGTCTACTACGACTCGATGCTCTGCAAGCTCATCGTGGCCGCCGACGATCGCGAGAAGGCGCGGCGCGGAATGATCGACGCGCTCGAGCGCTTCCACGTCGAGGGCGTCCACACCACCATCCCCGCCCACCTCGAGGTCCTGCGCGACTCGGGCTTCGCCGCCGGCGAATACGACACCGGGCTCATCGGCCGCCTGCTCGAGCGCGAAGGGATACCGAAGGAGCCGCCGCCGGAGAGGTAGCGGAGCGACGAGACCGCCATGGCGAAAGTTATCCTGCGGCCCATCGGCTCACCGATAGAAGAAGCGCTCGATCCGCGCGACTACCGGCAGAACCGCGAGCACATGAAGGGGCTCAACGGACTGCTCGCTTCGCGCCTCGAAGAGGTGCGCGCCGGGTGGGGCCCGAGCTACGTCGAGCGCGTCCACGCCAAGGGCAAGATGACGGCATGGGAGCGCGTCGAGGCGCTCAAGGACCCGGGTACGCGCCTGTTGCCGCTCAACACCTTCGTCAACTACGGGCGCGTCTTCGGCGAGGACAAGCGCACCTCGCCCTCGGCGGGCGTGCTCACCGTCTTCGCGCGCATCGAGGGGCGCTGGGCGGTGGTCATCGCCAACGACAACACCGTCGCCTCGGGCGCCTGGTGGCCGCGCACGCCGGAAAAAATCGAGCGGGCGCAGGAGATCGCGCTGCGCCTGCGCATCCCCGTGGTCTACCTCGTTGACTGCTCGGGGCTCTTCCTGCCCGAGCAGGCCGCCACCTTCCCCGGGCGCACCGGCGCGGGCGCCATCTTCCGGATGAACGCGCTGCTGTCGGCCAACCACGTGCCGCAGATAGCCGGCGTGCTCGGCGACTGCATCGCCGGCGGCGGCTACATGCCGATTATCAGCGACCGCGTCTACATGACCGAGCAAGCCTACATGGTCATCGCCGGCGCGGCCCTGGTGAAGGGCGGCAAGTCACAGCGCATCACCTCGCTCTCCATCGGCGGCCCCGACGTCCATGTCCACGTCTCGGCCTGCGCCGACGAGCGGGTGCCCGACGACGCAACGCTGCTCGCCAAGATCCGGCAGGAAATGGCGCGCCTGCCCTCGACCGCGGCCGACTTCTACCGCTTCGGGGCCTCGCCCGCCGAGCCGCGCTTCGCGACCGGCGAGCTCGACGGCCTCTTCCCCGCCGACCACCGGGTCGTCTACGACGTGCGGCAGGTGATCGCCCGGCTCGTAGACAACTCGTTGTTCGGCGAGACGCTGCCGAACCTCGGCGAGGAGATGGTCACCGGCGTCGCGCGCATCAACGGGCTCTATGTCGGCATCGTCGCCAACAACCTGCGGCTCGTCCCGCACCCGCGCCAGCGCGGCCGCACGCGGCCCGGCGGCATCCTCTACCGCGAGGGCATCGCCAAGATCTCGGCCTTCTCGCGCGCCTGCAACGACGACGGCCTGCCCATCCTCTGGCTGCAGGACATCTCCGGCTTCGACATCGGGCTCGAGGCGGAGAAGGAGGGGCTGCTCGGCTACGGCTCGAACCTCATCTACACGAACTCGACCAACAGCGTGCCGATGATCGCGGTGCTGCTGCGCAAGGCCTCGGGCGCGGGCTACTACGCGATGGGCGGCCTGCCCTACGGGCCGGTGCTGCAGCTCTCGACGCCGCTCACCCGGCTCGCGGTGATGGAGGGGCGCACGCTCGCCATCGGGGCCTTCAACGCCAAGCTCGACGACCAGTTCCGCATCGTGACGAGC
>JBMNNX010000203.1:0-12375 GCA_050942745.1 Myxococcales bacterium
CGGCCGCGCCAGCGGCCGTGCGTCGCGGCGTGCCCTGCGCGTGGACGATGGGCGCGCTTGATGGCTTCCCAGGCGAACGCGGGCCTGTATGCAAATCCCGCACCGATCTCGCGTGGAGGTCGCCTGCGAGAAGGGCGGCAGCTTCTCCACGGAGTGCTTGATCGAGCAGGTCGAGCCGGGCGAGGAGCGTTCGGTCCGCGTGCGCGTCGCCGGCTCCACGGGCGCGAGCGGCCTGGCGGTGCGCTTCTTTGCCGGCGAGCAGATGGCGAGCGCGACGGTGACCGACGCGCCGGCCGGCGGGCGGGAGCCTGCCGAGGAAGACCGCCTCGTCCCCGGCCTGTACGAAGGCTTCGCCAGACTGGTCTCGGTGGGAATCGCCGAAGACTTGGAGGCCGCTTCGCTCCTCCCGCCGCTTCCCCTCGAGATCCCCCTGCGTGCCCAGGTCTTCTTCTCGGATGGAGCGGGCGTGCTCGCCCTCGAGGAACAGCTCGCGCCCCTGCGGGTTCTTCTGCCCGACACGGGCGCGCCCTGGGTCGGCGCGCTCTCTGGGAGCGGACCGGCGGCTGGCACGGTTGACTTCCCCAGCTTCCAGTACCTGACGGTGGAGACCGGCGCGCAAGGGCGGCTCCAGATCCTGCTCGAGGCCGAGCCGGCCGAGTGGACGGCCACTGGTGAGTCGGTTCACTTCCCGCTGCGGACCCGCTTCTCGGGGGTCCTCATCGGCAGCCGGTCGCCGGTGCTCGCCTGGGCGGTTCACCTCTCGCGCAGCGGCGCTCTCCCCGACGGAGCGACCGCGCCCGCGGTGCCGGCCGACGCGCAGCTCGACGCCGAGATGGGCGCCTCGCGCGGGCTCAACCGCCTGCAGTGGGAGGCGGCGGTGGCCCACGCGGTGACTCCCAACGCCGCGGACGTGGCGACGATGAGCCCCGAGGCGAAGCGGGACCTGCTGGCCACCTTCGGCCGCCAGGGAGAGACGGGCACGCTGTACGCCTGCGGCCTCTCCTCCGGCGCGGTGAACACCCTGGCGCGCTTCGGCCTGGACGAGAGCTGGCAGGTGCGCGCGCCTTGGGGGGACGAGCCGCGCGCTCCCTCCGAGTTCGTCGCCTCGGCGGGTCCGCTCCTGGGCAGACTGGCCTCCCCCTTCGCGCTCGCCGACCGCATGACGACGAGCGCCGATTTGGTCCTGCCAGCCGGCGAGTCGCCCCGCTCCCTGCCCTGCGAGGTCAGCTTCGCCCCCAGCCGCGCCGAGTTCGCCGACCCGGCCTGTGGCGTGGCCGAGGTGACCTACGCCGTGGGAGACCTCGACCTGTGCGAGGCGATGGCCGAGCACTACGGCTGCGAGCTGGCGGAGGTGTCCGGCCAAACGCTGACGGTGAACGTCGCGGTGAGCTTCGAGGACACCGGCGCGGGCGGCGCGACCTGCAGCCAGGCGAAGGGTGACATCTCCATCCTCGGCGAGATCCGCCGGGTCTGTCGCCTGCCGCTGGCACCGGCCTCGTGCGCCGAGCTGGCTGCCTGCTGGGACGGGCCGGCCGGCTCGACGCGCGAGTCGGTCCGCGCGCCCTTCCTCGCGGCGCAAGCGCTGGAGGTCTCTGGCGACCTGCGTTGCGGGGCGGGCACGCGCGCCTTCGCCTGGGAGGCGGACCTCAACGCCGAGCTCCCCGCCGGCGACGAGAACCGGCTGACGGTGAGCCGCCTGCTCGACGCGTGTGCGCTGGACTACGCCAAGCTCGCCGAGAACCCGCCGGCCGAGACGCTGACCTACGGCGACGGCCTCGTCGATCTGTTCGGCTCCGAGGGCTGCGTGGATGGAGCGCGGATGCTCTTCGCGCTGGGCGTCGCCGGCGACCCCGACCGCCAGCGGGCGCTCACGCCCACGGCGGCGGTGATCCCCGAGGCGAGCGCGCTCTTTGCCCGCCTCGCCCAGCGCTGGTTGCTGCAGCATGCGCTGCTGGCTCGCGAAGCCGCGCAGGCCGAGCGGATGGCCGACCTTCTGCGCCGGAGCGGCGAGGTAAACGTCGGGGCGGCGGCCTCGGAGGTGTTGGAGGAGTCGCTGTCGGGCTGGAACCTGTTGCTGCACCCGCGCTTCGCGACCCCCCTCGCGCAGCTCCCCGCGGCCGTCTTGGACGACCCGGACTATCGCCCGATGGTGGTGGGGCAGGCGATGTCGCGCGAGGCCGGGCAGGACCAGGTGCTGGCGCTGCCGGCGAGCCTGGCGCGCACGCTCGAGTCCCAGCTCGCGCTGGTGGACCGCGACCTGGAGTCCGCCGCGCTGCGCCGGGACCAGACCGCGCTGGCGCGCGCGGGCCGCTCGCTGCGCTACGCCTCGCTGCTGCTGCCGTTCTGGGCTCAGCTCGAGAACCGAAGCCGCGCCGCGGTCCAAGCCAGCGGTGGCCCCGACCCGCTCTGGTGGGGCGCCCTGCAGACGTCGGCCTCGTCGCTGAAGAGTCGCGTGGGGCGGATCCTCACCTCGGCGCGCGCCATCGCCCTGGGGGAGAACCCGCTGGGCATCTCGGAGGAGGACCTGCCGCTCTACTTCTTCGGCGACGAGCAGGGCGCCAACGGCCGCTTTGTGGCCATCTCCGACTTCCTCATCGGAACCGGCCCCGGCGATTACTTCGCCTGGGCGCCGATGCTGGTGAAGCGGGCCGAGGACCTCTTCACTACCGCCCGGACCAAGTTCCTGGCGCAGCGCGAGAGGGAGGTCCAGGTCCGCAAGTCGGAGGCGGAGCTGAGCGCCGAGCTGGACGCGCTGCGGCGCGACTACGGCGATCGCATCTGCAACCTGTGCTGGCGCGAGGACCTGGCCTGCAGCGACATCCTCGAGAGCTGGACCGACTTCGACCCGGACACCTGCTTCATCCGCTACACCGACCCCATCTGCCAGGTGGACGAGGTGGCCTTCAACGCCCTGCTGAGCGAGCCGCAGGTGCGCTTCCGCATGTGTCTGGTGGGCGAGCTGCGGCGCCGGGCAGGCACCAGCGTGGGCTTCGTGGACGAGGCCCTCAACTCCATCGCCGACCGCTTCGGTGACTGTGACGCGGTCCGCTACCCGGTGGCCTGCCCGGACGGCGGAAGTCGCTGCGTGAGCTGCACGGTGGGCGGCCACAAACACGTGGGCGCGGTTTCCGCGGACCTGCTGCGCACCGTCGGGGGCACGGCGGCGGTGAGCTCGCGCGTCACCGAGGATGCGACCAACGCCTGCCTCGACCGATACCCGGCGCTCGACCCGACGCTGCCCAGCCGCGACGACCTCCCCGGCGCCCCCGTGTCCCTGCACGAGTGCTACACCGGCGCCATCGGCGAGGCGGTGCTGGCGTTGCGCGGCGCGGTCCAGGACGTGCTCTCTTCCCAGTCGGACCTCGCGGACTTGGAGAGGCGCTACGACATCAAGATGCAGAGCTGCCTGATCCTCGACGAGGGGAACGCGAAGCTGAACGACATGCGCGCGAACCACGCCGCGGCGATGCAGGCGCTGCGCAAGAACAAGCAGATCGCCGACGGGATCGCCACCGCCAGCGCCGGAATCAAGGACTGCTTCTCCGCCGGAGATAAGCCCTGGCAGATAGTGGGGGCCTGCATCGCGGCGGCCGCCGAGGTTGCGGCGGTCATCAGCTCAGGACAGATCCAGTCGGAGATCGAGGTGGCCCAGGACAACCATTCGCTCATCGAGGCAGAGCTGAGCGCCGAGACGGCCGCCAAGCAGTGCGCCAAGGACGCCGAGATGGAGCTGGTGGGGACCTTGACCGCGTCGCTGGGGCTCGAGCGCGCCGCGCACGACGTCGAGGCGGCCGCGTATCTGATCGAGGAGCTCAAGTCGTCGGCGAGCACCTACTTCGACGAGGGGCGAGCCGCGCTGGCGGCCGCGCGCGACCGGTACGTCGCGCCCCTGTCTCACGAACAGTGGATCGACGAGGACGTGGAGACCTTCCTGCGCGAGATGCGCCTCGCTCGCCGAGCCGTCTACCTGGCGGTCCGAGCGGTGGAGTACGAGACGCAGCAGTCGTTGGGGGGCCGCGAGGCCACTCTCAGCGCGTCCAATCCCGCGGCGCTGCGCGCGGTCCTGGAGGACCTGTGGACCACCGCCGCGACCCGAGGCGTGGGCGGGCATCGCCCCACCGACCTCAAGGTCGTCCTCAGCCTGCGGACCCACCTTCTGCAGCTCGCCGATCAGAGCGAGCAGCCGGAGGGCTGGCAGGCGCTCTCCGACGTCGAACGGTTCCGGCTGTTGCTGCAGGCCGAGCGGCACGCGGTCTACAGCGAGAGCGGGCGCTACCTCGGCCAACGCATCCCCTTCGACCTCGCCCCGCTCGGCGCGCTGGAGCTCGGGAACCTCCACGGTATCCCCGTGCTCGCGGCCACCGACTGCGCCGAGCGCCTCTGGTCGGTGAACGCCTCGATCCTCGGCAGCGAGCAGCTCTTCCGCGGAGATTCGCCCTCGTTCACGCGGATCGAGCTGCTCAAGAGCAACAACTTCTACAGCCAGTGGTGCAACCCACCGGCTGGTGGCCCGCAATTCCAGAGCGCCTCGGTGCGCCCGTCGCGCAACCTGTTCCGCGATCCCGAGTACGGCACCGACGTGGGCGGCGAGGCGTTCGGCGTCCAGGCCAACAAGGACCTCGAGTCGCGGGCGCGCATCGAGGCCTACTTCAACGTGCCTCGCGCCGAGCTCGAGAAGGACGCCTACGCCAACGGCGAGACCAGCGAGCTCGCGGCGCGCGGGCTGTACGGCTCCTACGCGCTCTTCATCCCCGCCGACGTGCTCGCCCTGGACGGCGGCGACGGGCTCGTGCTCAACGAGGTCGAGGACATCCTGCTGCGCCTCGACTACGTGTCGGTTGCCCGGTGAGCCCGCGGCAAGCGGCGAGGGCGGCGACGGTCGCCCTCGCGCTGCCATCGACGAGCGACCTGTCATCCCACCGCTGGACGACGCTGATCCACCGCGTGCTCGGCGCTGGCGGTGGGCGAGCAGGCCCGAGCGCCGCCGAGCGCGTCCCGGCCGGAGGGCGGTGGAGTCTGAGCTCGAAACCCGACGCGGCCGGGCATCCTGACGAGCGTGGCGGGCACGGGTCCGTCGAGCGCGGCCGTCGCTCGATTAACGAGCGCCCGACCGCCTCCGCGCCGGCCGCAGCCTCGCGACGCTCCACCCGCCGCGCTCGGCGAGCAGCGTGTGCCCGTCGGCCGCCGTCGCGCGCAGGACTGCCTTGGCGAGCCGGGTCGGCGCGAGCACGAGCGCCTCGCCGCCCGGGCGCAGCAGGCTCGAGAGACCGCGCCACTCCTTGCGCGCCCCCGGCCCGCCGAAGGCCGGCTGGGCCCCGGTGACGATGAGGCCGAACGGCGGCTCGGAGATCTCGCCCGCCTCGGCGACCGGCAGCAGCTTGGTCCCGCCGTCGAGCCGGCCGGCGCTAGAAGAGCCCGGGCGCGGCAGCGAGCACGAGGCGGTGGCCGAGGGCGTCGGCAGTGAATCGGGTCTCGTTCAGCGGCATGGTCGGTCGAAGGTCAGGGCGCGCGGGAGGTGCGGAGGGGCCGCCTTCATGCCGATTCGGGGGAGCGAAGGCAAGCGTGCCGGTAGCGCCGTCGTGCGGCTGGAACCAGGCCGGCAGCGTGAACGGTCGGCGGTTCGGCTGCAGGGTTTGGTCGCGTTCCCAACAACTGCGGAACGCCTTGTGCGGGCGCAGGACGCGTTCCGACGGGTGCGGAACGCCTTGTGCGGGCGCAGGAGGCGTTCCGACGGGTGCGGGATCTGATCCGCTTTCGGCGGCGAAGAGAGGTCCAGTTGCAGCGCAACAACGCAGTCCTTCGTCCCCTGTAAATCCGCCTGATTGCTGGGCGAAGGCGTCCTTCCGGGGGCCGAAGGACTGACGGGGAAGTGGCTCTGGCTGGCCGCCGAAAGCGGATCACCGGAAACCGGCGCCGAGGTCCCGCGCCCGAGGGGCGGCGCCAAAGGCGCAGGACGCGCTTCTACGGCTGAACGAGGTGCCGGGGCGGAGGGCGTTCCCCTGCCTGCCGCTGGCGCGAAGGCCCGGCGCTCGGGCCTGCTGGCGGCGCGTGGATTCGGGAGGCAGGCGCAAACCACCCGACAGGGCCTCCGGGGGGCGACTTGCGTCGTGGAGCGGCGCGACGAAGATAAAAAACTGTCAGGCAAGGACAAAATCGAAGAAATCAAGCGTAATTTAGGCGTGAATAGGAGGAGCGAGATGGGCGCGACACCGACGACGACCGGCTTGCGGGACTTCCTCGAGATTCCCTACGACCAGCTCGAAGAGATGAACCTGACGGCCAAGCTGGCCCGCCAGACCCGCGAGCCGCCCGAGAAGCTGCGCGAGGAGCGCCTGAAGTACCTGTCGGACGAGCGGCGCATCAAGGCGGTCACCGTATGCTTCACCGACCTCGAAGGCCGGCTGCATATGCTCGACTACGACAAGAAGTATCTGCTCAAGTCCGACGACAACCTCACCTTCGACGGCTCTTCGGTGCGCGGCTACTCGGCGCAGCACGAGTCTGACCTGCGCCTGGCTATCGACTGGAGCTCGTTCTTGTGGCTGCCGGCCGACGTCTTCGGCCCGGGCAAGGTGCTCGTCTTCGCCGAGGTGCGCGGGCGCGACGGCCTGCCGTATCCCTCCGACATGCGCAGCCGGCTGCGGCTGTACACAGAGCGGCTCTATGCCCAGGACGGCACCGTCTGCCTCGTCGCCCCCGAGATCGAGGGCTTCCTGTTCAAGGGCGCCGACGCCGAGCAGCACTACCACGAGACCGGGCGGTTCGAATACGTCTCGACCGGCGGCTACTACCACTCGCTGCCGGGAGACTCGCTGCGCGAGTTCATCGACAACGCCGCAGAGGTGCAGCGCGCGATGGGCTTTGGCAACGAGAAGGACCACCCGGAGGTCGCGCCCAGCCAGTTCGAGATGAACTTCGCCTGCGCCGAGGCGATCATCTGCGCCGACCTGGTGCAGCTCTACAAGCTGCTGTGCCGCCAGGTCGCCTCGAAGATGGGCATGACCGCCAGCTTCTTGCCCAAGCCGCTCACCGGCATCAACGGCAGCGGCATGCACACCAACCTGTCGCTGTCGCGTGGCCACGTGAATCTGTTCTGGGACCCGAACGGCCAGGACAACCTCTCGGCCGAGGGTTGGAAGGCCGTCGAGCGCATCCTCTACTCGGCCGACGACCTGTGCCTCATCCTCAACCCGTCGGTGAACGCCTACCGCCGGCTCGACCCGCGCTTCGAGGCCCCGAACCAGATAAAGGCCTCGGGCAACAACCGCGGCGCGATGGTGCGCATCCCCGCGGCCAACGAGCGCAGCGCCCGCATCGAGGTGCGCTCGGTGGCGCCGGACGCGAACCCCTACATGGTCTTCTACGCGCTGCTGCGCACCGCGCTCGAGGGGCCGCAGAGCGAGAGCGACGAGACCAAGCGCAGCCGCACGCGCTTCCTGCCGGACAACATCTACGACGCGATCCGGCTGTTCAAGGGCTCCAGGTACATCAACGACCTGCTCGGCGAGACCGTGGCCGCCAAGTACGTGGACGTCAAACAGGCCCAGGCCGACCGCTGCCCGAAGGCACTCGGATCGTTGATCAAGATCCCAGAGATCCAGTTCCACCACGAGGTGACCAACCAGTACCTGTGGAACTACTTCTGATCGGGACCGACGCCGGTCGCGCCCCCTTGCCTTAGTCCCCCGCGGTCCTCTCTTCCCGCGCACGTGCGGGAGAGGGGACTGTTTACTTGTGCCTTCGGCGCGCGTGGCCGCCGAAACGGCTGCACTCCTGCCTCGGTTCGCGGGCCAGGTCTTCCCGCCTTGGCTCGCGGCTTCGCCCTCTCGCCTCGCGCTGTCAAACGAAGCGGCGGCCCGCACCGGCGAGCCGCCGCTTCTTTTCGCCACGTAGAAATCAGGTCTACCGCGCGATCATCGCCTCGATGGCCAGCCGACTGCGCGCGCAGCTCGTTGAGCAGGGCCTTGAGCTTGTTGTTGCTGGCTTTGGTGCTGCCCGACTGCAGGCTGCCGCAGGCGTTGCGGGCCTTGGAGGCGAGGCTGTTGCCAAACGGCTGGTCGAGGTCCTCCTCGGGCAGCGACGCGAGGAACAGCTCGATGTCGCAGGCGGTGTCCACGCAGCCGTCGCCGAGCAGATCGACGGCTCCCGGGCTCTCGAGCGGGCAGCGGTCGTCCTCGTCGTCGACGTCGTCGCCGTCATCGTCCGCGTCGCACGCGTCGCACGCGTCGCCGACCCCGTCGTTGTCGATGTCCGACTGGTCGGCGTTGGGGACGAGGACGCAGTTGTCGTCGCTGTCGGCCACGAGGTCGCCGTCCGAGTCGGTCAGCGGATCGCAGGCGTCTGCCGTCGGGGACGCCGTCGCCATTGTCGTCGGTGTCGCACAGGTCGCCCACGCCGTCGGCGTCGAGGTCGTCCTGGCCCGGGTTCGCGTCGCGCGGGCAGTTGTCCTCGCTGTTGTCGATTCCGTCCCCGTCAACATCGGGCTCGCAGACCTCGCCGACGCCGTCCGCGTCCGCATCCGCCTGGTCGGCGTTGGGAACGAGCGGGCAGTTGTCGGCCGCGTCCTCGACCCCGTCGCCGTCGTCGTCGGGATCGCAGGCGTCGCCGATGCCGTCCGAGTCGAGGTCCGCCCCAGGCTGCCGACAGAGCGCTCACCAGGCCGCCCGACTGAACAGTCTTCCGCGCGCGCGCAGGCTTCGGAAGGCGAGCCCTCCACGGCTGCAGCGGCCTCGTCGTCTTGCCGGGCGCAAAGAAAAAGCCGGCCGCGCCAGGCGGGCGCGGCCAGCTTCCAAAGCGTCGGTCCTCGAAACGCTGAGGGCGCAGCCTACAGCGTGACGGTCTCGTTCTCGAAGACGTCCCTGCCGAGCGCGCTCACGTTGACCGTGTCCTCACCGGAGTGCCGGAAGGTGACGCGGCCGCGGACGCGCACCGGGCGATCGAAGCGGATGCGCCCTTCGACGGTGAGCGCTTCGGCGTCGACGAGCGAGGGCACCACCGCGAAGAGCGCGTCGAAGTCGTCGATCTTCTTGTAGGCGGCGCCGAGGGTGACGGTCGGCTCGCCGAGCGTGCGGGCGGGGTTGCGCACCAGGGTGCCGTCGTTCTCGCGCACCACGTAGCAGTCGCTGCGGCGCACGAGCAGGTCGGCGTTGGTCTTCACCGGGGCAAAGCGGGTGCGCGGCACGACCAGGCCGCGGGTGCGCTCGAAGCTGCCGATGGCGGCGCCCATCGCCGTCTCGAGCTGCAGGACCTTGGTGCCCTCGACGACCTTCGGGTTGACGATCACCGGAAGCTCGAGCCCCTTGGCGAGCCGGTCGCGCAGGCTCTCGAGGTGGACCCAGAGGTTGTTGGTGTTGAAGTGCGGGAAGCGGCTGGTGTCCTGGAAGTCGTTTTCGTGGCCCTCCTCGACCTGGGCGATCTCGAGCAGGCCGAGGCGGGAGGCGCCGTGGGCGGGCCGGTGGTGGAAGAGCGCGCCGCCCTTCAGGTCGGCTTCGGTCTTGGGCGTCACCTCCATCGCGAAGTCGAGCCCCTGCGTCAGGAACCAGCGCAGGATGTGGCCGTCGATGGAGGCGCCGAGGTTGTCGCCGTTGGACAGGAAGGCGACCCGGAAGCCCTTGGCGAGCAGCTTGTCGAGGATGCCGCTCGTCTGCAGCGACAGGTAGATGTCGCCGTGGCCCGGCGGGCACCAGCCCTCCTCTTCGACTTTGGCCTCGAGCGGCAGCAGGTCGTCGGCGCGCAGGCGCGGCACCCAGTTCTGCAGGAAGGCGACCGGCAAGTCGTCGGCCACGCCCTCGTTGATCTGCGCGATGCCCGGCTCGGCCAGCGTGTCCTCGTGCGTGGCGAACGAGTTCATGAAGAGCAGCGGCACGGGCGCCGAGTAGAGCTTGCGCATCCGCTCGATCTGGTTGCGGATGATGCCGAGGAAGTTGACCCCGTCCTTGACCGGCAGCAGCGTCTTCGCCTTGGAGAGGCCCATCGACGTGCCGAGCCCGCCGTTGAGCTTGATGACCACGAGCTGGGCGAGGTCCTCGGGCCTGGCCTCGTCGCGGATCTCCTCGAAGTGGACCGTGTCGCTGGAGTCCGGCGCGGCGATCTCGGGCCAGGGGATCTTGCCGGTGAAGCCGCGGTGAACGAGGGCCGCGCGGCGTACGTACTCCTCGGTCGCCGCCGGGTGGATGCCGCGCTCCTGCATGCGCCCGCGGATGCGGTTGCGAATCGTCTCGAATTCCATGGGGCCTCCCGTCGGTGAGCCGCACGTCGCGGCGCGCGGAGGGCGCGCCGGTTTGGTTCGCGAAATGCTGGCGAGGATACGCGTGCAGCGGGGCTCCAGCCAGAGGCTTGGTTGCTCGGATGGAGCTTGAGAGCAGGAGCTCGGAGGCGGGAGGCGCGGTTGCGCGCTCTGCTGGATGGCGTACGTTCCACTGCTGTCCGGCCGAGCGCGCAACCGGCGCGCCGGTCGTGGTCGCGAAGGGCCGACCTGAGGTGCCGGCCGAATCGAGACCCGCCGCACGCATTGAGGCCAACCGCCGAGCATGCTCGATTTCCCGGGCGGGTTACCCGGAAATCCGATAACTCTCGGCTCGGACAAAGTGAGCGAAAGGAGCTTGGGCGCCTGTTTCGCGCGATTCACGCGTTTCAAAAGGATGCGGGCTGTCGACCGGGGCGATTCGTTTTCTATCCGCGAGAAAGCGTGCGCTGGCTACCACCGACGCTGGCAGACACCGTCGACCCAGTTTCCTGTGCAGCAGTCGGAGTTATAGTTACAAGCAATCCCCACGGGGCTGCACCAAAAGTCGCAATAGCCTTGGACACAGCCCCCTTGGCAACATTGAAAATCGGCGAAGCAGCGATGGTTATGGTCGTAGCAAGGGTGGTCGCATCTGTTATTGTTGCAGTTGCCGGTGCAGCAGTTGGCGTTGAATTGGCAGTAGGTGCCCACCGGGTCGCATAGTACGGCGCACATATCGCTGGTGCACTGGTTGTTGCAGCACTCTGAGTCAAAGGCGCAGGAATAGCCGTCCTTCTGGCAGTGGCGTTGACAGTAGCCGCGGTAGCAGGTCAGGTCGGAGCAGCAGTCGGAGTCATTACGGCAGGCCCAGCCGATAGGCAGGCAGGAGGACTGACAGGCGCCATCGAAGCAGGAGTATGAGCAGCAGTCGGCGTCATACGTGCAGCTCTGCCCTTCCGCGCGACAACTTGTCTGGCAGATCCCGTCGATACAGGTGTAGGGGGCGACACAGCTCCCGCAGGAGTTTCCGCAGCCGTCGTCGCCGCACTCCCGGTTTCCACAGCCACAGGTCGTGCAGACGCCCGCAACGCATTGCTGCCCGTCGGCGCAGCAGACTCCGTTGCACATCACCGTAGAGCAGCCAATCTCGCACCGGCCGGTGCTCGGATTGCATGTCTTGCCGGTGCCGCACTCCCCGCAAGAGTTTCCGCAGCCGTCGTCGCCGCACTCCCGGTTTCCGCAGCCACAGGTGGTGCAGACGCCCGCAACACATTGCTGCCCGTAGGCGCAGCAGATTCCGTTGCACATCACCGTAGAGCAGCCAATCTCGCACCGGCCCGTGCTCGGATTGCACGTCTTGCCGATGCCGCAGTCCCCGCAGGAGTTTCCGCAGCCGTCGTCGCCGCACTCCCGGTTTCCGCAGTCACAGGTGGTGCAGACGCCCGCGACGCATTGCTGCCCGTCGGCGCAGCAGACTCCGTTGCATGGCGTGGAGCAGTCGCTCTCGCACTGGCCGGTGCTCAGATTGCAGCTCTTCCCGCCGGTACAATTGCCACAGAAATGGCCGCAGCTGTCGTAGCCGCACTCCCGGTTTGCGCAGCCGCAGGTCGTGCAGACGCCGGCGACGCATTGCTGTCCGGCGGCACAGCATGTGCCGTTGCACATCACGGTCGCGCAGCTCGCGCACCGAGAGTTCTTACAGATCCCGGATTGGCAGTCGCCGTCGTCACGGCACATCAGCCCCACGGGGCATCGGGGGCAGCTACCGCCGCAGTCGACATCGGTCTCGTCGCCATTCCTTGCGTAGTCGGTGCAACTGGCGCGGACGACGCACGCTCCCTCATGGCAGTCCTCGCCCCGCGCGCACTCGCCACAGGAGCCGCCGCAACCATCATCGCCGCAACTGCGCCCTTCGCAGGCGGAGGCGCACTCCGACGACTCAAACAGCGAGCAGCCGGGAGCGAAGGACAAAACACAGAAGAGGACACCGCAGATCGGCAGGCGCATTGCTACACCCTCCTCAAATTCAGGCTCTTCGGCAGATCCCGGGAACCGGTTGTGGACTTGTGGAGAGAGGCGGCCAGGCTCGCTGTGGACAGCCGTATGGACGGCTTGAAGAAGCCCAAGCCGCCCACACGCCTGCCCACAGG
>JBMNNX010000204.1:0-12361 GCA_050942745.1 Myxococcales bacterium
CTGCATCTCGTTGACCGTGATCGAAAGCACCTCGCCGCCGACCGCCTTGGCGGCGAGGGCGTGGCCGGCCTCGTGGATGAGCACCACGAGCAGCTTGAGCGGGTACACGAGCTTCGAGTCCCACAGGAAGATGCCGACCGCCAGCGCTGCGGCGAGCGCGAATAGCTTCTTGAAGTCGATGACTCGCTCCCTTCGGACAGGTGGCCGACATTGTAGTCGGCAACAGGAAGCGCGCGCGAGAGCGCCGGGGGGGCGGCCGCTTTCGCGCAAGGTGCGCGCACAGGCGCGCCGTCGGCTCTCCCTGGTCGAACGGTAAGGGGCGCTACGGAAGAGGCTTGGTCATCATCCGGCGGTGCGAGAGGGCGAACCCTCGCCTGGTGTAGAGGCGCCGGGCGGGCAGATTGCGCCAGTCGACGAGCAGGTGGAGCGCGCGGACGGCGTCGCGGGCCGCGCGCTTCTCGAGCTGTCCCATCGCTTCGCCGCCGAGCCCCTGGCCGCGGAGCTCGGGCCGCAGATAGAGCTCGGTGATGAAGGCGTCGCGTCCGCCGAACTCGAGATCGAAGCCGTAGGTGACGACCGCGTACCCGGCGAGCACACCTGCTGTCTCGAAGACGACCAGCCAGCCGAGCGAGCGGTCGAGGAGCAGCCTTCGGACAGCCCGCATCGTTCGGCCGCGCTCCCAGGGGATGCCCTCGAGGCGGTTGAAGTCCTCCATCATCGCGAAGACCTGCTCCATTTCAGCAGGCTTCGGGGGGCGGACCTTGAGGCGTGTGGCGGTCTTTTTGATGCACCACCGCTGGCCCATGCGCGCGGGCCCGCTCGTCTGCCTTCAACGTTACGTCGGAGACCGTCGGCGGAGCATCCGCAAAGCCGGCGACGGCAGCAGACGAAGCGGACGACAGGTTGGACGGCCGACGTCAGTGGACTGCGGAGCTCCGCCTTCGCCCCGGCGCCCGTAGGCGCCGCCACGAAGGGCGGCGATCCGCGATCCACGCGCCGCCACGAAAGGCGGCGAGCCGAGCGCTGTTCACCCGAGCCCTGGGATTCCCAGGTCGCCCACGAAGATGTCCTTCTCGACGAGCATTCCCTCCTGCGCCAGCCGCTGGGGGAGCAGGCGCAGGGCAGGGTAGTCCTTGACGAAGTCGTTGAAGGCCTTCTGGGTCAGGCATGTAAGGGACGTCGCCTCGCTCGCCGCGACGCTGCAGCGGCAAGGGCTGCCGGAGAGCGCGGAGACGACGCCGAAGAACTGGCCGCAGCCAAGGGTCGCGAGCGACTGCTCGGTCCCGCCGCCAAGGCGCTTCTTGACCTCGAGCCCGCCCGAGATGACGAGGAACAACCCGTTGAACACCTCGCCCGGCGCCACCGCCGTCTCGCCGGGGGCGAGCTTCTTGTCGCGAAACTGCCCTATCAGCAGGCCGCGGGCGATGGCGTCGAGGTCCTCGAAAATCGGCGAGGAGGCGAGGAAGGTCTCGACCAGCCGCTCCTTGTAGAAGGTCTCGAGCGCGCTCTTCGCGGCAGGGTGTTCGCACACCATGCCAGCGAGCGCGACGGCGGGCACCTCGAGCACCGAGACCTGACCGATGGCCCTCACGCTCGCGGCGCGCTTGCGACCCGCGAAGACGCCGAACAGCCCGAAGACCTCGCCCTGGCCGAAGTGTCGCAGCGCCAGCTCTCTGCCGCTTCTCGTCGTCTGGACCAATTCGACCGAGCCCTCGGCCAGGATGAAGAACGAGTCGGCCTCATCGCCTTCGCGAAACACCAAGCGGCGATCCTCCACGGTGCGCAGCTTGGCGGCGCGCGACGGCTCGAGGAGGGCCTCGCGGCCCAGATGCGAGAACAGGGGCAGGCTGTTGAGCGCGTCGACGACGCGCTCCGGGTGGTGTGGGGAGCCGGAATCGGCTCCGGCGGGAGCCGATTCCTCGACGAGCTCGACCTCGCTGTCGGCGATCTCCTCTATCTCCTCGAAGTCCTCGACGGCCTGCACTTCGTCCTCGGTCGGCTTGGGCGGCTCGATGAGGTTGCCGGCCTCGTCGAAGAGGTCGATCTCGCCGCGAGCGTGCAGCTCGTTGAGCACGTCGGCCGGCACCAGCGAGGACAGGATGCAGGGGGCCGGAAGCGGCGCCGAGTTCGCGCCGAGGCGCTCGGGCTCGTAGACCTTCAGCAACTCGCTCGCGTCGAGGGCCACCTGGTCCGGCTGGGCGATGGGGCGGGCGACGCGGGCGAAAGGGGGCACCTTGGGCGCAGCGGTCTGGCCAGGGCTCGCGGAGCCATCGGCCACATCGGCCCTCTCCTTGGCGAGCGCCGCGTTGACGGCGCGACGGCGCTTGGCTGCCTTCTTCTTTTGGCTGCTCATCAGGGGCGCAAGCTGACGGGAACAAGGCCTGGTTGTCAACACACCGAGCCGCCTTGCGGGCCCCGGGACGGGCTGCTCTCGGTCGGGAGCCTGGGCGGTTGCTCACCAGGAGCGCTGCGCCCAGATTCCGTCAAAGGGCCTGGCGAGGAGGGGCACATGCGAAAGGCGTTGTGGGTAGCAGGCGGAAGCGTGGTCTTCGTCCTCGCCTGCGCGAGCAACCAGGCGAGCAAGAAGGTCGAGGCAGAGCCCGCCCTGCCTCACGAATCGCCGACCGCGCCGCTCGCCAAGGTCGAGCCCGCGGCGCAGGTGGCCGACCTGAAGTACGTCGACGAGGAGAACGGCTTCGAGATCGAGCGGCCCAACGCCGAGTGGAGCTTCCGCTCCGGCGAGGAGCTCTCTACCGAGAGCATCGCGGTGCCCCTGGTCATCGCCAACGGTGAGAAGGGAGCGCAGGTCGTCATTCAGGTCGCCCCGGCGGTCGCCACTCCCGCGCAGTTTGCCGAGCGTCTGACCGAAGGGCTCACCTCGCGGGCGGGGTTCGAAACCTCGGAGATCAAGCCCATCCCGCTCGCCGAAGGGGCGGTCGGCTTCGACTTCGACGTCGGCGAGCAGGTCCACGGCCGAGTGGCGATTCTCGAGGGCAGCGAGGCGCGGGTCTACGTCTTGTTGGCGACCTGGCCTCAGAGCTCGCCGCGCGAGGTCGAAAGCGACGTCGATCGGATTCTCGGCAGCATGAAGGTTCGCAAGTAGCTCGCGGCCGGCGGAGACACTCCCGGCCTCGCCCCCGGCCAGGCTGGAGGCGGGCGCTGCGCGCGGAGGCGACGGTGAAAGGCCCTTGGCGCGCACCGTCTGGCTCGGGGCGATGCCCGCTGTCGGCCCGGTCGCGAGGCCGCTCGAGACGAACGATGCGATCGCTCGGATACTTTGCAGGTTGGCTGGCGGCTGTCCTGTGGGCGGCGCCGGCCGGAGCGCAGGATGAGAGGCCGGAGGAGCCCGCGCCGAGCAGCTTCGAGGTGCGGCTCAGAGGTGGGCTGGGCGGCTACACCGGCAGCTACGCTCCCCTGACCTCTGTCGGGCCGGCCTGGGGGCTGAGCATCGGCTTCAAGACCGCCTCCTGGGCCGGGCTCGAGCTTGCGTACGAGGGCTCGCAGAACAACCTGCAGGGCCGCGGGGGCGCGCTGGTCCGCAACGGCGGCTTCCTGCTCGGCAGGGTCTTCTGCGACCGGGGCGAGCTCTTCCCCTACCTCGCCGCCGGGGTGGGGGTCACGTACGTCGATCCGACTCAAGGGGCGGGAGCTTCGGCCATCGGAGACACGGTCATCGAGGTGCCCTTCGCCCTCGGCCTCGACTGGCGCCGAGGCGTCCTCAGCGTCGGGGTTCGGGCAGCCTTCAACCTGCTCCTCGGCGAGAGGTTCCTGCAGCCGCTGTCGCCTGACGGCGAGGCCGGTTTCGCTTCCGGCTCACTCCTCCTCGGGCTCGGCTTCTGAGCCTGACGCCCGCCTCAGCGATTCTTCGGGCGGCTCGCCTCCGGGGGTGATGCCGAGCTTTTCCATCCTGCGGTAGGCGGCGCCGCGCGACTGGCCGAGGGCGCGGGCGACCACCGAGGCCCGGGTGCCGAGGCGGCGGCACGTCTTGATGAAGACCTCGTCCTCGATGCGCTCGAGGGGCTTGCCGACGATGTAGACGCAGGTCGTGTCGTCGGCGAACGGGTCGTAGGCGCTGTCGGCTTCGCTCGCCCGGTCGCCGCCGAGGTTGAGGTCGCGGTCGAAGAGGATGTCGGCGGCCTCGATAGCCTCGCCGCGCCGCAGCAGCAGGCTGCGGTGGATGGTGTTCTTCAGCTCGCGCACGTTGCCGGGCCAGTCGTAGTCGAGCAGCTTGCGCTCGGCGTCCGCGGTCAACATGACCGCCGCGCCCTGGGGCGAGTAGAGCTTCAAGAAGTACTGGAGCAGGGAGCGCACGTCGCCACGGCGGGCGCGAAGCGGCGGCAACTGGAGCGGGATGACGCACAGGCGCCAGTAGAGGTCCTCGCGGAAGGCGCCGCGCTTCACCTCGGCGCGCAGGTCGCGGTTGGTGGCGGCGACGACCCTGACGTCCGTGGTGATCGGGCGGGTTGCCCCGACGCGTTTGATCTCGCCGAGCTCGAGGGCGCGCAGCAGCTTTGCCTGCAGGCCGAGCGGCAGCTCGCCTATCTCGTCGAGGAAGAGCGTCCCCGTGTCGGCCTCTTCGAAGGCGCCTCGGCGCAGCCGCTCCGCCCCGGTGAAGGCTCCCTTCTCGTGGCCGAACAGCTCGCTTTCGACGAGCTCCTTGCTGAGCGCGCCGCAGTTGATCGGCACGAACGGCTTGCTCGCGCGCGAGCTGCGCGCGTGGACCGCCCGGGCGACGAGCTCCTTGCCGGTGCCGGACTCGCCGAAGATCGAGACCGCCGCGTTCGAGTCGGCCACCCGCTCGATGGTGTCGAAGACTTTGCGCATCGCCGGGGTCGAGCCGACCATCCCCTCGAACAACGAGAGCGGCGGGTCGCGATCGGCGCGGGCGAGCACCACCTCGGCCTCGCCGATCCGGAGCGTGGTGCCGACGGGGACCTCGGCTTCGAAGATGCGCACCGAGCCGATGAAGGTGCCGTTGCGCGACTGCAGATCGACGACCGCGAGGCCGTGATCGCGCCGCTCGATGCGGGCGTGCGTCGAGGAGACGAACGGGTCCTCGATTCGCACCTCGCAGCTTTGCGCCGACCCGATGGTCACCTGGCGGCCGAGAGGGACCGTGCGCTCCTGGCCGCCGGCTCGAACAATCAGGCGCACGGGCACCGTGCGCGTCTCTGAGGCCGCTGTCGCCAGGACCCTGGTGTCGCCGCCGCTGGCCCCGCGGGTCGCTTCATCGGTGAAGCCCGCCGACGAGAGGCTGAAGATCGCCCGCCACTGTCCGAGGCCGATGTCGGTGCCGTCCTCGAGCGCGCGCTCCTGCGCGAGGCTGCCGGCGACCTCGGTGCCGCGCCCGGAAAGGTCGCGCAAGAGCCAGTCGGGACCCTCCTGCTCGAGCGCGAACTGCTGGCGCGAGACGCTGGGGTCGGGAACCAGGATGTCGTTGGCGCCGGCGCGTCCGACGGTGACGCGCCTTCCATCGAGCGCGACGCGCATCAGCTCTACGCTGCGCCGGAAGAAGATGAGCTCGGGCATGGTGGGTCCCCCTGCGGGCAAAGTTTCCCCGGATCTACACCATCTCGCTCTGTTTGCTTTCGCGTAAATCGCAGAGTCGCGGCTTGTGCGCGATCGATTGAGAAAAAGCTGACAATCCGCTCGAGCGAACAAGGCGGATTTCGCTCCTTGCCGGTTTCGTCTACCTGCGCGCGAGAGCAAGGCCGCCGTCGCTGGAAGGCGGATTAGGCGTACGAAGGGCAGTGAAGCGGCGGCCGGCGCCGAGGCTTCTCCCGGGTGGCTCGAGAAGCCAAGGGCTGTAGCCGCTACAGCCGCGGCGCAAGATAGCGGGCCATCAGGAGCAGGTCGTCCCACTCGACTTGGGCGAAGGAGAGCGCGACCCCGTCGGGCGCGCGCCGCTCGACCCGGCAGGTCGTCTCCACAGGCCGCGGCAGCCCCGGCAGCGGGATGCGCACCTGGACCTCGTCTTCGAAGGGCAGCGCCTGCTCGAGGAAGATGCCGGTCATCGAGAAGTCGCGAGCGCGGGCGCTCAGGTAGCTCTCGCCGAGCTTGACCTGCACGGGGAAGCCGGCCGAGACCCGCGGGTGTTCTCGCAGGGGGCGCAGGGGAGGGGGCTGCATGGAGTGACTCCTTCAGGCTGTGGTCGCCTGTAGAGGAGTGTAGCGGTAGCGGTCAAGGAATCTGCCGATCGGACGATCGGCGCTCCGGGGACCGAGGCGGCCGGCGGGCGACCCCGCGGGCGGGCGGCTGGCTCGCTTTCTTTACTGGGCGGGAGCTACCGGTAGAATCGCCGCCATGTCTCTTTACGATCAAATTCAAAAAGCAGTCGAAGTCATCCGCGCCCGAACCGAGCTGGCGCCCAAGGTCGGGGTCATCCTCGGCTCGGGCCTCGGCGGCTTCGCCGACAGCCTGACGGCGAAGACCATCGTCCCCTACGGCGAGCTGCCCGGGTTTCCCACCTCCTCCGTCCCCGGACATGCCGGTCGCCTGGTGGTGGGGATGCTCGATGGCGCGCCTATCGTCGCGATGCAGGGGCGCGTCCACATGTACGAAGGCTATTCGCCTTCGCAGGTCGCCTTCCCCGCGCGCGTGCTGTGTGCGCTCGGGATCGAAAGCCTCGTCGTGACCAACGCGGCCGGCGGGATTCGGGCGGACCTGGAGCCGGGCGACCTGATGATGATCACCGATCACATCAACCTGTCCGGCGCCAACCCGCTCGTTGGCCCCAACGACGAGAGGCTCGGCCCGCGCTTCCCGGACATGAGCGCGGCGTACGATCCGCAGCTCTGCGCGCTGCTGCGCAAGACGGCCGAGAAGCTCGGCATCCCGCTCAAGGATGGCGTCTACGTCTGGCTCTCGGGCCCCTCCTACGAGACGCCCGCGGAGATCCGCATGCTGCGCACGCTGGGCGTGGACGCGGTCGGCATGAGCACCGTGCCCGAGGTGATCGTCGCTTCGCACATGCGCGTGCGCGTCGCGGGCATCTCCTGCATCACCAACTTCGCTGCGGGCATCGGCAAGGAGCCGCTGTCGCACGAGGAGGTGGCGGAGACCGCCGGGAGGGTGCGAGATCGCTTCGCCGGATTGCTGGCGAGCTTCCTGCCGGCCGTCGCCCAGACGCCCCGGAAGTAGATGGTCGCAAAACGCATTTTCGGCGGGAGCGCCTCCGGGAGCGGGGGCGCCCGCCATCGAGGTTGAGGCGGGGAAGGTCGCGCTCGTTGGCTGGGCGAAGGTCCGCTGTCGGCAAGCGGGCCGGAAAACCGCTGCTGCCGACGACGTCGCGCATTCGTTCTTGTGGAGGGGGAGACGGATGGAAAGGCGGCGCAGCCGACGCTTCGCCCGGCGTATGACGGTGCGGTTTGGCGACGACCAGCTCGACAGGTCGGGGCTTACCTGCGACATCTCCTCGACCGGCGCCTTCATCGTCTCCTCACACCTGCCGCCGCTCGATACGCGCTTGCACCTCCAGGTGCTGCTCGACTCGCGCCGCTCCATCTTTCTCGAGGGCGTCGTGCGTCGGCACAGGGTGGTCCCGCCGAGCCTGCGGCAGATCGAGCGCGGCGGCTTTGGGGTCAGGTTTCTCACGCCGGCTGAGCTGATCTCGGAGATCGTCCCGCAGCTCGCCGCGGGAAACCGCTTCGAGATCGCCTTCGAGGACAAGGCGCGCTTCGTCCAGGCCTACGAGCAGCAGTTCCGGCACGGCGGCATCTTCCTGATCACCGAGAAGAAGCTGCCACGGGACGTGGCGGTGCTGCTGGAGGTCAAGCTGGCCTACGAGCGCTTGTCTTGGACCTTCGCCGGCCGCGTCGTCCAGGTGATGGAGGCGGGAACCCGAGGCCTGGCGGTCGTCTTCGACGACCGTCGCGAGGTGGAGAGCGCGCTGCGCCCCCACCTGGCGTGAAGCTGGCCTCCCGGGTGGCTCGCCGGGTTTTTTCGTAATATAACGAACAACTCGATCAGCTCTCGAGGAGAGGAAGACATGGCAGCGAGGCGGAGGGATCGGCGCTCGGAAGCCGACCGGACGAATGAGAGCGCGCTCAGCGGTGACGGCTCGCGCAAAATCGAGCGCAGGATGGGCGACAGGCGCGATTCTCCTCGCATCCCCATCGCGCTGATGGTGCGCTACCCCGGCGCGGGCGACTCGTTCGAGGAACGCGAAGGCGACGTCGGCCTCGGTGGGGTCTACTTCGAGGAGCGCTCTGAGCCGCAAGGCAGTGGCGTCGAGCTGCGGTTCAAGCTGCCGACCGTGCAGGATGAGGTGCGCTGCGAGGGCGAAATCATCCGCGTCTCGCAGGAGGGCGAGGGCGTCTTCGGAGTCCACGTGCGGTTCGGAGAGCTGCCGACGGAGATCGAGCGCGCGATCGCGCGCTTCATCGACGATCACGAGCTGAGCCGCGCCAAGCAGGAGGCCTGAGCCGGCGCGCCGCCTCGGCGCCGGCACGACCGCGAAAGGCTCTCCGTGGCCGCTCCCAAGCGACTGACCCTCTTCGACTGCATCGCCATCGGCGTCAACGGCATCGTCGGCAGCGGAATCTTCCTACTGCCGAATTGGGTCGCCTCCGGCGCGCAGGGCTTCGGTCCCCTCGCTTTCCTCGCCTGCGGCGCGCTGTGCGCGCTCGTCGCGCTCTGCTACGCCGAGGTGGGCGGCATGTTCGAGCGCTCCGGCGGGACCTACCTATACGCGCGGGAGGCTCTTGGAGACGGCATCGGTTTTGGCGTCGGCTGGATGGTGCTGGTGTCTGCGGTGCTCGGCTACGCGTCGGTCGCCCGCGGGCTCGGCGATGAGGTGGCGCGCACGCTCGGCGCTCCGAGCTGGGCCGCGGCCCCCATCGCCGCCTCGCTGATCGTCGGGCTCGGGCTGGCCAACTGGCGCGGCGTGAAGACCGGTGCCCGGACCTCGGACGTCCTCACCGTGGCGAAGGTGAGCGCGCTCGTTCTGTTCGTCCTCGCCGGGTTGTTCTTCGTCCGCGCCGACGCCTTCGCGCGCCTCGGCGTGCCGACGCTGTCGGGCTTCGCCGAAGGCACCTTCTCCGCGCTCTTCGCGCTGAGCGGCTTCGAGTTCGTGGCCGTCGTTGCCGGCCAGACCGAGAACCCGCGCCGCAACATTCCGCTGGCGGTGGTCGGCTCGCTGCTCGGCGCGGTCGTGCTCTACGCGCTTATCCAGTCGGTCGTCAGCGGCGTCCTGCCGGACGTGCGGACATCGAAGGCGGCGTTGGTCGAGGCGTCGGGGATGATGGGCGGCAAGGGCGCGGCGATGGCGATGGGCGCGGTCGCGATTGTCTCGATGGTGGGCTTCTGTTCCGGCAGCGCGCTGGTCGGCCCCCAGCTCGCAGCCGCGCTCGCGCGCGACGGCCTTCTTCCCTCGGGCCTCGCCCGCGTGCACCCGACCCGCGAGGCGCCCGAGCGCGCGATTGTCCTGATCACCGCCAGCGCGGTCGCCGGAGTGCTGCTGCTCGATTTCAAGGCGCTGGCCGACCTCACCATCGTGACCCTGTTCTGCCAGTACGTGCCGACCTGCCTCGCGGTCATCGTCTTTCGCCGCTGGCAGCCGGATGCGCGGCGCGTCTTCCGAGTTCCGTTTGGCTCGGCGATTCCCCTCGCCGCGCTCGCCATGATGGGCTTCCTCGTCACCCGGATCGGCGCGCGGGCGCTGGCCACGTCTGCGGCGATCCTCTTGGCGGGGGGCGTCGTCTTGCTCGTCCAACGTGCAGCGCGCGCCCGCGGCGCGCCGCGCTGCGAGGGCACGCCTGGCGGCCGAGCGGACGCGAGGTAAGGAGCCAATCGCCTGGTAAATCCCGGGCGGCCGGACCCTGCGCCTGGCGCTCGAGCGCCGGGCCGAGCACCTTGGCGAGCGACTACCGCTCTTCGCCCGCGGGCGAATCTCATCGGCAGGGCGATTTCTTGCTAGAGTCCGGTCGATGCATCGGCTGTTGACATTTCTGCTGATCACGCTTTCGGGCGTTTCCTGGGCTGCCAGCGGCCCGGTCGTCGTGCTCGACCCGGGGCATGGCGGGCCCAAGGTCGGCGCGGTCAGCGCTCGCGGCGATCACGAGAAGGAGATCGCCCTCGAGATCGCCCGCAAGCTGAAGGCCGAGCTCGAGAAGGCCTCGGTGCGGGTGCTGATGACCCGCGAGAACGACAAGGACGTCGAGCTGAAGGAGCGCATCCGGTTCGCCAACGAGGCGGGCGCCGACGTTTTCGTCTCCATCCACCTCAACTCGATGCCCAAGCGCTACTGGAACAAGGTCCGGGGCATCGAGACCTATTTCTTGTCGATGGAGGCGACCGGCGAGCGAGCCCGGCAGGTGGCCGCGCTGGAGAACGCAGAGGCGGGCGAGCAGGCGGCGGCCTCCGACGACCTCGCCTTCATCCTCAACGATCTCGCGCAGACGCAGGCGCACCGCGACGCCTCGCGCCTCGCCTATGCCGTCCACCAGCAGCTCGTCGCCGACCTCAAGGCGACCGATCGCGGCGTGCACCAGGCGCCCTTCATCGTGTTGATGGGAGCGCAGATGCCGGCCATCCTCGCCGAGGTCGGCTTCCTGTCGCACTCGGCCGAGGCGAAGCAGCTTCGCGACGCGGCGCATCAGGAGAAGATCGCCCGCTCGCTCGCCCGCGCGATCACCGCCTTCCTGGAGACGGTCGGCGGCCGCGACCGCGCTCTCGGGGGCAAAGCCGAGGGAAGCGTTGTTGACGCGTTGACGGAGAGCCCGTCGGCTCGCTAGGTTGCCGCCGCCCGATGCCGGGCGATCAAGGAGGCAGCATGCGTTCCGACGGTCGCGGGGCTCGCGATTTGCGCCCCGTGCGTTTCACCCCTGGCTTCACCAAGCACGCCGAAGGCTCGGTGCTTATCGAGCTCGGCGAGACCCGCGTCCTGTGTACCGCCACGGTCGAGGACAAGGTCGCCCCGCACCTCTTCGGCACCACCAAAGGTTGGATCACCGCCGAGTACGGCATGCTGCCGCGCGCGACGCACTCCCGATCCAAGCGCGAGGCGGCCAAGGGCAAGCAGAGCGGGCGAACGGTGGAGATCCAGCGGCTGGTGGGGCGTTCACTTCGAGCCGCGGTCGACCTCGACCTGCTCGGGCCGCGCACGATAACCATCGACTGCGACGTGCTCCAGGCGGACGGCGGCACTCGCACCGCTTCGATCACCGGCGGATGGGTGGCGCTGGCGTTGGCGCTTCGCCGCCTGCGCAGCCGCGGCGTCATCGCGCAGGACCCGATGCGCTTTCCCGTCGCCGCCATCAGCGTCGGCGTCAGCGGCGGCCAGCCGCACCTCGATCTCAACTACGAGGAAGACAGCACGGCCGAAGTAGACATGAACGTCATCGGAAACGCCGCCGGCGAGCTCGTCGAGATCCAGGGCACGGCCGAGGGCAAGGTCTTCGACCGCGCGACGCTGGCTGCGATGCTCGATCTCGCCGCCGAAGGGATTCGCACGCTCGTCGACGAGCAGAAGAAGGCGCTCGGCTAGTCGCCAGGCCAGATTCGCCAGGGTCAGGCTCCGCTCCGGCGGTCCGGTCGGGACCGGCCCGCGCGGAGGCCCGTGGCCCCGAGGCGCAAAGACCGAGTCAGTGAGGAAGCGATGAAGCTCGTCTTCGCGACGACCAACAAGCACAAGCTCGATGAGCTCAAGTCCTTGGTGCAGGGGCTTCCTGTCGAGGTCCTCTCTCTCGAGGACGTCGAGCCCGTCGAGGTCGAGGAGGATGCCCCCACGCTCGAGGGCAACGCGACGAAGAAGGCGCGAGCCTACGCTGAGAAGACCGGGCTCGCCGCGCTCGCCGACGACACCGGGCTGTGCGTCGATGCTCTGGGAGGCGCCCCCGGCGTTCACTCGGCTCGGTATGGCGGCTACGCGGGGAGCGAGCAGGCGCTGGGCGACGCGCGCGAGCGCTACCGGCTCAACAACGAGCGCCTGGCTCGGGAGCTTTCAGGCGTGCCAGCCGAGGCGCGAGGCGCCGAGTTCCGCACGGCGCTCTGTCTGATCGTTCCGGGCCGGGAAGAGGTGCTCGTTCAGGGCGTCGTGCGCGGGCGAATTCTCGATGCACCTCGCGGCGAGCACGGCTTTGGATATGACCCGTACTTCGAGGTCCCAGAGATCGGCAAGACGCTGGCGGAGCTGACGACAGAAGAGAAGAACCGCATCTCGCATCGCGCTCGGGCCTTCCAGGCCTTGCGGCCACACCTGGAGCGGCTAGCGACGAGCGAGGGCTGAAGGCTTGCAAAGCGCGGCCAGAACCATTAAATGGGGCCGCTTTCGAATCGGGGCGTAGCGCAGCCTGGTAGCGCACCTGCCTTGGGCGCAGGTGGTCGGAGGTTCAAATCCTCTCGCCCCGACAGTACGACCCAG
>JBMNNX010000205.1:0-12292 GCA_050942745.1 Myxococcales bacterium
GGCCGCTCGTCTTCGCCGACGTGACTATCGTTCAGTGACCGGGCACGGCCTTGTCGCGCGTCTGAGGTCCCTGAATGGAGCACGAGTTGCGGCATTCGCACCCGAGGCGCCAACCGCCCGCTGTCCCCGTGCGCGGGGCCCGGGGGCGGGATGCCGTCTTGACGCTGCCGAACGCGCTCTCTGCGCTGCGGCTTCTGCTCATCGCGCCGTTCCTCGCCCTCTACCTTAGCGGTCACCTGCTGCCGGCGGTCGTCGTCTTCGCCATCGCGGCCGGCTCCGACGCGCTCGACGGGCTGCTCGCCCGCCTGCTACACCAGCACAGTCGGCTGGGCGCCGTGCTCGACCCGATAGCCGACAAGCTGCTCGGGCTCGCCGCGCTGCTCGCGCTCGTGCTGCACGACCGGCTGCCGGTCTGGCTGCTCGGCGTCAGCCTGCTGCGCGACGGGGTGGTGTTCGCCATCGCCCTCGTCTCGCGCCTGCAGCACTTCGAGCTCGCGGCGCAGCCGAGCCGGGTTGGCAAGTACGCCACATTGTTCACGAATGCGGCCGTCATCCTTGCCCTGGCCTGGGAGATCTCCTACGCTCCGGTGCTGGCCGGCTACGTCTTCGCCGTGGCGATGGTCGCCGCGGAATGCCTGGTCGCTGCCGCGGCGCACTACGCGTGGCGCTTCGCGGTCCCACCGCGCCCCGCCTGAGCCGGCCGGGGAGGCTCCCATCGCAAGGCAGAAGAGAAGAAGGAAGGCCGCGCCTATCCCTCGCTCCGCCACGCCGACCGGCCCGACGCCAAGCCAGGCGGTGAGCCTGATGGCGAGCGCGGCGGCCGCCCCAGCGCAGGTGTCCGCTCCGGCGCAGCTTCCCGCCGACGAGGAGGCGGCCGCCGGCCTCAGCGAGCACGAGGCGAGGCGGGCCGATCTTCTCTGGGCGGCCGGCATCACCCTCGCCTCGGTGCTGCTGTTCGTGCTGCTCAACGTCTCGGGGACGGCGGCCGTCCCCGTGCTCGTCGCCCTCTTCATCGCCTACGCCCTCGATCCGATCATCGACTGGTTCGAGGCGCGCAAGCTGTCGCGCACCCTGGGCATCGTCGTGCTCGTCGCCGCGGTGCTCGTCGCGCTCGCGGGCTTCCTGCTCTACCTGGTGCCCGCGGTGTGGGGGGAGCTGCAGAAGGTCCCCGAGTTCTTGCGCGCCATCGCGCAGAAGGCGCTCCCGCGCATCGAGGGGCTCATCGGCCAGAGGCTCCCCGACAACGTCCGCGACGCGGCTGCGGCGCTCGGCCAGCAGGGCGGGGGACTCGCCGAGAAGGCGCTGCCCAAGATCGCCGAGGTCGCGCTCGGCGCCATCGGGGGCACCGCGAGCCTGCTGGTGGCCATCGTCGGCCTGCTCGTCATTCCGGTGCTCACCTTCTATATGCTGCGCGACTACGACCGGCTCGTCGCTTCGGCCCGCGGCCTGCTGCCGCGCCGCTACGAGCGCCTCGCCTCGGCCCGCTTTGCCGAGGTCGACGCGGTGCTCAGCTCGTTCATCCGCGGCCAGCTTACCGTCGGGGCGATCCTCACCTGCATCTATGGCGCGGGGCTGTCGGCGGCCCGGCTCGACCTGGCGTTCGTCATCGGCGCCGTCGCCGGCTTCGGGAACATGATCCCGTACGTCGGCCCGGCCATCGGCTTCGGCCTCGCCGCGCTCTCGCTCGCGGTGAGCTGGCAGGGCCCCTGGCAGATCGCCGCCGTCGCCGCGACCTTCGCGGTGGGCATGGGGGCCGAGGGGCTCTTCATCACCCCGCGCGTCCTCGGCGAGAAGGTGGGCCTGCCCGCCCTCGCGGTGATGATCGCCATCCTCGTCTTCGGCGAGCTCTTCGGCTTCGTCGGTATCCTGCTCGCCGTGCCGGTCACCGCAGTGATGAAGGTCGTCGTGCGCGTCGTGCTGATGCGCTACCGCCGCTCGAAGCTCTTCCAGGGGATGGCATGAACGCCGCGCTTGGCCTCGCGCTCCTCGTGCTCGCCCAGGCCCCGGCGCGGCCGGAGGTGCTGTTCGCCGAGGCTCCGCCGGTCGAGGTCTGGGTGAGCGAGGACTGGCCCGTCGAGTCCCTGGGCGACCTCGCGCGCCTGCCCGGCACTTCGGTCGGACTTCGCACGCGGTCGAACATGCTGCGCCCTGAGCTCGCCAGCGCGGTCGCGCGCGGGGCGTTCCTCGTCGAGCTGTCGCCGCCGATCGTGGAGGCCCATGTCGATCAGTTCCGCCGGCTCACCCGGGCGCACCTGGTGATCGGGTTGCCCGAGAAGCCCGGGGAGGAGCTGCGCTCGCGCCTGTCGTACCTCGGGCCGCAGCCGCTGCGCCTGCGCGCAGACAGGCTCGACGCGGCGCGCGCGGCCTGGCTCGCGGGCCTGAAGAACGCCGAGGTCGAGCTCGACCTGCGCGGGCGGATCCCGGAGCAGGACGAGCTTGGCCTCTTCCTCGGCTTGCATCGCGCCCGCCGCGTGGTCCGCCTGCGGGCGAGCGATCCGCCGGAGATCCTCGAGGGGATTCGGCTCGCCAGGCCCGTGCGCGTCGTCGTCGAGACCGACGACAACCGCGTTCCCGGGCCTATGCTCGCCGCGCTGGCGCGCCTCGACTGCGCGGTGCGCATCCGGCTCGCTGCCGGCGCCACCGCGGACGAGCTGCTGCGCTTTTCCCACCTCGGCAGGGTCTCGTTCGAGCTATCGCTCGGCGACGACGCCCCCTCCGAGCTGCCCGGGCTCGCAGCGCTCCTGGGCTCGGTGTCGCTCCAGTCCCGGGCGCTCCCCGCCTCGGCGCCCTCGAACGAAGGGGAGGGGAAGGGGCCGCAGGAGGCGAGTGTTAAGAAAAGTGCGCCTGGAGGCGCTTCTTCGCTTGACAGAGCTGGGGGCGCTCAGTAAAAAGCCGCCCGCGTTTTGCGAAAGCGAAGGCCGGTAGCTCAGTGGTAGAGCACTACCTTGACACGGTAGGGGTCGGTGGTTCAATCCCACTCCGGCCTAACGAAGGTCCCCCGGGCAGGTGATGCTCGGGGGATTTTTGTTTTACGGCCTCGTCCTCGAGGAGGAGAGCAGAGCATGGACCAGATCACGGTGAGGCTGCCCGACGGCTCGGAGAAGCAGGTTGCGCCCGGCACCTCGGTGCGTGAGTTCATCGCCGAGAAGATCGGCCCGGGGCTCGCCAAGGCCGCGGTCGTCGCCCGGCTCGACGGTGAGCTGGTTGACTTGAGCCGGCCGCTCGAGTCGGACACCAGGCTCGAGGTGCTGACCACCAAGACCCCGGAGGCGCTCGACATCGCCCGCCACGACGCGGCGCACGTGATGGCCAGCGTCGTCCAGCGGCTCTACCCGGGGACCCAGGTCACCATCGGCCCGACGGTCGAGGAGGGCTTCTACTACGACTTCTTCCGCGAGCAGCCCTTCACTCCCGAGGACCTCGCAAAAATCGAAAAGGCGGTCAACGAGGAGATCGCCCGCGACCTGCCGTTCGTGCGCACGGAGGTTTCGGCCGAGGAGGCGATCGAGCTCTTCGAGTCGAAGGGCGAGGCGTTCAAGGTCGAGATCGTCCGCGACATCGTCGCCAAGGGCGCCAAGACGCTGACGCTGTACTCCCACGGCGACTGGGTCGACTTCTGCCTCGGGCCCCACGGCCCCTCGACCAAGAAGATCGGCGTCGTCAAGCTGCTCAACGTCGCGGGCGCCTACTGGCGCGGCGACCCGCGCAACCCGATGCTGCAGCGCATCTATGGCACGGCCTTCTTCGACAAAAAGGAGCTCGACGCCTACCTGAAGCGCATCGAGGAGGCCAAGAAGCGCGATCACCGCAAGCTCGGCCCGCAGCTTGGCCTCTTCACCTTCCACGAGTACTCGCCCGGCTCGGCCTTCTGGCTGCCCAACGGCACGACCCTGCTGCACACGTTGCACGAGGCGATGCGCAACCTCGTCCTCGACAACGGCTACCAGGAGGTCAGGACCCCGCTGCTCTTCAACAAGCGGCTGTGGGAGACCTCGGGCCACTGGGGCAAGTACCGCGAGAACATGTTCCTGGTCGTCGACAGCGAGACCGACCCGTCGCTGCCGCTCGAGGAGCGCTGCACGCAGTCGCTCAAGCCGATGAACTGCCCCTCGCACCACCTCATCTACCGGATGGCCAAGCGCTCGTACCGCGAGCTGCCCATCCGCTACTTCACCTCCGACGTGCTGCACCGCAACGAGGCCTCCGGCACGCTGGCCGGCTTGACGCGCGTGCGCCAGTTCCAGCAGGACGACTCGCACATCTACCTGATGGAGAAGCAGGTCACCGAGGAGGTCGGGGCCATCTTCAACCTGATGAAGCTGGTCTACGGCTCGGTCGGTCTGCCGTTCACCGCCAAGTTTTCGACCCGCCCCGAGATGCGCATCGGCGACGACGCGATGTGGGACCGGGCCGAGGGATCGCTGCGCGAGGCGCTCGAGGCGACCAAGCTCGACTGGGAGCTCAAGCCCGGCGACGGCGCCTTCTATGGCCCGAAGATCGACTTCGACGTGACCGACTCGCTCGGGCGCAAGTGGCAGCTGTGCACCATCCAGCTCGACTACGCGGCCCCCGAGCGCTTCGGCCTGAGCTACATCGGCTCGGACAACAGCGAGCACCGCCCGGTGGTGATCCACCGCGCTATCTACGGCTCGTTCGAGCGCTTCATCGCCATCCTCATCGAGCACTTCGGCGGCGCCTTCCCGGCGTGGCTCGCGCCGGTGCAGGCGCGGCTCGTCACGGTCGCCGAGCGCCACAACGCCTATGCCCATGAGGCGAGGGCAAAGCTGCGCAAGCTGGGCTTCCGGGTCGAGGTGGACGACGCCAACGAGAAGCTCGGCGCCAAGATCCGCGACGCCCAGCTCCAGAAGATCCCGTTCACCTGCGTGGTCGGCGACAAGGAGGTCGAGCAGGGCGGGGTCAGCCCGCGCCGTTACGCGGGCGAGGACCTCAAGCTCATGCCGCTCGACAGCTTCGCCGCGCTGTTGGCCAAGGAGGCGGCGCTGCCGTACGGCGCCTGAGCGCGGCCGGCGCGGGCCCTCGATCGACGGGGAAGAGTTGGGGCCCGTTGACAGTTCTCCGAAGATCGGTATGTTTGCGCCGGTTTAGAGGCCTGGGAACCGGCCGGTCGGGCGCTTGGAGCCCGGCTTCTTGACATCGCGTGCCGAGGGCGCGCCGAACCGGAGGTAATACACATCGCTAGGGACGCAAGGACAAATCGCCGAATCCGTGCTCGTGAAGTCCGTGTGATCGGTGCCGAGGGCGAGCAGCTGGGCATCCTTCCCATCGAGCAGGCGCTGGCGCGCGCCCAGGAGGCCGGGATGGACCTCGTCGAGGTCAGCCCCATGGCCAAGCCGCCCGTCTGCAAGATCATGGACTACGGCAAGTTCAAGTACGAGGCCAAGAAGAGGGCGAGCGAGGCCCGCAAGAAGCAGGTCGTCGTTCGGGTCAAGGAAGTCAAGCTGCGGCCGAAGACCGAGGAACACGACTACGAGTTCAAGGTCAACAATATCCGCCGATTCCTCGCCGACGGCGACAAGGCCCGCGTGACCATCATGTTCCGCGGCCGCGAGATCACTCACAAGGAGATCGGCCAGCGAATCCTCAGCGACGTGATGACCGACTTGAAGGACGTCGCGGTGATGGAGCAGGCGCCTCGGATGGAAGGCCGGCAGATGTTCATGCTCCTCGCGCCCAACCCCAAGCTCAAGGCGCAGGCCCAGGCGCGCGCCTCGGCCAAGCCCGAGCAGCCCCGCCCGCCCGCGCCAGCGCCCAAGCCTGCCGAGGCCAAGCCCGTCGGGCCGGCTCCGGCGGCGGCCACCAAGTCGTAGTCGTAGCACTGCAGCACCAACACCGAAGGGAAGACGATGAGCTACAAGCTGAAGACCAAGAGCGGCGCGGCCAAGCGCTTCCAGGTCAAGAAGAGCGGCAAGGTCAAGTTCGCCAAGGCCTACGCCCGGCACTCCTTCCTCTCCAAGAGCGGAAAGGTGAACCGGCGTCTGCGCGGCACTGGCCACCTGGAGAACATGGACGCGAAGAAGGTGAAGAAGGAGCTGTTCCCGTACGGCTAGCGCGCCGCGAGGGAACACCAAGCAGCGCCCGCGTTCCATAAGCTCCCGGAACCTCGGGACACGTAGGGTGCGCAAGGAGAAGCAATGCGAGTCAGTAAGGGCTTCAAGGCGCGCAGGCGCCGCAACTCGATCCTCAAGCTGGCCAAGGGTTTCCGTGGCCGCCGCAAGAACTGCTACCGCCGGGCGAACGAGGCCGTCGAGCGCGCGCTCGATTTCTCCACCCGCGACAGGCGCCAGAAGCGGCGCGACTTTCGCCGGCTGTGGATCGTGCGCATCAACGCCGCCGCCCGCTTGAACGGGACCACCTACTCCAAGCTCATCGCCGGGCTGACCAAGAACGGCGTGGCGGTCGACCGCAAGGTCCTGTCCGATCTGGCCATCTTCGACCCGGCCGGCTTTAGCGCCGTGGTCGCGGCCGCCAAGTAGCGATTCGAGGCGCGCCCCGCAAGATAAGGGGCGCATCCAGAACAGCCACCAACAGGCCGCACAGATCCTCGCAAAGAGTGTCTGGCGGCCTGTTGTGTATTCGGGAGCCCCCCGGCGCAAAGCGGGCTCATCGAGGAGCAGCAAGGGCCATGGGCAACAAAGTGCAGGAAGCTGCAGCGCTTCCCGACGAGGTCCAACAGGAGCTCGAGTCGGTTCGAGCCGCGGCCAGCGCCGCTTTCCAGGCGGCCTCCGACGCGCAGGCGCTCGAGGCCGCGCGGGTGGCGCACCTCGGGATGAAGGGAGCGGTCACCAAGCTGTTCGACCGCATCCCGTCGCTGCCCAAGGAGCAGCGGCGAGCCTTCGGGCAGCGGGCCAACGCGCTTCGCGCCGAGCTCGAGAAGGCGCTCGAAGAGCGCAACAAGGGCCTCGAGCGCGAGGCGCTCGAGCGCGAGCTCAAGGGCGAGCGGCTCGACGTGACGCTGCCGGGCCGCCGCCAACACCTCGGCCGGCGCCACCCGGTCAGCCGCACGATGGACGACATCTCGGCCATCTTCGCGCGGCTCGGCTTCGAGATAGCCCAGGGCCCGGAGATCGAGCACGACTTCTTCAACTTCGAGGCGCTCAACATCCCGCCCGACCATCCGGCCAGGGACATGCAGGACACCTTCTGGGTCCAGAAGGAGACCCTCGGGCCCCCTCCGGAGGGCTCGCAGCAGAGCTTCAAGGTGGACACCGGCACCCTGGGGCGGCCGGGCGCAGACGAAGGCACGGTGGTGCTGCGCACCCACACCTCTCCGGTGCAGATCCGCACGATGCTCGGGCGAAAGCCGCCGGTGCGCATCATCGCCCCGGGCAAGGTGTACCGCTGCGACAGCGACGTGACGCACACGCCGATGTTCCACCAGGTCGAGGGCCTGCTCGTGGACAAAGGCGTCACCTTCGCCGAGCTCAAGGGCACCCTCGGCGCCTTCGTGCAGGCGCTGTTCGGCAGCGACACGAAGACCCGCTTTCGCCCCAGCTACTTCCCGTTCGTCGAGCCGGGCGCGGAGATCGACATCTCCTGTGTCCACTGCAAGGGCGCAGGCTGCCGCATCTGCAAGATGACCGGCTGGCTCGAGATCCTCGGCGCCGGCATGGTCCACCCGAACGTCTTCCGGGCCGTCGGCTACGACCCGGCGGAGCTGAGCGGGTTCGCCTTCGGCCTCGGCGTCGAGCGCATCGCGATGCTGCGCTACGGGGTCGATGACCTTCGCAGCTTCTTCGAGAACGACGCGCGCTTTCTCGAGCAGTTCTGACCATCGGCGCACCGGGTGCGCCCGGCGGCCTCTTGCGCGCGGAGGCGGGCGACAGCCCGGGCCTGGGCCTGTCCGCGGATCTGTTTTGAAGGAGCGCCGGCCCGACGCGGCCGGCGAAGAGCACGATGAAAATCAGCCTCAACTGGCTTTCCGACTATGTCGAGCTCCCCGCCGATCCGAGCGAGCTCGCCCAGAAGCTGACGATGGCGGGCCTCGAGGTCGAGGGGATCGAGCGGGTAGGCGACGAGCTCGAGGGAGTGCTCGTCGCCCGCATCGTCGAGAGCGCGCCTCATCCGAACGCCGAGAAGCTCTCGGTCACCAAGATCGACGCGGGCGCAGCGACGGCGCTGCAGGTCGTCTGCGGCGCGAAGAACTACAAGGTCGGCGACCTCGTCCCGCTCGCGACCGTCGGCACGAAGCTGCCGGCGGGCATGAAGATCGAAAAGGCGAAGCTGCGCGGCGTCGAGTCGTTCGGCATGCTCTGCTCTGCGAAGGAGCTCGGGCTCTCCGAGGACGCCTCGGGGCTGATGATCCTCGACCCGTCGCTCGAGCCCGGCGCGCCCATCGCCCGGGCGCTCGGCCTCGAGGACGTCGTCTTCGAGGTTAACGTCACCCCGAACCGCGGCGACTGCCTCTCGCACATCGGCATCGCCCGCGAGGTGGCCGCGCTCACCGGCAAGCCGCTCAAGCTGCCCGACGTCTCGTTCGCCGAGGCCGACGCGCGGGCCGACGAGAAGGTGGCGGTGCGCATCGAGGACCCCGACCGATGCAGGCGCTATGCGGCGCGGGTGCTCGAGGGCGTCCAGATTCGCCCCTCGCCGGCGTGGATGCAGAACCGGCTGCGCGCGGTCGGCGTGCGCGGCATCTCCAACGTGGTTGACATCACCAACTACGTGCTCATGGAGTGCGGCCAGCCGCTGCACGCCTTCGACCTCGACCTCGTCGCCGGCCCCGAGATCATCGTCCGCCGCGCGAAGCCGGGCGAGAAGATGACGACGCTCGACGGCAAGGAGCGGGAGCTGTCTAACAAGGACCTGTGCATCTGCGACAGGGAGGGCCCCTCGGCCCTCGCCGGCGTGATGGGCGGAGGCCACAGCGAGGTCTCCGAGAAGACGGCGCGGGTGCTGCTCGAGAGCGCCTGGTTCGCGCCCGGGCCCATTCGGCGCACCGCGCGCCGGCACAGCCTGCACACCGAGTCCTCGCACCGCTTCGAGCGCGGGGTCGATCCGGAGATGGTCGCCTTCGCCCAGGACCGGGCGGCGAAGCTGCTCGTCGAGCTCGCGGGCGCGCGCGTGCTGCGGGGCCGCGTGGACGTCTACCCCAGGCCCCATCAGCCCCGTTCGTTCGAGCTGAGGCTGGCGCGGGTCTCGGAGCTGCTCGGGACGGACGTTCCTCCCGAGACCACGCGCCGCACGCTCGCCGGGCTCGGCTTCGGGCTCGAAGGGGAGGGCGAGAAGGTCACGGTCTCGGTGCCGTCATGGCGCGCCGATGTCGAGGGCGAGGCCGACTGCGTCGAGGAGGTGGCGCGAACCCGCGGCTACGCCGGCATCCCGGCGGCGATGCCGCGCGGCGCCGCCGAATTGCCCGCAGAACCGATCGAGCGCGAGGTCATCGCCCGCGTGCGCAGCGCGCTCGCGGCGTCGGGCTTCGACGAGGTGCTCAACTACTCGTTCGTCTCGGCGAAGGTGCTCGAGACCCTCACGCCGGGCCTGCGGCCCATCGCGCTGCAGAACCCCATCGCCGCTGACTTGTCGGCGATGGCCACGACCCGGCTCGCGGGGCTTCTCGGCAATCTGCGCCACAGCCGCAATCGCCAGGTCGAGGACGTGCGGCTGTACGAGCTGGGCCGGGTCTATCTGCCCACGCAGTCCGACGGCCAACCCGCCGACGAGCCTCGCGTGCTCGCCGGCGTGATGTTCGGCGGGCGCGCGCCGCTTCAATGGGCGACCGAGCGCGCGCCGGTCGACTTCTTCGATCTCAAGGGCGTCATCGAGCGGATCCTCGAGTCGATCAACGCGCGCGCGGTCGAGTTCCTCCCCGCGGCCGACGCCTCGATGCTGCATCCGCGCTCGGCCTGCGAGGTGCGCGCCGGTGGCCGGCGGCTCGGCTTGCTCGGAGAGCTGCACCCGAGCGTGGCGGCGACGCTCGATCTCCCGAGAGGCGTCTTCGTCTTCGAGCTCGTCGTCGAGCCCCTCGTCGCCGCGGCCGATCTCGTTCCGCAGTACCGGCCCATCTCCAAGTACCCCGCGGTCCTGCGCGACATCGCCCTGGTCGTCGACAACCAGGTCGCTGCCGCCGCCGTCGAGTCGGAGATTCGCGCGGCGGGCGAGCTCGTCGAGGAGGTCGTCCTCTTCGACGTCTACCGGGGCGAGGGCATCGCGCCCGGCAAGAAGAGCCTCGCCTTCGCCATCCGCTACCGGGCCGCCGGGCGCACGCTGAGCGAAGAGGAGATCAACCAAGCCCACGGGCAGGTCATCGAGCGCCTGTCGGCGAAGCTGGGCGCCGAGCTTCGGTCCTGACCGACGTCGGGCACTTCCCCTCGCGCGCAGAAACTCGGTAGGATTCCGCGCGCTTCCAACCCGTTGACGAAAGGCACAAGGGACCATGTCACTCAACGAATCTCCCGACTACTCGGCAGGGACGACGCAAGCAGCGCCCCCGGTCGCGCAGGGCACCAACATCCTCGCAGTCCTCGGCCTGATCGCGGCCATCATTGGTCTCCTCACCTGCTGGGTGCCGTTTCTTGGCGTACTCTTCTCGGTGGGCGGCCTCGTTCTCGCCATTCTGGGCAAGAAGAAGGCGGCCGAGGGCGCCGGCGGCAGCGGAATCGCGCTCGGCGGCCTGATCGTGTCGATAGTCGCGCTGCTCATCTCGCTGGCGGTCTCGGCGTGCTCGGTGGCCTGCGGCATCGCGGCCAAGCAGGCGAGCGTCGAGATGGAGAAGAACAGCGCCGCGTGGGAGCAGTTCGGCAAGGAGATGGAGAAGGCGAGCAAGGAGTTCGAGAAGGCCGCCAAGGAGATGGAGAAGGCCGCGCAAGAAGCCCAGAAGGCGCTGCCGGCCGAGGAGTAGCCTTCGCGAATGTGGCCCGTCTGGGCTCAGCTCGATCTCTTCGGTCGCCCGCTGCAGCTGACGGGCTACGGGGTCTTCGCAATCCTGGGCGCCGTGCTCGGCACGTACCTGAGCGTACGGACGGCACGGCGCCTTGGTTTTCCAGCGTTCGACGCCTTTGCTGCCTGCGCGCTGGCTGTCGCCTTCGGGCTGATCGGCGCGAAGGTGCTCTTTCTGCTGGTCTCCATCCCGCGAATCCGCGCGGAGGGGTGGGGGCCCTTTGTCGGACAGGGCGGGCTTGTCTGGTACGGAGGGCTGGTCGGGGGCGCGGCGGCGGCGCTCATCTACCTCAGTGCCTATCGCCTCGACCTCGCGCGCTTCGCGGACCTCGTCAGCCCAGGGTTGGCCGTCGGCCATGCCCTCGGCCGGATTGGCTGCCTGATGGGCGGCTGCTGCCACGGCACACCGACGACGCTTCCGTGGGGCGTCCGCTTTCCCGAGAGCCCATTTTTCGGGGGACCGGCGGGCGTGCCGCTCCACCCGGTGCAGGTCTACGAGGCGCTCGCCGAGCTGGCGCTCGGGGCGGTCGCGTGGAGGCTCGTCGGACGGGTTCGGGAGGGGACCGCCTTTGGGCTCTGGCTGCTCGGCTACGGGCTGGTCCGGCTCGTCATGGAGCTGGCATTCCGGGGCGACGACCGTGGGGCCGGGCTGTTCGGTCTGCCGCCGTCGGCGCTGATCAGCCTCGCGGCCATCGGCGCGGGCGTCGCGCTGCTGGCCCGGCGTTCAGATGCGCCCAGAGGTTTGACAACGGAAACGAAAGTAGTTTGAATAGGTTAGCCCACCCAACTCCGGAATCGAGACGATGACCAAGGCCGATATCATCGAGAACATCTACGAGAAAGTTGGCTTCTCCAAGAAGGAGAGCGCCGAAATCGTGGAGATGGTGTTCGATACGATCAAGGAAACGCTGGAGCGCGGGGAGAAGATCAAGATCTCCGGCTTTGGCAACTTCATCGTCCGCGACAAGAAGTCGCGCGTCGGTCGCAACCCGCAGACCGGCAAGGAGATTGAGATTTCGGCGCGTCGGGTGCTGACCTTCCGGCCGAGCCAGGTGCTCAAGAATGCGCTCAACGGCATCGAGAGCACCCCGGAGGAGCTGGCGCGCGGCGACTAGTCGCGCCTCCGGTCCTCGGCGCAAGCATCGCCTTCTCGGTCGACGGTCTCCTGCCGAGCCTCCGGGAAGGCCTGCACCTCGAACCGGCGAGCTCAAGAGCGCCAGTCCGCTTGTTTGTTCTTGACATTACGGCGGGCCATCGGCATAAACGCCCGCCTTGCAAGCTGTTTCGGGGCGTAGCGCAGCCTGGTAGCGCACTTGCTTGGGGTGCAAGTGGTCGCTGGTTCAAATCCAGTCGCCCCGACCATCGAAGGGCCCGGAATCGTTGATGATTTCGGGCC
>JBMNNX010000207.1:0-12209 GCA_050942745.1 Myxococcales bacterium
CGACGCGCGCGCGGCGCTCCGGCTGGCCGAGGACCTGGTCGCGGACCGGGCCTCGGCCGAGACGCGCCTCGAGCTGCTCGAGGCCTGGTATCGCGACCTGGCGACGCTCGCCTCGGGCGGCGCGCCCGAGGATCTCATCAACTGTGACCTGGGCGAGTTCGCCGCGGCGAGCGCGGCGCGGCTCGGGGCCCCCGAGGCGCTGCGGCGCATCGAGCTGTGCCGCTCGGCCCGCGCGAAGCTGCGCTTCAACGCCTCGCCACGACTGCAGACCGAGCAGCTCCTGCTGCGCTTCCTCTTCCCGGACGCATGAGCCTGAACGCCGCGCTTCTCAAGGACATCGAGCAGGGCAGGGCCGCGCCGATCTACGTCGTGACCGGCGAGGAGTTCCTCCTGCGAAAGACGAGCGACGAGCTGGTCGCGAAGCTGCTGCCCAAGGCGACGGCGGGGCTCAACCTCGCGGTGCTCGAGGGCGCCTCGCCCGCCGACGTCGCGCGCGATCTGGCGACCGCGCCGATGTTCCGCGGCCGCAAGGTCGTCGTGGTGCGCGATCCGGAGTTCCTGCAACCGAAGAAGGGCAGGGCGGACGCGCTCTCGAAGATCAAGGACGCGTGGAACGCCGGCCGCCGCCGGGTCGCCGCGAACCGGGCGCTCGCGCTGCTGGCCAAGGCCGGCTTCGGGCTGGAGATGCTGCTCGCTCCCGACCCCGAGGCGCTCGCGCGCGAGCTCGACCTCGAGATCGAGGGGGCCGACGCCGCCTTCCTCAAGACGCTCGGCGAGTTCTGCCAGGCCGAGGGGCTGACCGCGCCCGAGGGCGACACGCGGGCGCTCGAGGCGCTGCTCGACAAGGGCCTGCCCAAGGACCACCACCTCATCGTCGAGGCGCAGCAGATCGACGGCCGCAGCGGGCTCGCGAAGAAGCTCCTGAAGATGGGGGTCTCGGTCGAGCACAAGGTCGAGCGCGAGCTGCGCAAGCTCGACATCCGCGAGGTGGTCGCCGAGGTCCTCAAGCCGTACAAGAAGCGCCTCGCGCCCGAGGGCGAGCAGCTCCTCAAGGACCTGTGCGGCGGCAACATGCGGCTGCTGCAGAGCGAGCTCGAGAAGCTGGCCATCTACGTCGGCGGCGAGCGCCAGACCATCGAGGCGGCCGACGTCCGGCTGCTCGTGCGCCGGGCGCGGGAAGAGGAGTTCCGCGAGATCGCCGACGCCATCGGGGCGCGCGACCTCAAGGCGGCGCTGCACTACGTGGAGGTCGCCCTCGATCAGGAGGAGCAGCCGCTGAAGATCCACGGCGCCATCGCCGCGGTCGTGCGCCGGCTGCTCGAGGACCGGATGCGTTGGGGCGCGCTCGGCTTTGGCCCGCGGACGACGCAGCGCGACTTCAACGCCCGGGGCATGGAGGCGCTGGCCGAGGAGGCCAGGGAGCGCGGCACCCGCGTGCCGCACCCCTACGTCTGCTGGCTCGGCTTCCAGGCCTGCATGCGCTTCGAGCCGAAGGAGCTGGTGCGCGCGCTGCTCGCGGTCGCCCAGGCCGACGTCGAGCTCAAGTCGGGCGGCGTCGGGCGGCTGGTGCTCGAGCGGATGCTCATCAAGATCTGCCAGCGCGGCGCGTAGACGCCCCGGCACTTGGCTCGCCTGCTCTCGCGGCGCGCGGCGGGAGACCAGCCGCTCGGTTCGAACGCCGGCGTCTGGCGACGGCCCGGTGCGCGCCCGCCCGGCGCGCGCCGCCGTCCGACGCGCTTCGGGCCGGGCCGCCCCGGCAGTCGAGCGAAGCGCTGGAGCGCCGATCGAACCCCGGGCGGCGCGGCGGGCGATGGCGGGGAACGCTCGCCAGATTGACCGAAAGCCCGGCTCATCGGGCAGGGAGGGGACTTCGATGCGCGTCGTGAAGCTGCTCGCGATGGCCGCGGCCGGGCTTCTGCTCGCCGCTCCGGCGTTCGCTGCCGAGCCGGCCGAGCTCGAGCCGTCGCCGCTGTTGAAGGGCTGGTCGGGCGTCTGCCCGCCTTGCTCGGCGAGCGCCGGCCTGGAGAGCGCTTCCTCGCCCGGCACCTTGATGCCGACGGGCGGCTCGTCCTTCGGCGGAATCGGCTCGTACGGCATCGCCGGCTCGGCGCTGCACTTCAGCCAGCCCGAGGAGCCCTGCCCGCCGGCGCTTTCCTGCTGCCAGCGGTCGTGCTGCGGCTGCTGCCAGTAGGGCGACAGGCGCGGCTGTTCGGTGAGGGCGGCCGGGCCTCGGGCACGCCGTCGTCCGGCCCTCGCGGCGAGGCGCCGGTGGGCGCGGCGCGCGCGCGGAGAGCGCCGCGCGCGGGGCAAATAAGGCCCGCTCGCTCCTTGTTTCGTCCTTGTTCTTACTCGCGTTTCCACTTCCTGTGTGCTACGCAACGCTCCCCACGCCGCCGGGGTGCCCGGCGTATGAGCGGCCGCATGTCCTTCGATAACGCCCACATCAGAAACTTCTCGATCATCGCCCACATCGATCACGGCAAGTCCACGCTCGCCGACCGGTTGCTCGAGAAGACCGGGACGATTACCGACCGCGAGAAGCAGGACCAGTTCCTCGACAACATGGACCTGGAGCGCGAGCGCGGGATCACCATCAAGGCCCAGTCGGTTCGCATGACCTACCGGGCCATGGACGGCAAGGAGTACGAGCTCAACCTCATCGACACGCCGGGGCACGTCGACTTCGCCTACGAGGTCTCGCGTTCGCTGGCCGCCTGCGAGGGGGCTCTGCTCGTCGTCGACGCCACGCAGGGGGTCGAGGCACAGACGCTCGCCAACGTCTACATGGCGCTCGACCACGACCTCGAGATCATCCCGGTCATCAACAAGATCGACCTGCCGTCGGCCGACGTGGCGGGGACCAAGGCGCAGATAGAGGACATCATCGGCCTCGACGCCTCGAACGCGGTGCTCACCTCGGCCAAGGAGGGCAAGGGCATCGAGGACGTGCTCGAGGCGGTCGTCGCGCGCATCCCGCCGCCTAAGGGCGACTCGAACGCCCCGCTCAAGGCGCTCATCTTCGACAGCTGGTACGACAGCTACCGCGGCGTGGTGATGCTCGTGCGCGTGCTCGAGGGCGTGCTGTCGGTCAAGCAGAAGATCACGCTGATGTCGGTCAAGCGCGACTTCGAGGTCCAGGAGCTGGCGGTCAACGCGCCGAAGGCCGCGCCGGTCAAGGAGCTTCGGGCCGGCGAGGTCGGGCTGCTCATCGCCAACGTCAAGGAGGTCGCCGACGCCAAGGTGGGCGACACGGTCACCGACGCCCGAAGGCCGACCGACCAGCCGTTCCCCGGCTTCAAAGAGATCAAGCCGATGGTCTTCTCCGGGGTCTACCCGGTCGACGCCGCCGACTACGAGGACCTGCGCGAGGCGCTCGCCAAGCTGCGGCTCAACGACGCCTCGTTCTCCGTCGAGCCCGAGACGAGCCAGGCGCTCGGCTTCGGCTTTCGCTGTGGCTACCTCGGCCTGCTGCACATGGAGATCATCCAGGAGCGGCTCGAGCGCGAGTACGACCTCAACCTGATCACCACCGCGCCCTCGGTCGTCTATCGCATCACCACCGACTCGGGCGAGGTGCTCCACATCGACAACCCGGCCAAGCTGCCGCCGGTCCAGAACATCGCGGTGTTCGAGGAGCCGATCCTCACCTGCCACATCCACGTGCCTGAGGAGCACGTCGGCAACGTCCTCAAGCTGTGCCAGGAGCGGCGCGGCGTGCAGAAGGACATCAAGTACTTCGGTGCCTCGCGCATCCAGGTGACCTACGAGCTGCCGCTGGCCGAGGTGGTCTTCGACTTCTTCGACAAGCTCAAGAGCGTGTCGCGCGGCTACGCCTCGCTCGACTACGAGCTCAAGGGCTACCAGGAGTCGGACCTGGTCAAGCTCGACATCCTCATCAACGGTGAGCCGGTCGACGCGCTCAACGTCATCGTGCACCGCAGCAAGGCCTTCGAGCGTGGCCGCGACGTGTGCGTCAAGCTCAAGGACGTCATCCCGCGCCAGATGTACGAGGTGGCCATCCAGGCAGCGATCGGCTCGAAGGTCATCGCGCGCACCAACGTGAAGGCCTACCGCAAGAACGTCACCGCTAAGTGCTACGGCGGCGACATCAGCCGCAAGCGCAAGCTGCTCGAGCGCCAGAAGGAAGGCAAGAAGCGCATGAAGCAGGTCGGCTCGGTCGAGATCCCGCAGGAGGCGTTCCTCGCGGTGCTCAAGGTGGGCGAGGACTAGGGCGGCGGAAAGACGGGCGTCGGCTGGCGGTTTAACGAGGGAGAACAAGAAGCTATCCCAAGGGCGCGCTGGCGATTCGCCGAGACGGCGTAGAGGGACGGCTCGAGGGCTTGTCCGAGATGGCGCAACAGGGTTCCAAGAAGGCAGATGCCACGCAGGCGCGCGCCGCGCGCAAGAAGCTGAAGAAGACCCGGCGCGAGGCGAAGGACTTCCTGCGCGAGGCCAAGCGGCTTGCCAAGCGCTACGGCAAGCGTCTGCAGGCCGAGAAGGTCGCGCAGATTCAGGCGGGCATCGCCGCGCTCGAAAACGCGCTGCCCAACGACGACGTCGAAAAGCTCGGCGGCGCGCTCAAGCACCTCGACCAACTCGTCGAGAAGCACCTGGGCTTCGCCCGCCGCAGCCCGGCGGTGGAGTTCACCCTGTCGATCAGCAAGGCGCTCGCCGTCGCGCTGGTGCTGCGGCTGTTCGTCATCGAGGCCTTCAAGATCCCCTCGGGCTCGATGATCCCGACGCTGATGATCGGGGACCACATCTTCGTCAACAAGCTCTCCTACAGCTTGCGGCTGCCCTTGGTGAACAAGGCCCTCTTCCACTGGGGCGGCTACGACCGCGGCGACATCGTCGTCTTCGTCAACCCGCTCGACGACGGGCGGCCGTTCTTGGAGCGGCACGACTACATCAAGCGCATCGTCGGGCTGCCGGGCGACACCATCGAGGTGAGGGACGAGGTGGTCTACGTCAACGGCGTCGCCCAGCCCCGCGAGGTCGCCCAGCAGCGGTTCGGCTACTACGATCGCCTGGGCGATGACGGGCCTTGGATCGAGCAGGAGGGCGAGCTCTGGAAGGAGAAGCTGCTCGACAGGGACGGCAAGATCGTCTCGGTGCACGACGTCATCCGCGATCCGAAACGGCCGCACTCGCTTTACGAAGGGCCCTTCAAGGTCCCCGAAGACCACCTCTTCATGATGGGCGACAACCGCGACAACTCGCAGGACGGGCGGGCCGGCGGCTGGTTCGTGCCGTTCGGCCACGTGAAGGGCAGGGCGCTCGTCGTCTGGTTGTCGTGGGGCAAGCCGGGCTTCTGGCTGTGGGACGACGTCGGGTTCCGGTTCGAGCGGTTCTTTACGGCGGTGAAGTAGCGGGCGCGCGCAGGCTCCTTTTGCCGACAGTTGAGCGCGGGGCGCGGGCGCTCCGCCGGGCGCGGGGGCAGCCTTCGAGCGGCAGGCTCCCGCAGCGACGAGAGCATCCCAATGGATCCCAAATGGATCGAGTGGGCCCGAAAGCTTCAGGCCCTTGCCCAGAGCGGGCTCGCCTACACGCAGAGCCCCTTCGAGATCGAGCGCTACAACGCGGTCCGCGCGGTCGCCGCGGAGATGATGGCCGCCGGCGCCGAGTCGGAGCTCAAGCCTATCCGCGAGCTGTTCGCGCGGCAGATCGGCTACGCGACGCCGAAGGTGGACGTGCGCGGGGTCGTGTTCGATGACCAGGGCCGCCTCCTTCTGGTCAAGGAGCTGCGCGACGGGCGCTACACGCTGCCCGGCGGCTGGGCCGACGTCGGCGACACGCCCGGCGAGGCCGCGGTTCGCGAGGTCTACGAGGAGACGGGCTTCCAGACTCGCGCGGTCAAGCTGCTCGCGGTCTGGGACAGGCGCAGGCACGGGCACACCCCGCCCGCGCCGTTTCACCTCTACAAGATCTTCATCCGCTGCGAGCTCGTCGGCGGCGCGGCGAAGGACAGCGCCGAGACCGAGGGGGCGGCCTTCTTCACCGAGGAGCAAGTCCGCGAGCTCCCGCTCTCGCTCTCGCGCACGACGCCCAGCCAGCTCGCGCGGCTCTTCGAGCACCTGCGCAACCCTGACCTGCCGGCCGACTTCGACTGACGAGCTCGCGCTCGGCACCGCCGGTGCGTCGTCGATGAGCGCCTTCGGCGGCCCGTGGCTTGCGCGCCGGCAGCTTCGCGCCGCGGTCGCGTGGGCGCGGGGGCGTGACTTGGTTCACGCTTTCAAGGCGCTAGCCCTTTCATTGGCCGATGAGGCGAGCGCGCCTTTTCGGCGGGGAAGCTCGGGCGAAAGGACGCGGTTGTTCGAAGCTGCGCCTGATGGACGAAGCCCCGGCGCGCCGGACGATTGCCCGCGATCGAGACAAGCGGCCGAGCGGGTGGGGCCGCGCGCAGCGGTGCTAGACTTTGAGTCGAGGCGAAGAGAAGCCCTCTTCGGAAAGCAGTGATGGCAGCCGACCAGACCGTGCCCATCAAGCTGCTGCGCGAGATCCGCGATGCCGTTGACCGGCTCGGGACGAAGCTCGAGGACTCGCTTGGAAAGCGGATCGACCGGCTGGATGCTCGGATGGACGGGTTCGAAGCGCGGATGGACCGGTTCGAAGGGCGGCTGGATAGCCTCGACCGCCGAGTGACCCAGGGCTTCCTCGAGACGAACACCAAGCTCGCCGACCTGACCGGACGCGTCGAGCGGCTCGAAGGCGAGGTGGCGAAGCAGGGCGCGCGCATCGACAACCTGGTTGCGACCATCGGCCAGCAGGTTCGCAGCCTCGGCGACCGCACGAGCGAGGTGGAGCGCAAGCTCGAGACTCTCGGCGTCTCCGAGGACTCGCCCGAGTACGGCAAGAAGGAGTGACCGCGCCGACGGTCAGTGAAAATCCCGCGTGTGCACCGGCAGCTCTTCGCCGAGCCGGAGCTCCTCGAAGCTCTGCGCCTTGACGTGCACCACCTTGCCCGAGCGCTCGATCCTTCCCTTCACCAGCAGGAAGAGCGCAGTGCGCGCGACGCGCCGGTACTCGGCGAAGACGTCGGGCGTCGCCACGACGTTGATGAATCCGAGCTCGTCCTCGAGGGTGACGAAGAACATGCCCTTGGCCGTCTCCGGGCGCTGGCGGACGATGGCCATCCCGGCGACCCGCACCTGCGCCCCGGCGCGCATCTTGGCCACCTGCCGCGAGGCGAGGATCCAGGCCTGCGTGAGCGAGGCGCGCATCAGCTCCATCGGGTGCGCGTTGAGCGAGGCCCCGGTGGCGCGGTAGTCGGCGAAGACCTGCTCGCTCGCGGTCATGGCGGGCAGGCGCGGCGGCTCCTCGGCGGGCGGGCTGACGCGCGCGAAGAGATCGCCCTCGTCGACGGGCAGGGCGTGGACGTGCCAGAGCGCCTGGCGCCGCGACGAGCCCTCGGGCAGCAGCGACGCGAGCGCGTCGGCGACGGCGAGCCGGGCGAGGTCGGCGTGCGAGAGGTGCGTGCGCCGCCACAGGTCGTAGAGCGAGCGGAACGCTCCGTCGCCGCGGGCGGCGACGATCTTGCGCGCGGCCTGCTCGCGCAGCCCACGCACCATCCGCAGCCCGAGCCGCAGCGCGAACGGCTGCTCCTTCGGCGCGTGCGGGGGCGGGCCGCCCGGCGGCCAGTAGCCGGGCCCCTCGATGCGCTCGAGCGTGCAGTCGTAGCTGCTGTGCTGCACGTCGACTGGCAGCGCGGGCACCCCGTGGCGGCGCGCATCCTCGATGAGCGTGTGCGGGGCGTAGAAGCCCATCGGCTGCGAGTTGAGCAGGCCGCAGACGAAGGCCGCCGGGTGGTGGCGCTTGAGCCAGCTCGAGGCGTAGGCGATGAGCGCGAAGGAGGCCGCGTGCGACTCGGGGAAGCCGTAGTGGGCAAAGCCCTCGAACTGCTTGAACACCGCTTCGCCCTGCTCGCGGGTGAGCCCGAGGCGCCCGAGCCCGACGATGAAGCGCTCCTTGAGCTGCATCAGCTTCTCGTACGAGCGCTTGTGGCCCATCGCGCGGCGCAGGGCGTCGGCCTCGCCCAGGGTGAAGCCGGCCGCGGCCACCGCGAGCCGCATCACCTGCTCCTGGAAGAGCGTCACCCCGAGCGTGCGCCCGAGGATGGGCTCGAAGACCGGGTGCGGATAGGTGACCGGCTCGATGCCGTCGCGCCGGCGCAGGTAGGGGTGGACCATCTGCCCGATGATCGGGCCGGGCCGGATGATCGCCACCTCGACGACGAGGTCGTAGAAGGTCTTCGGCTTGAGCCGCGGCAGCATGTTCATCTGCGCGCGCGACTCGATCTGGAAGACGCCCACGGTGTCGGCGTCCTGGAGCATCGCGTAGGTCGCCGGGTCCTCGGCCGGGATGCTGGCGAGGGTGAGCTGCTTGCCCTCGGTCTCGCGCACGGTCGCCAGGGCCTTCGCGACCGCGCTGAGCATGCCGAGCGAGAGCAGGTCGACCTTGAGGATGCCGGCGGCGGCGACGTCGTCCTTGTCCCACTGCACGACGGTGCGCCCCTCCATCGCCGCGTTCTCGACGGGAACGAGATCGTAGATAGGGCCCTTGGTGATGGCGAAGCCGCCGGAGTGGATGCTCAGGTGGCGCGGAAAGCCCTCGATCTGCCCGGCGAGCTCGAGGGTGAGCAGCAGGGTGCGGTCGGTCGGGTCGAGGCCGAGTTCGGCGAGCGACTCTATCTGGACCGACTCGCCCCAGCGGCTGATGGAGGTCGCCAGCCGATCGACCTGATCGAGCGAAAGGCCGAGCGCCTTGCCCACGTCGCGCAAGGCCGAGCGGCCGCGGTAGGTGATCACCTCGCAGACCATCGCCGCGCGGTCGCGCCCGTACTTCACGTAGATGTGCTGCAGCACCTCCTCGCGCCGCTCGTGCTCGAAGTCCACGTCGATGTCGGGCGGCTCGTTGCGCTCGCGGCTGATGAAGCGCTCGAAGAGCAGCCTCATGCGCACCGGGTCGATGGCGGTGATGCCCAGGCAGTAGCAGACGACCGAGTTGGCCGCCGAGCCGCGGCCCTGGCAGAGGATGTCGCGCGAGCGGGCGAACTCGACGATGGAGTGCAGGGTGAGGAAGTAGCCGGGGTAGCCGAGCTCCTCGATGAGCTGAAGCTCGTGCTCTATCTGCCTCCGCGCGTCCTCGGGCACCTGCTCGCCGTAGCGGCCGAGGGCGCCGCGGTAGGTCAGCTCGCGCAGCCACGTGATCGGCGTGTGGCCGGCGGGGATGTCCTCCTCGGGGAACTGGTAGGCGATCTGGTCGAGGCTGAAGGTGCAGGCCTCGGCGATGGCGAGCGTGTTGTCGACCGCCTCGGGGACGTCGGCGAAGAGCTCGACCATCTCGCGCGGGCTCTTGAGCGTGCGCTCGGCGTTGCCGAAGAGCCGGCGGCCCGCCTCGTCGAGCGTCGTCTTCTCGCGGATGCACACGAGCACGTCCTGCAGCGGCTGGCGCGCGCGGTCGTGGGTGTGGACGTCGTTGACCGCCACCGGCGCGACCCCGAGCTCGCGCGACAGCCGGAGCTGCTCCTGGACCCTGCGCTCGTCGCCCGCCGACAGGGTGCGCTGCAGGCCGAGGTACAGCCGCGCGCCGAACAGCTCGCGCAGGCGCGTCGCGGTCGCCAGGTGCGGCCGGCGCAGGATGGCGAAGAGCCCGCCGGCGTGGCCCTCGAGCGCCGAGAGGGGGAGCAGGGACTCGCCTTTGGGGCGCGCGGTGCGCCCGCGGGTGATGAGCCGGCACAGGTTGCGGTAGCCCTCGAGGTCACGGGCGATGAGGGTGAGCGGCGGGGCGTCGGCGAAGGTGAGCTCGGTGCCGACGAGCAGCTTGAGCCCCTGCTCCTTGGCCGCCAGGTGCGCCTTGACGATGCCGTAGAGCCCGTCGCGGTCGGTGATGGCCAGCGCCGACAGGCCGAGCGCGCGCGCCCGCTCGACCAGCTCCTCGGGGTGCGAGGCGCCGGTGAGGAAGGTGTAGTTGGTGCGGCAGGTCAGCTCGGCGTACATGCGCGCGGCAAGGCTCCTCGCGCCGCAGCGACAAGGCCCGCCCTCGGGCGCGCGCGGCAGGCCACACTCTACTAAACATGCGTACAGTCGTCGCGGGCGTACAGCGGGCGAGGGGCCCGTTGTTCAGTCGAAGAACCCGTGCAGGTAGAACTTGCCGTCGCGCCCGTCGCGGTAGATCCAGCAGCCGCCAAGCCCGGTGACGAGCGCGCGGTAGTAGTCGCGGGCAAACCCCTTGCGCCACCACTCGCCGCCGAGCCGCTCGGGGCCGCGCACCGAGGCGGCCGCGTGGCGGCGCGCCCCGATGCGCACCGCGACGAGCTTGCCGCCCTCGGACAGCTCGACCTCGAGGGGCTTGGGCTTTTCGAGCACCCGCGTCGGGCGCGCCCCCGGGCGCAGCAGCGGGTCGTCCTCGAGGGGCACCCGGCCGCCGACCGGTTGCTCGCCCTCGGGCTCGAGCAGCCGGGCGAGGAAGGCGCGCTTGGGCTTGGGCGGGCGCTCCGGGCGGGGCGCCGGGGCGTCGGTCGGGCGGAAAGGTCGCTTGTGCCAGGCGGCCTCCGGGCGGTACGCGTCGGCGGCGCCCGCCGAGAAGAGCGCCGCCTCGCCCAGGCCCGCCCGCAGGCGGGCGAGCACCGACTCGAGCGCCTCGTCGACCTCGGGCCGGTCGCCCACGCAGAGCTGGACCCGTTCGGCCGGGCCTGTCTCGAGCGCCTCGACCCCGACGCCCGCGACCGGGGAGTTGACCTTGATGTCCGAGAGCCGCTCGCGAAAGACGTCGAGCAGCAGGCGGGCCGAGTTGGTCGGGCGCGCGAGCGGCAGCACCACCCGCGCCTCGCCCGAAGGGTCGAGCTTGAGCTGGATCTCGAGGCGGGTGAGCGCGAGCCCGCGGCCGGCCAGCCGCGCGGTGAGCCGGTCGAGCACGGTCTTGAGGGCGAAGAGCACCGGCTGCAGCGACTCGGCGGGCCACTCGAGCGCAAGCCGCTCGACGAGCGGGGGCGCGGGGCGAAAGGGCACCAGCGGCCGCGGGTCGTCGCCCAGGGCGAGCCTCTGCATCAGCGCGCCCTCGGCGCCAAAGCGCGCGGCGATTCCCGCGGCCGGCAGCGCGGCGAGCTCGCCCAAGGTCTTCAGGCCCATCGCCGACAACGACCAGACGAGCGAGTCGGGGGCGGGCAGGGCGGACAGCGGCAGGCCCGCGAGCGCCTCTTGGGCCGGGCCGCGCACGATGCGGGTGCGCGGACGGTGGACCGCGAGGGCCATCGCCGCGAACTTCGAGTCGGCGGCGACGAGGTGGGCGCGAAAGCCCAGGGCGCGGCAGCGGTCGGCGAGCACCTCGAGCAGGCCGGGCTCGCCGCCGAACAGCGGGCTCGAGCTCGCGTCGGCGAACAGGCCCTCGGGGCCGGCCAGCTCGACCGCCGGGCTGGCGACGAGCAGCGCCTCGGCGAGCGACTCGAGCGCGCGCAGGTCGGCGACCGGGTCGTCGGGCAGCAGGCGCAGGCCCGGGCACAGGGCCTTCGCCTGCGTCGCGGTCATCCCCGGGGCGACCCCGGCGACGAGGGCGCTGCGCGAGGCGGCGACGAGCACCTCGCCGCTCGCCTGCGAGCGGGCGACACCGACCGGCTTGTGGGCGAGCGAGGCGTCCTCGCGCAGCCGGCGCTGGATGAGAAAGCGCGGCAGGTGCACCGCGACGAGCCGGCCCTTGTGCGCCCGCGCTCCCACCCTCAACGCTCCTCATTGCTCGCCGCGCCCAGGGCGACGAGCCGCTCGAGGGCCCGCTGGGCGGGCGCTTGTTCTTCGAGCTCCTCGGGGAGCGGCATCCGGCCCCGGGAGGTGCGCCCGGAGGGCCCGAGGCGGCTGCGCTCGACCGCCAGGGCGATTTCGCGCTCGGAGGGCCGCTCGACCGAGATGCGCAGGGTCGCATCGAGGCCGCTCGGTCTGTCGGAGAGGACGATGACGGCCGCCCGGCCGGTCTCGGCGGCCTCGAGCAGCCGCCGGCTCAAGGGACCCTGGGGCTGGCCCGAGAGCTCGGCCGCGTCGAGGGCGACCGCGCTGAAGGCCTTCGAGCGGGCCAGAAGGCTCGCCACCCGGACGCAGAGCGAAGGGTCCTCGGGGCGCACGATGAGCAGGCGCGAGAGGTCGGCGCCCAGGGCGCGGGCGGCGGGCGGGTAGAGCTCGCGCAGCGGGTCGATGAAGGCGGCGAGCGAGCCGGCGCGGGTGGCG
>JBMNNX010000209.1:0-12136 GCA_050942745.1 Myxococcales bacterium
AGAGCAGGACCTTGACGACGAGCGGATCCTCACAACCGGCGCGGCGAGCGAGGAAGACCTCGCCCATCCCGCCGACTCCAATGCGCTTGAGCAGTTCGTACGGGCCGAGTACCCGGGGCGTCGTCAGCACTGTTGGTCAGTAGTCAAAGGTGTCTGCGGACACTCTGAGTTCCGCCGAGATCCCGGACGGTTGTCAAGGGCGCCTCGCGGGGCCGCAGCGGGGACGACAGCCGCGTGCGGGTGACGACCGTAGGCCCGGACACTTCGGCGCTCCATTCGTTCGCACGACATGCTCCGCTCCCGGCAGCCGAGCTCGGCGGCCAATCCGAGTCGACTTTCCGGCGCCGACTGCGGATCGTGAACACTCGCCGAGGCGCAGCGTTGCTCGCTCCACGGTCAGGCCCGCTTGCGCCGCCTCAGGGGAAGTAGTGCTGCCAGCCCCAACGCGAAGAGCGGCGTCCCGGCTGTCGAGCAACCGCAGCCCTCCGGCTCGGCCGCGGGCGGAGGCGACGCCCCGGCGTCCCGGCTTGCGCTCCCCGCGTCGGCGCCCGCGCAGACTGCGGGGGGATCTTCCTCGCCGTCGCAGTCGTTGTCCAGCCCGTCGCAGGAGACCTCCGGGCTCTCGTACCCCGGCAGGTTGAGCGCGAAGTCAGCCGGGGCGCACCCGACGATCTCGCCCAGGCGGCACTCCTTGCGCGTTCCGGCGCACACGCCCTTCTGGTTCTCGCACGCGGGCAGCAGCCTCTCGGGCAGGTTGTCCACCGTGCCGTCGCAGTCGTTGTCGAGCCCGTCGCACAGAGTCTCCTCGGCCTCGTAGGCCGCGCTGTGGCTCGCGTAGTCGGTCTCGCTGCAGTCGCCGGCCTGGCCGCCGCCGCACAGGCGCACCGAGCCTTCGCAGACGCCGAGCTGCTTGGGGCAGAGCTCCTGGGTTGCCGAAAAGACGTTGTCCACGATCCCGTCGCAGTCGTTGTCGAGCCCGTCGCACAGCGTCTCGACCGGGAACTCGTAGGCGGGGTTGTGTCTCGCGAAGTCGGCGTCGGTGCACTCGACGAGGAAGCCGTTGCGGCAGCTCTTCATCGCGCCGGCGCACACTCCGTACTGCCGGCCGCACGGCTCGAGCGCCGGGTCCTCGTCGATTTCGCCGTCGCAGTCGTTGTCCTGGCCGTCGCACAGGCTCTCGACGGGCTGGTAAAGCGGGCCGTAGCGCGAGTCGTCGCACGGCAGCCACTGCCCCTCACTGCACAGCCGGGTGCTGTTCGCGCAGACCCCGATCGTCTTCTCGCACGGCTCGGCGCGCGACGCGGCGATGTCGTCGATGGCGCCGTTGCAGTCGTTGTCCAGGCCGTCGCAGCGGCTCTCGAAGCCTTCGTAGTCCGGGCCGTAGTCCTCTTCGGTACAGGAGCGCCAGCCGGAAGCCCCGTCGCACTGCTTTCGGGCCTCGCCGCAGACCCCGCGCGTCTCCTCGCACTGGGGCACGGCGCTCGCCGGAATGTCATCGACAGCGCCGTTGCAGTCGTTGTCCAGGCCGTCGCAGTCCTCGTCGGCGCCGGGGTGGACCGCGGCGGTGGTGTCGTCGCAGTCGCCGGCGGTCACGACGAACCCGTCCGGCGGCGAGCAGCCATTCTGGCTGACGGCCGGGTCGCCGAAGCCGTCGCCGTCGGCGTCGCGGTAATAGACGTGGTCGGCCGAGCAGGCCGCGAGGCGGAAGATCGCGTCCTCCTCCACGCGCTCGAGCGTTGAGACCCCTTGCTTGATGGCGACGTAGTGCTCTGCGCCTTGGAACGTCGCGCGCGAGTAGGTCGGGCAGGGGTCGGAGGAGGCCTTGGTCTTCGAAGTGACCCACTCGGCGCGCACGCTGGCGAGCTGCGTGCTCAGGACGAGCCGGTAGGTCTGGTTCGCCGCGAGCGCCACCGCGGGATCGACGGGGAGCGTGTACCAGACCGCCGCTCCTTGCGCCGCGCCCTGGCGCAGCAGCCCGGAGGCGAGCACCGTGCCCGAGGACGTCTCGAGGCGGGCATCGGGCCGCCCCGTGGCCGCCTCGAGCAGGACCTCGATGGACGAGACCTGGACAGGGCCGGGCGCGATGAAGGTCTGGCTGACGGTCGCGTCGCGCCAGACATACGCCATCGAGCGGGCCTCGTAGGGGTTGCCCTCGACGCGCGGGTAGCTGCTGCCGCAGGCGCTCTCGGTCTGCTGGTAGCGCAGGAGGAAGACCGGCTCGACCCCCGCGATGGCCGACCAGGTGCCGGTCGCCGAACGCTCCCACAGCGCGCGCGGGCTCTCGGCTTGCGTCGCCGGGACGCGGTCGATCTCGGGCGCCGAGGCCGTCACGCTCGCGATGCGGTTCGTGCCGGTGTTCGCGCTCTCGAGCATCAGGAAGTAGGTCTGGCCGGCGATAAGGTCCGCGGCGATGTTGACCTCGAACCAGCCCGCGGACTGCGCGGTGCGCATCGTCTGCGTCCCCAGCCAGGCTCCGGGTTCGCCGCCCGCGGCGGGCTCGCGGATGCCGGTCTTGTACGAGCGGTCAGTGCCGCCTGCCGAGCCCACCGCCGTGAGGTGGAAGGAGGCGAAGTTGAGCCTGCCGGTGTGCTGCGCGGTGAACTCGACCGCGATAGCGCCGCGGGCGTCGTCGACCGCGAACGCGCGCGCCTCATCGACGAGGGACTGATTGCCGAGCACCGACGCGAAGGCGGCGGTCTCGAAGAGCAGAATTGCGGGCAGACAGGCGCATGCACGGCGCATCGTCGGCTCCTCCGGGCTGGGAGAGAGCGAGAGCGTAGCATCCGCGGGCGTGCCTGCGCCGCGACAGTGTTCGGGTTCGGTCGGAAAGGGGCGCAGGCGGGGATGCCTGCGCAGAAGCGGAAGGGCCGGGGAGCAGAGCACGGGCGCCGGAGCAGTTGGCCACGGGGGCCAACTCGTCGAAGCAGCCGGCTCTGCTCCCGTCTTCCTGCGCGAGCCGGCCGGCGGGTGCCCCCGGCTCGAGAAGAAGGCTCAGACCATGTTCTTCAGGTTCTTGAGCGGGCGCACCTTGATCACGTTACGTGCCGGCTTGGCCTTGAACATCATCGGCTCGCCGGTGAAGGGGTTGGTGCCCTTGCGCGCCTTGGTGGCCGGCTTGCGGACGACCGTGATCTTCATCAGGCCGGGGACGGTGAAGACGCCCGGGCCCTTCTTCAGGTTCTTGGCGATGAGCTTGGTGAGCTCGTCGAAGACCTTGGCCACCTCCTTGCGAGACATCTCGGTCTCGGCGGCGATGGCGGTGAAGATCTCCGACTTCGTCATCGGCTTCTTGGGAGCTGCAGCGGCTTTGGCCATGTGGTTTCGTCTCCGTTGGGTGAGCGCGAGCGCGCCTCGGGGCGCGTTCGGCGAGGGCACTTAACCCGCTTCCAGGCAAGCGTCCGCTTGCTCGGGCAAGTGGCAAGTGTGGGAACGTGGACGGTTGTTACGGCTCATGGGTTTTTCCGCGATCCCTTCCCTCGGTCCGCTCGCGCGAGCGCTTTCGTGTGTCTCGCGTTCTCGAGCGGACGTAAGGAATACCGCCTGCTTGGCCGGTCGTGTCAAGGGGAGGCAAGCATTTTGCCGCGATTTTTCCCTGTGAACCGGCCTCCTTCGCCGGCGCGAGCCGGTCCGCGAAGGCCAATGACCGGGTCTTCGACCATGCCCCACGGCTCGGCTCTCGCGGCGCGTCGGGGGCCGAGCAGCCATCGTTCGCCGGCAGGCCTCCTTGCGGCAGCGGCGGGCGCGCGATTCGGGTCGCGGCGATTGTTCTCGTGGGGTAAAGAGGGCCATTTCCGAGGCCAAAATGAAGCTTCCCCACATGCCCACGCCCCTCGCCGCCCACCTCCCTCCGCCCGGCAGCCGACCGAGCGCAGACGAGCTGCTCTCGCGCTTCCTCGCCGCGATCTCCGAGCGCGGGCTGACGCTCTATCCGGCGCAGGAGGAGGCGATCCTGGAGCTGCTCGACGGCAAGCACGTCATCCTCGGCACGCCGACCGGCTCGGGGAAGTCGCTGGTCGCCGAGGCCCTGCACTTCAAGGGCATGGCCGAGGGCAAGACCTCCTACTACACCTGCCCGATCAAGGCTTTGGTGAACGAGAAGTTCTTTGCGCTCTGCGAGAGCTTCGGGGCCGAGAACGTGGGGATGATGACCGGCGATGCGGCCGTCAACCGCGAGGCGCCGATCATCTGCTGTACCGCGGAGATCCTCGCCAACCTCGCGCTGCGCGAGGAGGGCGCGCAGGTCGACTACGTGGTGATGGACGAGTTCCACTACTACGCCGACAAAGAGCGCGGGGTGGCCTGGCAAATCCCGCTGCTCTCCTTGCCGCAGGCGACCTTCCTGTTGATGTCGGCGACGCTGGGGCCGACCGCGCACATCGAGGAGCACCTCTCCAAGCTGACGCGGCGCGAGGTGGCCGTGGTCTCGGGCCTCGAGCGCCCGGTGCCGCTCGACTTCGAGTACCGCGAGACCCCGCTGCACGAGACCATCGCCGACCTCATCGAGAAGGGCCAGGCGCCCATCTACCTCGTCAACTTCACCCAGCGGGCCGCCGCCGAGCAGGCCCAGGCGCTCACCAGCGTCAACATCACCACCAAGGAGGAGAAGCAGGCGCTGCGCGACGCGCTGGTCGGCGTCAGGTTCGACACGCCCTACGGCAAGGACATCGAGCGCTACCTGAAGGCCGGCGTCGGGCTGCACCACGCCGGCGTGATGCCCAAGTACCGGCGCCTGACCGAGCGGCTCGCGCAGAAGGGCATGCTCAAGGTCATCAGCGGCACCGACACGCTCGGCATGGGCATCAACATCCCCATCCGCACCGTGCTCTTCACCAAGCTGTGCAAGTTCGACGGCGAGAAGATGGGCATCGTCAAGGTGCGCGACTTCCACCAGATCGCCGGGCGCGCCGGGCGCAAGGGCTTCGACGATCGTGGCCTGGTCGTCGTGCAGGCCCCCGAGCACGTCATCGAGAACCTCAAGCTCGCGGCCAAGGCGGCCGGCGGCAAGAAGGTGCAGAAGAAGCAACCTCCGCAGAAAGGCTACGTCCACTGGGATCGCCAGACCTTCGAGCGGCTGCAGACGAAGGCGCCCGAGGTTCTCGAGTCGCGCTTCGACGTCACCTTCTCGATGCTCGTCAATCTGCTGCAGGCCGACGAGTTGTGGCCCAAGGGCGGCTACGGGCGGCTCGTCGAGCTCATCGGCCGCTCGCACGAGAGCGACAATTCCAGGCGGCGGCTGCGGCGCAAGGCCGCGGCGCAGTTTCGCGCCCTGCGCAAGGCGGGCATCGTCGAGGTCCTTCCCTACAAGGACGGCCCCGGCTGCTATGTCGAGGTGAGCCCGGATCTGCAGCGCGACTTCTCGCTCTACTACACGCTGTCGCTCTACCTCGTCTCCGCAGTGGACGCGCTCGACCGTGACAGCGAGACCTACGCGCTCGACCTGCTCTCGCTCGTCGAGTCGATCCTCGAGAACCCGGACATCGTGCTGCTGCGCCAGGTGGACAAGCTCAAGACCGACAAGCTCGCAGAGCTCAAGGCTCAGGGCGTCCCCTACGAAAACCGCATCGCCGAGCTCGAGAAGGTTGAGCCCCTGCGGCCGAACGCCGAGTTCATCTGGGGCACGTTCGCCGCCTTTGCGGAGAAGCATCCCTGGGTGCGCGGCGAGGACATCCGGCCCAAGTCCATCGCCCGCGACATGTTCGAGCGGCTCTACTCGTTCAACGACTACGTCCTCGAGTACGGCCTGCAGCGCAGCGAGGGCGTGCTGCTGCGCTATCTCTCCGAGGCCTACAAGGTGCTCGCGCACACCGTTCCCGAGAGCGCGCGCGATGAGGCGGTCGAGGACATCCTCACGCACCTGCGCGAGATGCTGCGGCGGGTGGACTCGAGCCTGCTCGACGAGTGGGAGCGCATGCGCGCGGCCGAGAAGGGCATCCCGCTGCCCCCGCCGAGGCCGGACGAGGAGCCGACGCCGGTGCGGCTGCCCGAGGACGACCCGCGCGTGCTCGCGCAGAACCCGCGCGCCTTCGCCGCCCGAGTGCGCAACGAGCTGCACGCGCTGCTCAAGGCGCTCGCCGCCAAGGACTACGAGGGCGCGCTCGCCTGCATCCAGCCGCTCGAGGGCGAGCAGGAGTGGAACGCCGAGGAGCTCGCCAAGGCGATGGATCCGTATTGGGCCGAGCACGCGTTCATCGACCTCAAGCCGAAGGCGCGCTTGCCGCACAACACGCTGCTGCGCGAGGACGGCGCGCTGCGCTGGGAAGCGATCCAGCGCGTCGTCGATCCCGAGGGCGAGACCGACTGGATGCTCGACTGCATCATCGACCTGAACGCGCCGCGGCCGGAGGGCGCGCCGCTGATCTCGCTGCGGCGCATCGGCAGCTGACGCGGCGGCGCTCCGGTCATCACCTGCCGTTTGGTCAGCTGTGGCCCGAGCCCTTGCGTTGGTAAGGGCGCCTGGGAATGCGCCCGTCATCGATCTCGACCGGGCCGGCGTAGGTAGGGGCGCATGGCAATGCGCCCGGCCCCGCAGGCCCGAGGGGGTATGACGCCTGGCAATGCGCCCGTCATCGAGTAGGTAGGGGCGCATGGCAATGCGCCCGGCCCCGCAGGCCCGGGGGGTATGACGCCTGGCAATGCGCCTGTCGTCGATCCGGCAGGGCCGTCGTAGGTAGGGGCGCATGGCAATGCGCCCGGCCCCGCAGGCCCCGGGGGGATTGCGCCTGGCAATGCGCCTGTCGTCGATCCGGGCAGGGCCGCCATCGGTAGCGGCACCTGGCAATGCGCCCGGCCCTCGCACTGCAGAAGCAACCAAGCCTTCGACTTCGCTACAGCTACGCTCAGGCCGAACTGCATTGGCCCCGCCCCGAAGTCAAGGGGCTCTCCGACTCCGCTGCCGGCACAAGCGTTGGCACCTACGTCAGGCCGAACGGGGCCCCGGCACCAAGCCGGCTGGCCAGCGGAGGCTCAGCTACTCGCCGACGTGTAGCGAGCCAGCGCGAGCTTCCACACGCTGCGCGCCAGCGCCGAGAAGATGAGCGCCGCCGCGATGGAGATGCCCGCGGTCGCCAGGTCGAGCGTTCCGAGCAGGGCCATCGCCGGGAAGGTCGTCATCACCGCCAGTGGAATGACGAAGGTGAAGACGAGCCGCAGGCCTCCCGAGAAGACCGAGATGGGCCAGCGCGCCGCGTCGAACACCGATGTGATGAGGTAGGTGAGGTTGTCGATGCGCACGACATAGAAGGCGACCGACACGACGAGGATCCACAGCGAGTAGATCACCATCCCCGCCGCGACGCACATCGCCAGGGCGAAGGCGATGTCGGCGACTCCGGGCGGGCGGCCGAGCCGCCAGAACGCCCAGCCGAAGATGAGCAGCGCGGCCGCGATGTCGGCGACGCGCCAAGGCTCGAAGCGCGCGGTCGATACCAGGAACTGGGAGTCGGCCGGCTTGAGCAGGACGAAGTCGAGCGTCCCCTTGCGAATGTGGTCGACGACCGCGAGCAGGCTCGGGTTGATGGCGCCTTCGAGCAGCGCCTTGAGCAGCGTGAACCAGCCGAGCACGACCATCGCCTCGGGCATCGTCCAGCCGGCGATGGTGCGGCGCTGGGCCGAGAAGACGATGGTCAGCGGGATGAGCGCCAGGGCGACCCAGAAGACCGACATCAACCCCTGCACCAGGAAGTCGAAGCGGTACTGCATCGAGATGGTGACCGAGGCGCGAAGCTGGATCCAGAAGAGCTTGAGGTAGCGGCGCATCGCTCACCCGCCGTAGGCGACGAAGCGCCGCATCCCGGCCTTCCAGAAGGCCGCGAGCAGCACGCCCATCGCCGCCACGATGGACCATTGGATGCCGAGCTGCTCGAGCGCCTGCAGCCTGTCGTGCTGCCCGAGGAGCACCTCGACCGGGAAGCTGAGCATGTAGCGAAAGGGCAGGACGCGCGCGGCCGCGGCCAGCCAGCCGGGAAAGAGCGCGAGCGGGATGAGGTAGCCCGACAGCAGCATGTAGAGGCCGAACCAGACCTGCCACAGCGAGATCGAGTACTCCACGAAGAAGCCGAAGGTGCCGATGATGGCCTGCGCGAAGAAGTTGATGGCCCAGGCGCCGTAGACCGACACGACGAAGACGCCGAGCAGCGCCGGGTCGTGAGTAACCATCTTCGGCCCCATCGCCCACAGGCTCACGGCGGCGATGGGTAGCGCGAACAGCGCGCGCAGCGGCAGGGCGGCCATGTTTTCGGCGGCGAAGTGGATGAGCGGGTTGATTGGGCGCAGCAGCCGGAAGGCGAGCAGCCCGTGGCGCAGCTCGTAGTTGATCTCCCAGGCGACCCAGGCGCCGGTGAGCAGCCGGACGATGAGCGCCGACAGGTAGTAGGCGACGAACTCGGCCTGGCCGAACTCGCCGACCGGGTGCTCGCGCGCGACCGCGCTCCAGAGCGCGAGCATGATGAGCGGCATGTTCGTCGAGAGGATCCAGATGAGGAACTCGGCCCGGTAGGCGACGGCGTCGGCGAACCCGACCCGAAGCAGCGTGGGGAGTGCCTTGAGCGGGCTCGGGCTCATGGGCGCTCCTGGGGCAGGAAAGTGGCCGGGTGCTTGTAGATCTCGCGGAAGACCTCCTCGAGCGGCGGGTCTTCGATCGACAGATCGACAACGGGCAGGCGCGAGAGGACGCGCGAGACCGACTCGGGCAGGCCTTCGTGCGGCACCTGGAGGACGACCTGCGCCTCGTCCTGGCTGATGAGCTGGCCGAGCCCTTCGAGCTGCGCTGCGGCCACCGGCGCCGACAGGCGAACGGCGATGCGCTTGTGCGGCTTTATCTGGTGGACGAGCGCCTCGAGCGGGCCGTCGTGCACCAAGCGGCCGTGGTCGATGATGATCACCCGCGGGCAGAGCGCGGCGACGTCCTCCATGTAGTGGCTGGTGAGCAGCACGGTGGCCCCATAGCGCTGGTTGTAGGTGCGCACGAAGGAGCGGACGGTCGCCTGCATCGAGACGTCGAGCCCGATGGTCGGCTCGTCGAGGAAGAGCACGCTCGGCCGGTGCAGCAACGAGGCGGCCAGCTCGCACTTCATGCGCTCGCCGAGCGAGAGCTGTCGGGTCGGCTTGGAGATGAGGTCGCCGAGCTCGAGCAGCTCGGTCATCTCGGCGAGCGTCTCGCGGAACTGGCGCAGCGGGACGTCGTAGATGGCGCGGTTGAGGTCGAAGGTCTCGGCAGGCGGCAGGTCCCACAGAAGCTGCTGCTTCTGGCCCATCACCAGCGTGATCTGCTTGAGGAAGGCCGGCTCGCGATGCCGCGGCGTGAAGCCGGCGACGGTGAGCTCGCCGGAGGTCGGGTGGAGCAGGCCCGAGAGCATCTTGAGCGTGGTCGTCTTCCCGGCACCGTTGGGGCCAAGGAACCCGACCCGCTCACCGGGGGCGATGGAGAAGGAGACGCCGTCCACGGCGACGACGGTCTCGTGCTTGCGGCGAAACAGCGAGCGTACCGCCGCGCCGAAACCCGGCGGTCGCTTGTGGACCTTGAAGTGCTTGGTCAGCTCCTTGGCCTCGATCACGGTGAGTCGATTTAGTCGGTGAGCGAGGGGGAGTCGAGCGCGGCGCGAGCCTTGATTGGGGCGGGAGCGTGGGGTTGGGGGGCGCGTTGCGCCCGGCTGGGCAGGCCCCGGCCTCGGTAGGGGCGCATGGCAATGCGCCCGGCCCCGGGGACCCGAACCTTCCGAACGCTGACGCTCGACGGCCGGCGGAGGGCGATCCGAGGCGTTTTCGGGCCGAGAAAGCTCAGGAAGGTGCCTGGCTGGCCCGTAGAGCGATTTTGACCCGCCAGGCTTGCTGGAATAGGGCAGGCGCTCGGACGATGCGTCCTGGGCCATCCTGGCGCGTCCTAGGTGCCTTCCTGAGGGTCCATTATCGGGCCTGCAAGGGCGCGAAATCGCGTATGAATTCGCTTGAACTCGGCGCGACGCGAGCCTGAGCGTGATTCGCGCGAGGTCTGACGAGCCCCGAACGGGGACGGGCACCTCAGACCGGGAACTCTTCCTCGGCGGCCGGCGGGTGCTCGAACTGAGGCGGCCTTTGCAGCATCGCGAGCAGGAACAGCACGCCGCCCGCCGCGCACACCCCGGCCATCACGAAGAAGGCGAGCGCGTAGTCGCCGCTCAGGTCGGCCAGGAGACCGCCGAGCATCGGTCCCGCCAGCCCGCCGATGCCGTAGCTCAGATAGAGCGCGCCGTAGATGGAGCCGGCCGAGCGCATACCAAATAGGTCGGTCGAAGTCGGGCCGTAGAGCGCCAGCCAGGTGCCGAATGCGAAGCCCGAGAGCGCGGCGAACGCGAAGATGGCCGCGTGCGGCACCCCGAACCCGAAGCCAATGAAGAGCCCGATCTCGAGGGCGCAGGCGCCGAGGAGCGAGGGGAACCTGCCGATGTGGTCGGACGCGTAGCCCATCAGCAGCCGACCGAGGGCGCCGCCGACCGCGGTGAGCGAGGCGAGGAAGGCAGCCTGCGCCGGTCTCATGCCCTGCGAGACCCCGAACGCCTTGAAGTGCGCGAACCACATCAGGCCCGCGGTCGTCACCAGCGTGTAGCCGGCGAAGACGAGCCAGAAGAGCGGGGTTCGCAGCGCCTCTGCGAGCCGAAGGCCGCTCGCGCCGGCGTGCTCTCCGGGCCGGTGGTGCGGCCGCCAGGGCGAGCGAATCCCCAGGCTCAACAGCGGAAGGACGACCAGCGCGCTCAACCCGAACAGAAGGAAGACGCGCGTCCAGTGCATCCCCGAGTCGAGCAGGGCCTGCGACGCCGGCGCCCAGACGAAGGTGCCCAGCCCGAAGGCGCCGACCACGACTCCGGCGACGAGGCCGCGCCTTGCGGGGAACGAGGTAAGCACCGAGGTGACGGCCGAGACGTAGACGAACCCGAAGCCGAGCCCGGTGGTCAGCCCGAGCGTCAACGCCAGCTCGAGCAGCGAAGTCGAGAGGGGCGCCAGGCAGATGCCCGCGGCGAAGACGAGGCTTCCGGCCAGGGCGATGAGCGTCGGGTTGGTCCTGTCCTGCAGCGCGCCGCCCAGCCCCATGCCGACCGCGTAGACGAAGAGCTGCACCGACTGAGGCAGCGCGGCCGTCGAGCGCTCCCAGCCAAACTCGCGCATGAAGACGGGCAGGAAGACGCCGTAGGCGTAGATGACCCCGACGACGAACATCGCCAGCACTGCGGTGACCAGCGTCAACCATCTGCGCGAGCCGAGCGATGCCTGATTCATGCGTTCCCCCTGGTCCCAGGCTATGGACGCCCTTCGCGCGGTCCCATCGCGCCCGGACGGGGACGCCGCGCGCGGGCTTGGGTCGAGACGCCGATTGCCTGGCGACGGTCCGGGCGGGATTGGGGAAGCGCCTGTCGCTCTTCCCTCCGTTCGATTGCCCGCTTGACCGTGTTGCAGACGGTCTTTACGCTGCGTGCGACGGCGAACGTGCGGAGGTTGCACATGCGCATTACCAATAGGCCCGAGGTTTCCTACGCCCAGCAGCCCGAAGCAAAGCCCCAGACGCAGAAAGCCTGCATCGACCGGTTCGAGAAGTGCGCCGACGGCAGGGTGCTCGCGGTCATCCTGGTGGGCGACGAGGAGCGCTCGATTGACGTGCCGCGCGAGCAGCTTCCCGCGGGCGCCAAGGAGGGCGACTGGCTCCAGGTCGTGCTCAAGGGCGACAAGCTCGTGAGCGCCACGATCGACGTCAAGGAGACCGAGGCCCGCAGGCAGAGGATCCAGGACCTGTTCGAGAGCGTGTTCGAGCAGCCGAAGACCGTCTCGAGCAAGGCCTGCATCGATCGCTTCGAGAAGACCGCCGATGGCAAGACGCTCGCGGTGCTGCTCGTTGGCGACGAGGAGAAGATCGTCAACGTGCCGCTTGAGAAGCTGCCAGCCGGCGTCAAGGAAGGCGACTGGCTCCAGGTCGAGCTCAAGGGCGACGAGCTGACCGCCGCGACGGTCGATAAGAAGGAGACCGAGGACCGGCGAAACTTCATCCAGAAGCTCCTCGACCTGCTCTTCGGGCGCCGAGCGTAGCTTCCACCGCGCCGTTCCCCGGTCACCCCGAGCGAGAGACCGGCCCGTTGGCCGGCTGTGGCCTTGAACTAACAGGGGGAGCTGTTAG
>JBMNNX010000011.1:0-49697 GCA_050942745.1 Myxococcales bacterium
GGGGTCCACGGCGGTTTCGGGCTGGGTCTTCTTGGTGCGCATACGTCTTCTCTCCCCGCCCTCGTCCTACAGTAATTGCGAGTGGGGTCGGTGTCTCACGCACGTTGGCACAGAGGGGGCCGCGAGCAATGGCGCCGACGCTCGGCGCCTCGGGCTCGCTCGGCGAGAGGGTTGGTGTTCCTCAAACCGGGGCGGCCGGCGGCATGCGCCGGCGATCGGGCAGAGTCCTCGCCGAGCCAACGACGCCGCGTTTGAGATCGCAGGCTCCTTCCCCGAGGGCGCCGCCCGCGCATCGCGCTTCGAGTAACTCGCCGATCGCGAGGGACGCGCGACGCGATGGCCGCGAACCGGCCAGTCGGTGCCTCAGTGCTTGGACAGGAAGACCTGAAACCGCGGCACGAGCTGCTTCACGTCGGCGAAGTTGCTGAACGAGCTGTATCGGGAGAAGACCCCCGCACTCGCGCCGATGCCCAGGCCTCGATAGAGCGGGACGTCGAGCTGCAGGAAGGCCTCGCTCAGAAGGTGATCGCCGTCGGCCCCGTCGAGCGTGTGGATCCAGAGGATGGAAGTCTTCGCTGATGCCAGGCTCCAGGGCCAGCGCCCGAAGCTGCTTTCGAACTGCATCCCGAGGCCTGGCCCGTAGTCGTAGCTGCGCCCGACCGCCCCCGCGTATTCGGACGAGATCCCACCGAGCACCAGCGCGCGCAGAAAGCCCGCTGCCCGAAGCTCGTTTCCCGCGGGCGCCTGGCGCCGATACAGCAGCCCGAAGCCAAATGACTGTCCGCCGAGCTCGTAGGAGTGCGTATCGACATACTCGAACTGCTGCCGGATTCCGAAAATGAGCCGTTCGGTGTCGTCGGCCCTGAGCGTCGACGAGCTGAGGACGCCTTCGACGAATGCGTGATCGAGGAGGTACTCGGCCTTGCTCGCGAGCTGCACGTTGACCGTGAAGTCGTCGAACGGGTCGCGGATGGCCGACTGCAGCGCGTCGCCGTACTCCACGTCGAGGTCGACGAAGAACTCCCCGACGTTCCCGGGCGAGCCGCCCCGCATCCTCTGGTAGCCGATATGGGCTCGGGTCGCGAAGTAGAGCGGCTCCCATTCCGGCGGAGTCGAGGTCCTGTGCCAGGCCTCGCCGGTCAACGCGCGATTCAGCCCTCGCAGCGGGTCGATGATGCCAGCGACGATCTCGCGGCGCGCCCGGTCGAGGCCCCTGGCCTCGTTGTCGAGCAGCATCGAGGAGAGCCGAAACAGCACCTCGCCGAGCGCCAGGCCGCCGAGGCTGGTGTTGACGATGTCGTTGACCGAGGGAGGCTCGTTTTCGGCGAGCCATTCCCACTGCGCGACGCCGAGCAGCACGAACGGGGTCGTGCCCCAGAACCCGTAGCCGTTCGCGCGCGCTGCGTTGAAGTAGGCCGCGCCGTGGTAGGGGTGTGAGAGCTGATTGTTTGGGAAGTCGTCCTGATCCCAGGCCAGGCCGTAGCGCAGATTGTCGAGCCAGACCTCGGGATCGACGCGCGCCCAATCGCGTTGCCGCACGTAGCGATCTATCGCCCAGATGACGAGGTTGGTGCCGGTCACTTCGCCGACAGCCAGCCAGGGGCGAGTCGTCTCGTCGAGGTCGGCGAGGTCCGACGCTTCGGCCGTCTCCTCTTCCGGCGGACTGGCGGTTGGATCCTCGGAGGCCAAGCCAGCGTGCCGAAGCGCCCGCGGGGCGTCCGCTGGCCAGGCAGCAGGCGCACCACGACAGACGGTCGCGCAGCAGAGCGAGCCGATGAGGAGGCAGGCGCTGGCTTTGGTCGCGTACGCCATGGACCCCGCACGCACGTGCGCTCGTCCTGCGATTCGCCTCGCAGCCTGAGGACGAGCTCCCCGCGGGCTTGTAGCTCTGCAAACAAGCTAGCCATCGCCTCGACAGGCGAGAGCGAGCGGGGCTGGTGCGCGTCTCCGACAAGTCGCGAGCGGCTGCGGAGGGAGTGTCAGCCCCCGTCGCTACACTGGTGCCGTCTCGAGTTCGCTGGAGGGGCGATGACCGGGCGAATCGCGCAGGCGCACGACCACTTCTTCAAGCTGCTGATTGCCGAGCCAGGGGCCGCAGGGGCGCTCCTTCGTGAGCGGCTTCCACCCGAAGTCGTCTGCCTGCTCGAGGAGGGAGAGCCCGCGCCGATTCCCGGCAGCTTCATCAACGAGCACCTGCGAGAGCTCTGCACCGACTCGCTCTTCCGGTTGCGCCTGCGCGGCCCGGTGCCGTCGTGCCTCTACGTCATCGTCGAGCACAAGAGCGACTACGCGCGCCGGGTCGAATTCCAGCTTCTCAACTACGAAAACGCGGTCTGGCAGAGCCTGGTGTCGCGCAAGCTTGTCGAGGGCGCGGCCGTCACCTCGTTGGTCGTCTACCACGGCTCTGCGCCGTGGAGCGGGCCCGAGCGCTTTGCCGCGGGACTGACTGCGCCTGCCGAAGCGCTTGCGCGAGGGGTCGACTTCTCGATCCACGTCTTCGATCTAGGCCGGGGTGACGAACTGGCCCTGTCGGCCCATCCCGTGTTGCGCGGTGGGCTGAGGCTGCTGCGGCACGGGTCGCGCCATCCACCTGAAGAGGAAGCCAAGGTCTTGCTCCGAAGCGCGCTCGCCGACTTGAGAGGCGCCTCCGATGGGTGTCTCGAGGCAGCGGCCGACTGCATTTTGGACAGGTGGACCAACATCACGAGCGAGGACCTCATCGAGGCGGTTCGCGAGGTACTCCCCGACAAGGAAGAGGCGATGGTCTCAAAGGCCGCCAAGGAGTTTTTCGCCGAGGGTAGGGCCGCAGGGAGGGCCGCAGGGGTGGAAGAGGGCATTGCCATCGGCGAGGTGAGGGGTTTCCAAAAGGGTGAAGCGAGCGGGTTCGAGAAGGGCGAAGCGAGTGGGTTCGAGAAGGGCGAGGCGAGTGGGTTCGAGAAGGGCGAGGCGAGCGGGCTCGAGAAGGGCGCCGTCACGGGCGAGGCGAAGGTGCTCGTTCGCTTCTTGGAGCTTAGGTTCGGGCCGCTGTCTGAGACTCAGCGCATCCGCGTAGAGCACGCTTCGCTCTCGGAAATCGAGGACTGGACCGAGCGCTTCTTCGCTGCAAAGAGCGTCGCGGACCTCCTTGGCGAGCCTACGTGAACCAAGCAGGCCAGAAGAGGCCTGATCAGTTGCGCCGTGAGTGCCGAGGCAGCGCGCTGGGAGAGGAGGCGATGGTCTCAAAGGCTGCCAAGGAGTTTTTCGCCGAGGGTAGGGCCGCAGGGGTGGAAGAGGGCATTGCCCATCGGCAAGGCGAGGGCGTTCCGAAAGGGCGAGGCGAGCGGGTTCGAGAAGGGCGTCGTCATGGGCGAGGCGAAGGCGCTCGTTCGCTTCTTGGAGCTTAGGTTCGGGCCGCTGTCTGAGACTCAGCGCATCCGCGTAGAACACGCCTCGCTCTCGGAAATCGAGGACTGGACCGAGCGCTTCTTCGCTGCAAAGAGCGTCGCGGACCTTCTTGGCGAGCCTACGTGAAATGCCGTGAGTGCCGAGGCGGCGCGCTGCGGGAAGAGGCGATGGTCTCAAAGGCCGCCAAGGAGTTCTTTGCCGAGGGTAGGGCCGCAGGGGTGGAAGAGGGCATTGCCATCGGCGAGGCGAGGGCGTTCCGAAAGGGCGAGGCGAGCGGGCTCAAGAAAGGGGGCGGCTCTCGGGTTCGTCACGGGCGAGGCCAAGCTGCTCATTCGCTTCTTGGGCTGAGGTTCGGTCCGCTGACTGAACATCAGCCCGCGCATTGAACACGCCAAGCTTTCGGAAATCGAGGAGTGGGCCGATCGCCTCGTGTCCGCAATGAGCCTTGCAGATGTGCTCGGCGAGCCCGCTTGAGCCGGGCAGGCTTCCGGGACGAGTCGCCCCCGAACCGACCACGCCGAAGCGCCATCGGCCGAAAGCCTGCCAATGCCGCCTTCAAGGCGGCCGATACCTAGAATCGAGCACATGTTCCACCCCCAAGGCCCCACCTTCCTAGAGCTCGCCCGACAAGGCCTCTCCTCGACCCAGCGCGGCTATGACCTGCTCGCGCCGAAGTTCGACTTCACGCCTTTTCGCACCCCCGACAGCGTCCTCGGCGCCGTCGGCGAGCAGCTCGCGCCCGTGGGCCCCTTCGCGCGCGGGCTCGACCTGTGCTGCGGCACCGGCGCCGCGATGCGGATGCTTCGCCCGCTCTGCCGCGAGCTGCTGGTCGGCCTCGACTTCAGCACCGGGATGCTCGCCCAGGCTCGCCACCGCCTCGGCCTCGACGCGCCGCACCCGCCCGCCGGGCCGCGGATGGCGCTCGTGCGCGCCGACACGCTCGCGCTGCCGTTCGAGGACGCGTTCGACATCGTGACCTGCTTCGGCGCCTTCGGCCACATCCTGCGCCGGGACGAGCCGCGCTTCGTGCGCGGCATCCACCGCGCGCTCAGGCCGGGCGGCAGGTTCGTCTTCGTCACTCTCCCCACGCCGCGGGTGCTGTCACCGACCTGGGTCCTCGGGCACGGCTACAATGCGCTCGCGCACCTGCGCAACCTGCTGGTGCGGCCGCCGTTCGTGATGTTCTACCTGACCTTCACGCTCGAGCCCGCGCTCGCTCTCTTGAGCGAGGCGGGCTTCGAGGTCTCGGTGACCACGGGTGTGTTCCCCAAGCCGTACCAGCGGTTCGTTGTGGTGTCGGCGCGTCGGCAATAGCGAGAAATCTCTGACGTGTTGTCTCTGTCGCGGGGCTCGCAGCGATGCCATCGGCTCGGGCTCGCCCGCGATGACGGTCCTTCGGACCACGCCTACGGCTGGCCGCGCGTCGCGTGCTTGTGCTCCCGCCTGCTGTCGGTCGAGGATGTCGGCGAGCGAACAGAAGCAGGTCGAGCCGACCGGGCGAGGCGAGAGGCGACATGAGAAACGAAGGGGAGTCTGGGCAGGTAGACGGACTGGTGAGCGGGGAGGCTTCGGGGCAGGAGCGCCTCGGGCCAGCGCCTGCCGATGAGGCGCTGCGCTCCGATCGCGACTTTATCGCCGCTGTCCTCGACACCACCGTCAGCCTGGTGCTCGTCTTCGACCGCGAGGGCAGGATCGTTCGCTTCAACAAGGCGTGCGTGGCCGCCACCGGCTATACGGCAAGCGAGGTCCTTGGGAAGCACTACGGCTTGCTCGTGCCCGACGACGAGGCCCCGACGGTGCGGCGGCTGCTCGAGGGGCTGACCCCGGGCGGCTTGCCCGTCTCCCACGAGAATCACCTGCGGGCCAAGGACGGCACGCTCAGGCTCTTCTCTTGGTCGAACACCGCCATCCCGGACGAGGCCGGGCAGGTTCGCTTCGTCGTCTCTACCGGCGTAGACATCACCGACCGCCGGCGCGCCGAGGAGGCCCTGCGCGCCAGCGAGGAGAAGTTCCGCTCGGTCTTCGAGCAGGCGGCCTTCGGCATCGGCCGCGTCCGGTTCTGCGACGCGCGCTGGATAGACGTCAACGAAGCGTTCTGCCGGATGCTCGGCTACAGCCAGGCGGAGATGCTCAGCACGCCGTGGACCGAGATCACGCACGCCGACGACCTCGACCTGGACCTCATCCCCTTCCGCCGCATGGCCGCCGGGGAGCTCGACCGCTATACGATCGAGAAGCGCTTCATCCACAAGCAGGGCCACCACGTTTGGGCCCGGCTGATGCTCTCGCTGGTGCGCGACGCGCGCGGGCGCCCCGACTACGAGATCGCGGTCATCGAGGACATTACCGACCGCAAGCTCGCCGAGCAGCGCCTGCAGGAGAGCCGGGCGAAGCTCGAGGCGGCGCTGGCGAGCATGACCGACGCGGTCTTCATCACCGACAACGAGGGCCGCTTCGTCGAGGTCAACGACGCGTTCAAGCTCTTCCGTACCGTCGGCGGTGAGCGCTTCCCGAAGAGCGTCGCCGAGCTGCAATCGCTGCTCGAAATCTTCCTGCCCGATGGCACGCCCGTCCCGGCCGAAGAGTGGACGGTCGCGCGGGCGCTCAGGGGCGAGACGGCGGCGAACGCCGAGCTGGTCCTCAGGCGCAAGGACACCGGCCAGTCGTGGTTCGCCAGCTTCGGCTTCGGGCCTATCCGAGACGAGACCGGAGCGATCGTCGGCGCGGTGGTCGTCGCGCGCGACATCACCGCGATGAAGCAGGCCGAGCAGGCTTTGCGCAGGAGCGAGGCGACCCTGAGCACCGTGCTCGATGCCTTGCCCGCGGGCGTCGTCATCGCCGACGCCGAGGGCCGCATCGTGCGCTACAACGCGGCCTGCCGCGAGATCTGGGGCGACATGCCCGAGGCGGCCTCGTGGAGGGACTACGGAGCCTGGGCCGCTTGGTCTCCGGAGAGCGGCGAGCGGCTCAAGGCCGAAGACTGGGCGATGACCCGGGCGCTGCTCCACGGCGAGGAGACGCGCAGTCAGCTCTTGCAGTTCCAGCGCTTCGACGGCGGCGAGCGCAGGAACCTGCTCAACAGCGTCGCCCCGTTGCGCGACGCCGAGGGACGCATCGTCGGCGGCGTGGGCGCGCTGCTCGATGTGACCGAGCGGCTTTCCGCCGAGCAGGCGCTGCGCGAGAGCGAGGAGCGGTTCAGGCTCGTGCTCGACGGGGCTGCCGACTCCTTCTTCCTGCACGACTTCGAGGGGCGATTCGTAGACGTGAACCGCCGTGCCTGCGAGAGCCTGGGGTATTCGCGCGAAGAGCTCCTTCGTCTTCGCGTGCAGGACGTCGAGGCCGACTTCGACGAGACGAGGGATCCGCCGATCTGGGACAAGCTGCGGCCCGGCGAGCCCTTCAAGCTCAACGGGCGCCACCGCCGCAAGGACGGGACGGTGTTCCCAGTGGAGATCCACTTCTCGGTCGTCGAGGTTCGGGGCCAGCGGCTCATCGGCGGCCTCGCCCGGGACATGACCGAGCGCGAGCGCGCCGACGCCGAGGTCCGCAAGGCCAACGCGAAGCTCGTCGAGGCGGACCGCCGCAAGACCGAGTTCCTCGCCGTGCTCTCGCACGAGCTGCGCAATCCGCTCTCGCCCATCGCCAGCAGCCTCTACGTGCTCGATCGCGCGACCCCCGGGAGCGATCAGGCGCGGCACGCCCGCGAGGTCATCGACCGGCAGGTCCAGCACATGACCCGCCTCATCGGCGACCTGCTCGACGTCACCCGCATCTCGCGCGGCAAGATCACCCTGCAGCGCTCGCGGGTCGATTTGAACGCGCTCGCGCTCGCGACCTTGGAGGACCACCGGGAGCTGTTCCTGCGCAACGGCGTCGGCCTCGAGTTCGAGGGCGCCGGCGAGCCGCTCTGGGTGGATGGCGACCCGACGCGCCTCTCCCAGGTCATCGGCAACCTGCTGCAGAACGCGGCCAAGTTCACCCCGCGCGGCGGCCAGGCGGTGCTCGCCATCGAGGCGAGCTCGCCGGCCGAGGTGCTCCTGCGCGTGCGCGACAACGGAAACGGCATCCCGCCCGAGATGCTCGAGCAGGTGTTCGAGCCGTTCGTCCAGGGAGCGCAGACCCTCGAGCGCAGCCGCGGCGGGCTCGGCCTGGGCCTGGCGCTGGTCAAGGGCCTGGTCGAGATGCGCGGAGGCACGGCGCGCGCGCAGAGCGCGGGCGAAGGGCAGGGGACCGAGATCCTGGTCACGCTGCCGCTGCTGGCGCCCGCGGGCGCCCGGGTCGCGCCCCCCGCGTCAACGACGGGCAAAGAGAGGGGAAGGCGCGTGCTGGTGATCGAGGACCACGTCGATGCCGCCGACAGCCTGCGCGAGGTGCTCGAGCTCGGCAACCACGAGGTCGCCGTCGCCTACTCGGGACCAGAAGGCGTCGCGCGGGCCCGCGAGTACCGGCCCGAGGTCGTGCTGTGCGACATCGGCCTGCCCGGCCTCGACGGATACGGTGTGGCCAGGGCGCTTCGCGCCGATTCGGATCCGAAGGTGCGCTCTGCTTTCCTCGTCGCCCTCAGCGGCTACGCCTTGCCCGAGGACGTCGAGAAGTCGAAGCAGGCGGGGTTCGACAGGCACGTGGCGAAGCCGCCCGACATCGAGGAGCTCGAGGAGCTGATCGCCTCGGCGCCGGCGTGAGCGAAGGAGGTCCCGCGCCCAGGCTCTCAGCGATTTCGCCGGGCCGGCCCTGGCCGCGGGGCGGCCCGGCGCCGCGGTATCCACTCGCTCCTTCAGCACTGCGCCGCCGGCAGCTTGAAGCGGAAAGTCGCGCCGGCGCCGGGCTCGCTCTCGGCCCAGATCGTCCCGCCGTGCGCTTCCACCAGCATGCGCGTGATGTAGAGCCCAAGGCCGAGGCCTTCGGCTTTCCGTCGCATGCCTTTCGCCCGATAGCCGCGGGCGAAGAGGCGCGGCAGCTCGTCCGCCGGGATCCCCGGGCCCCGGTCCGCGATGGAGACGGTGACCGAGTCGGGCCCCAGGGCGAACCCGACCGTCACCCGGTCCTCCGAGTACTTGAGCGCGTTGACCAGCAGGTTGGTGAAGATGCGCTCGAGCTGGTCGGGATCCGCGAGCGCCGGGGTGGCCCCGTCGGGCAGCTCGATGTCGATGCGCGAGGTGTCGATGGCGCCGGCCAGGCGGTCCTTCAGCTCGACGGCGAACGAGCCGCCGGCTCCCCCGCGGGCGCGGGGATCGACCCCCTCGACCGAGGGCGCGGGCGCGCCTACGGCGGGCTCCCCCGCGGGCGCGGGGATCGACCCCCTCGACCGAGGGCGCGGGCGCGCCTACGGCGGGCTCCCCCGCGGGCGCGGGGATCGACCCGCGGCTGCCGTGACCGAGCTTTCTTTCGAGTCGGCTTCCCCGCGGGCGCGGGGATCGACCTCCGCCCGGCGGCCGGACGATGCGCCTGCCGCTGGCTTCCCCCGCGGGCACGGGGATCGAACGTGAACAAGCAGGGGGATGCCCGTTTCGAGGCGGGCTTTCGCGCGTGCGCAGCGTGGTCAAGGACGTGAGCGGGCCGGGCGCAATGCGCGAAGGGACAAACTCGCGCTGGTAACGGTGGGAATCGAGCGGTCGGTGACTCACGCGCGATTGAGCAGCATGACCGACGCCCATTCGCGCGACGTGACGCTCGCCCTGTATTCGCTCGTGCTGCGAGGCATGCTCCAGAGCTCTGGGCAGGGGAAGCGGACTTTCTATTACTTCCCGGGAGAGCGACCGGACAAACAGCTCGCGATGGACTTCGTGAAGGGGCCAGCGCGGGCTGGGGTGGCGACCGCGAGAGATGCGGATCGAGGGGGGCGAGGCAGGCCAGGCGCGGATCGAGGGGGGCTCAGCGGCGGATCGAGGGGGGTTCGAGGCAGGCCCGGCGCGGATCGAGGGGGGGGCAGCGGCGGATCGAGTGGGGTTCGAGGCAGCCCCGGCGCGGCTCGAGGGGGGCTCAGCGGCGGATCGAGTGGGGTTCGAGGCGGCCCCGGCGCGGATCGAGGGGGTTCAGTGACGGATCGAGGGGGCTCTCGGACGAACTGCCGTTCGAGTATCGCAAGCTGATCGCGTCGCTTGGCGCACGGCCCCGGCGTACTGCTCTGAGGGCAGCCATTCAGACGCTTTGCGCTTGGAGGCCGCTTCGCCCGGCGGATCTCGCTCGCCTCCTCGGAATGCGCTCCGACAACCTTGTATGGCGTCATCTCGGACCGATGGTCGAGGAAGGGCTCCTCGAGCGGACCTTTCCGGATACACCGGCGCACCCGGCTCAAGCCTATCGAGCCAAGGCGGAGGAATGAGCGATCAATGCCCTCGTTGGCTTCGGCAGCGCGTTGATTCGGCTCCTGGCATGCCATCTGAGTGATCCCGGGTGGCGCCGTTCATCTACCCGCCCTCGGCGAGAACTCGATTTTCAAAGCGGCCTCCGCCGTGGTTGGATGCCGCCATGCGAAACCGCAATCGTCCTCTCCCAGCCGCTGTCCTCGTGCTCCTCGCGCTCCCGTTGCTCGGCGCCAGGCTCGAAACCGCTCAATGGCCTGGGCTGCCTCCGAACCTCGAGGGCCGGGTGACCGGCTGCGAGCCGCCCTCCGACCCGAGCGCCTTCGCCGGTGCGGCGCGCTGGCTCGCGGTCGAGGTGGTCGATCTCGCCGGCCGTCCCGTCCCGGAGGCCCTCGTCGAGTTGGTCGCGGCCGATGAGCAGACCACCGGCACGGCGGGCAAGGACGGCTGCGAGTCCTTCCTCGATCTCGGGGAGAAGTCCTACGCGATCACGGTGCGAGCCGGGGAGCTGCAGCCCTCCGAGCCGGTCACGGTGTCGCTGGGCCGCGCGGGCGGCCATTGGTTGCGCGTGATGCTCTCTCCCGGGCTCTCAATACAGGGCCGGGTCCTTGATGGAGGCGGTTCGCCGGTCGCCGGCGCCGAAATCGTCTGGTCCGAGGTCGAGGCTGAGGTTCCGGAGGCGGCGCTCTTCTCGAAGGAAGCCGCCATCGCCTGGAAGCAGGGCGGCCGCACGGACGAGGAGGGCCGATTCGTCTTGCGCGGGCTTCGCAAGCGTCCGCACCGGGTCGTGGCGGGGTTGCGCCCGGTGCGTACGCCGGCCGCGATAGTCGAGCCCTTGGGTGCGCCGGTCGAGCTGGTCCTGAGACGGCCAGCGAGCGAGGGCACGAGCGACCGTGCCGGACCGACCGAGGCCTCAGCCGAGTCATCGGAGCCGCCGCTCGAGTGGCGAGGCCTTCCCGACTCGCAGCCGACGCCGCCCGCGGGAGCGGCACTGAACGGCGGGGCGGCCGGCCAGTCGGCGAGCTCCGCTCCGGAGCGGTAGGGGCGCCGGCCACGCGGCGATCCACTTCGCTCTTCGGCTCTTCTCAGCCCTCGTAGCGTGTCCCTGAGCGGCTCGCGCCGCCGAGAGCGTCCTCGGTCGAGGCGTGGCGGCTGTACGGACCAACCGCATACGACGCGCGTGATGCCCGGGGCTCGCGCGCCCTCGGCGAGAGACGCCAGGGCGGCAGAGTCCGAGTCGCGGGCTTCTTTCCGCGCACGCCCGGCGAGGTGGTGGTGTCTTGGAGAGGCGGGCTCGGCGGGATGTTTCTCCCGTTGAATCGCCGTACCCTGGCTGCCAGCCGGCGAAGTGTCCGCCATCGAATCAGGTCAAGGAGCAGACCATGTCCCTCTTCAAGTGGCCTCTCGCGCTGCTCGCGCTCCTCCTCGCCGCCGCTTGCACCAGGGCCGGCGCGCCAGTGACGGTCCTCGCCGCCGCGTCCGATCTCGACGAGGGAACGCCTCTCGAACGCGAGCTGGTCGTCGAGGTCCGGGTTCCCGCGGCGCTCGCCACCGAGAACGCGGTGCGGCCCGAGGGCCTTGAGGCCCTCATCGGCCGTCCGATTCGCATCCCGCTGCGCAAGGGCGATCTCCTGCTCACGTCCCTCTTCGCTCGCGCCAGGAGAGGCTCTCGCCCCTCGTCCAGAAGAAGGGTAGGGCAGTCAGCTTGAGCGTCTCGGGCGCCGAGGGGATCCACGCGGGCGATCGCGTCGATGTCCTGGCGGTGCTCAAGGCCCCGGCCACCGGCGAGTGGACGACTCAGACCGCGGTCCAGAACGTCGTCGTTCTGTCGGTAGGACCGCAGAGCCCCCGGACCGACGACAACCACGGCTTCGCGCTGCGCCGCGTGACCCTGCTCGTGCTGCCCGAGGAGGCCGAGAGCCTGCTGCTCGCAGGCCAGATCGGAGGACTGCACCTGACCGTCCGCAACCGCGATGACCTGGTGGTGCAGCAGGCGCGCAGCCTGGTGACGGCCCAGACCCTGGTGAGCGGTGTGCGTGCCCGCGCCCTCGAGGAGCTGCGGCTGCGCACTCTGCACAAAGCGCTCGGCCCGCGGGCTCCGGACCCGGCGGCGGCCGCCGTGCCCGAGCCGACCGCGCAGGCCGGCGCGCCGGCTTCAACCCCACAGGTCCCTCCCGCCCCTCGGCTCCCTTCGCGCGATGAGCCCTGAGCTCGCGGACCCCGGAACGCGAGGAGTCGCCATGATCCGCCTCTCGACCTGCGGACGCACCGCCCTGTCGCTCGCGCTGCTCCTTGCCTCGCTCGCTTGTGGCGAGGCCGGACCCGAGTCTCGTCACGTTGTGCTCGTCGCCGCCGGCCCGCTCGAGGCCGGCACCGCGCTCGAGTCGCAGATGCTCACTCGGCTCGCGCTTCCCGAGCGAGAGCTACGCCCCGGGATGGTTCGCGCCTCCGAGCTCGTCGCGGTGCGCGGGCAGCGGCTGGCCGTCGCCCTCGCGGCAGGCGACCCGCTTCCTCGCTCCGCGCTGGTGCCCGCCGGGATGCCGCTCGAGCTCGGGGAGACGCTCGAGGCTGGGCGGCGGGCGATGACGCTGCCGGTCTTCGCCGCCGACGAGGTCTGTCGGGGCGATCGCGTGGACGTGCTCGCGAGCCTCTCGGCCTCGAGCGCGTCTGAGCCGACGATGGTGACGCTGCTCTCCAACGTGTTGGTGCTCGCGGTCGAAGACGCGCGCCCCCATCCGTTGCGGGAGGAGGGCTCCGGCGCGCGCGCGGTGACCTTCGCCGTCGAGCCGGCCGACGCCGAGCTGCTTGCACTCGCCCTCGGCGAGGGGACGGTGGCTTTCTACGTGACGCTGCGAAACGCCGAAGACTCGGCTACCGCTGAGGACAGCACGCGCTCGACCGCATCGAGCTTGATGACCGAGCGCTCGTCCGGCCTTTGCAGGCGCTGCGCTACCGGACGATCCAGATCATCCGCGGCAGCGACTCGAAGACCGTCAGCTCCTGGGGCCTCAACGGACTCGGCGTCGCGGGGGCTCGCGGTGGCGTTGGCCTCCTAACTAACAGCTCCCCCTGTTAGTTCAAGGCCACAGCCGGCCAACGGGCCGGTCTCTCGCTCGGGGCGGGCGGCTCCACGCCCTCGCAGGCAGAGCCGCAGCCCATTGGCAATGCGGTGGAACGAGAGGCCGCACCGCAGCGGCTGATGGAGCCTGCGCTCGGCGGACCGAAGCTCGGACGGATCCTCGTGCGCGACGTGCAGGGCAGGCTCGAGCCGTTGCCGGTGCGCGCGCTGCGCGTGATGGCCCACGTCGAGGGCCCGCGGGCGCGGACCGTAGTCGACTACGTCGTCGAAAACCCCTACTCGCGGGTCCTCGAAGGGACGCTGCGCTACCCGCTGCCGCACGACGCGACTCCCGCATACTTCGCGACCTTCCTCGGCTCACCGCCGATCGACACGGCCGACTTCGCCCGGGCCCCGGACCGCGTGCTTCCGGCGCTCGCCGACGACGCGGGCGCGACCGCGCGGCTCACCTCGCTCGTCCCCGGCGCGGGTCGTGCCCCGCGAGCAAGGGACTCAGGTCTACGAGAAGATCGTCCGCAAGAAGGTCGATCCCGCGCTGCTCGAGTGGGCCGGCGGCAACGACTTCGAGGCGCGCGTCTACCCGATCCCGCCTCGCAGCCTGAAGCGCGTCGTGCTCGTCTACGAGCAGACCCTGCTGTTCGAGGGTGGCAAGGCGCACCTCTCCTTGCCGCTGCCCGAGCGCCCAGTGCCGCAGGCCGAGGCCCACCTCTATGTGGACGAGGAGAAGGCTCAAATCGAGGCGCTGAGCCTTGCCGGCGCCGACGCGCGCGCGGCCATCGGCGAGAAGCAGGGCAGCTTCCGCGCGGCGCGCCTTGACCTGTCAGGCCGCGCTTTCGAGGGCGCGCTGTCGCTGTCGATGCGCCCGCCCGATGCTCGCGCCCAGTTCATCGTCGGCGGCGGGGACGCGGCGCTGCCTGGTCGTTTCGTCTTCGGGCGCCTTTTCCCCGACGTGCCCGATCGCGAGATCCCGAAGCCGACCGGCGAGGCGGTCTTCGTCGTCGACACCTCGCTCTCCGAGGACGGGGATCGGGCGCAACTTGCCGGGCAGATGCTCGAGGCGGTGCTCACTTTCGACGAGACGATCTCGCGCTTCAACGTGATGCTCTTCGACGTCCGCGCGAAGTGGCTCTTTCCGGCGGGCCTGCGCGAGAACACGCCTGCGGCGCGCTCCGAGGCGCTGCGCCGGCTTACCGCCATCGAGCGCGAGGGGGCGACCAACTTCCAGGCTGCGCTCGAGCTCCTCGATGCGACCGAGTGGCTGCCGGCAGAGGCGACCGCGTTCCTGCTCTCCGACGGCCAGATCACCTGGGGCGAGAGCTCTTCGCGACGATTGCTCGCCGCGGCTCGGCGCGCCGGCGCGCTGAGGTGGATTGGCTACCGGTTTGGCGAGGCGGCGGTGAACAGGGAGCTGTTACAGGCGCTCACGCGGCGAAATGGCCAGGTGGTGAGCTGCCTGTCGGCCGATCAGGTCGCCGCGGCGGCGCGCGCGCACCGGCGCTCGCTGCTCTCGGTCGAGTCGATCCGGGTCGAGGGCGTAGAGCTCCACGACTACGTGGTCCGCGGAAACCCGCAGGCGATCTTCCCGGGTCAGGAGATCCAGATCGCCGGCCGCGCCCTGGGGAAGGCCGATGAGGCTGCCATAGTGATCGATGGACTCCTCGACGGCCGTCCGGTGCGGCTGCGCCATCCGTTCCGGGGCGAGGGGCGCGACATGCTCGCCCCGCGCGCCTGGGCCGAGCTGCACGTCGAGCGCCTCTTGTCCTTCGGGAGCGCCAAGCTCGATAGGCTCACCATCGCGCTCTCGCAGCACTTCGGCCTGACCAACCGGCTCGCCTCGCTGCTCGTGCTCGAGGCGGACGAGGAGTACCCGCGCTACGAGATCGCCCACGAGCAGGTGAGCCTGGCCGAGGTGGAGGCGGAGGCCAAGCGCGCCCTGACCCAGGCCGACGTGGCCGAGGCCGGCCTGGATCTGTCGCCATTGAGCCCGCTGGCCCGCGAGCTGATCGCGAGCCTGCGCGATTCGTCGAAGCCGAGCGGGTTGGCGGCGCTGGAGCTGCGGCCGCTCGCCGGCGGCAGGCGCCGGACGCTGGCCGAGCTCTTCCTCCGCGAGCGGCGTGCGCGGAGGCCAGACGACGTCCTTCCGCTCTTCGAGCTGAGTCGCGTGCGTCGCGACGCGGGGGACGCTTTGGGCGCGGTGCGGGCGATCTCCTCAGTCGTCGAGCTGCGCCCCCAGGACCCCGAGGCGCTGCGCGGGACGGGCTTCGTGCTGCTCGCGCAGGGCTTCGCGCGGCCTGCGGCGCAGGTGCTCGGCAGGCTGCGCGGCATCCGGTCATTCGAGGTGCAGAGCTTCATCGAGGAGGCGAGCGCGCTCGAGGAGGCGGGGATGCTGTCCGGCGCCGCGCGCAACTATGAGCTCGTGCTCGCCAGGAAGTGGGAGCGCCACGCCGAGGTCGTCGAGGCGGCGCGGCAGCACTACATGCAGCTCCTGACGCGGCTGCAGGCCGGCTCGGGGCAATCGGAGCGCGCGCGGCAGCTCGTCGCGGAGCGGCTCGCGCAGCTCAAGCCCGGGCTACAGGCCGACCTGCAGGTGACCATGCACTGGAACGTCGACGACATCGACATCGACCTGTGGGTCCGCGGGCCGGGCGGCGAGGTGTGCGACTACAGGAATCCCCGGACCGCCTCGGGCGGACGGCTCTTCTGGGACACCCGCACCGGCTACGGGCCGGAGATCTTCCAGCAGTATCGGGTTCGCCCCGGGGACTACGTCGCGAAGGTCCACTACTTCGCGAACAACAGCGAGCAGTGGGCCGTCCCGGCGGTCGCGCTGGGCATCCTCGACGAGTACCCGTGGGACCCGGCTCGCCACCGGAGGCGCTTCGCCGTCGAGCTGCTCACGGACCAGGGCCGCTCCGTGCGCGACCTCTTCGTGTTCACGGCAGCCGGTTCGTCAGGCCTGCTGGCAGGGGAGGGGCCGGAGTAGCGCCTGCCGGGCGACCCGCGGCCAGAGTCCCAGGCTTTGGGCGGCCCGGCCTACGAGCGATCTTCGAGCGTGGCGAAGAACGCGTCCTCCGACTGGGGCAGCGGCTGGTCGAACTTGAGCGCCATCGCGTAGCGCCACTGGCGTCCCGGCTCGAGGCGCTCGACGCGCACGACCTCGCCGTGCCCCTTGCGGACGCTGCCCGGGTCCTCGGAGACGTGGAAGGTGACCTCCAGCCGCTCGCCGACCTCGAACTTGCTGTTGCTCAGAAACAGAGTTCCCGACGCGCTCACGTCACGCGTGACGCCGATGCGCTCTTTGCGGTGTGCGGAGTCGATCTGGACCACGACGGCGACGACGTGGCGCTCCGCTTGGCGACCGTTCGTGTTGAGGGACATTCGAAGGCTCCATCGACGGTTCGATTGCGAGGGAGAGCGCTTCGGCGCCTCCAAGGCTCAGCCATCTCTCGCTCGACGATGAGTATCGCGAAGCTTTGTCGCCTGGTCGATGCTCGATGTTGCTTCGCGTCGGCCTCGAACCGCGAAAGCCCTCAGTCGCGCGCGGGCTCCTCCGGAGGCGTGGCGGGCCGCAGGTCGAGCACCGAGATCTCCGGGCGCGCGCCGAGGCGAAGCGGGAAGCCCTTCTCAACGCCGAGCCCCGGGGTGACGAAGACGCGCCCGGCTCCGACCTCGTACAGCCCGCGCGCGAGCTGGCGGCCCTGCCGACCGATGGCGAAGAGCGGCCCCCAGAGCGGCACCGAGATCTGGCCGCCGTGCGTGTCGCCGCACAGGTAGAGGTCAACCCCGGCGCGCATCGCCTCGAAGGCGTAGTCGTTGCCGTGGTAGAGCAGCACGCGCAAGCCTTCGGGTGGCGGCCGTCCTATCACCGCGTCCGGCGCCCAGTCGTCGATCCACTCGTGGGCGCCAATCTGCAGCCGGGTGCCGTTCACCTCCAGCTCGCGCCAGCCGTAGGACAGCTCTTCGAAGCCGGTCCCGCCAAAGAGGTCGAGCTCGTCCCAGAACCAGATGTCCCAGTTCCCGCGGATGGCGAGCTTGGCGACGCGGGCGCGCATCGAGGTGAGCGCCTCGCGCAGCCGCGGGAGCCGCCCCGCCTCGTTGAGCGCGTCGCCAAGGAAGATGAGCAGGTCGGGTTCGAGGCGGTTGACCTCTGCGGCCACGCGCGCATCGAGATCGAAGCGTCGGTCGCTGTGCAGGTCGCTGATGAGGACGATTCGCACCGGCGCGGCGACCTTCGGCGAGCGCAGCTCGACGCTCTCGATCGCCAGCCGATATGGCTCCACGTACCGTGCCCAGGCTCCGACCGCCAGCACGAGCAGGCCCGGGACGAGCCCGGCCAGGGCACGGCGCCGCGCCGAGGGCTCGAGGCGACGCTCTCGCCAGAGGGCGCCGGTTATCAGCGCGATGCCCGATCGCAGCGCGGCGGCGAAGACGACCGCCACCGCCACCACCGCGAGCAGCGCCACGAAGGCCTCGAGCCGCGAAAAGCTCAACCGTCCGGCCTGCGGAGCGATGAGGCAGGCGATGCCCGCGGTCGCGAGGAGGAGGACCGCGGTCGAGGCGAGTCGACGCGCGACCGCGGCGCGAAGCGAGGTGGCTGGAGGGGATGCCAGCTTCATGGGGCGAAAGGACCGGCCCTGGCGGGGCGACGCGGCCGGCTCCGGGTCACAGGACCGCGCAGCCTCTCAGCCGCCTGTTCGGCGGTCAAATCGCGCTGCGGGCCGCCCAGCATCTCGTATCCGACCATGAACTTGCGGACCGTCGCCGAGCGCAACAGCGGCGGATAGAAGTGCGCGTGCAGGTGCCACGCCTCGTGGTCCTCGCTTCCCCGGGGCGCCTGGTGGAAGCCGCAGCTAAAGGGCATCGTCACCTGAAAGAGCGCGTCGTAGCAGCGCAGCAGCCGCTGCCACAGGTCGGCGAGGCCCTCTCGCTGAGCCGCATCGAGATCGAGCAGCGTCGCCGCGTGGCGGCGCGGCAGGACCAGCGTCTCGAACGGCCAGACCGCCCAGAACGGCACCAGGGCGATCCAATCACCGTTGTCGAGGACCATCCGCTCCTTCGCCTCGCGCTCGTGCGCCGCTACCTCGCAGAGCAGGCAGGATCGGTGCTCGCGACGGTAGGCCGCCTGGGCGCGGTCTTCCTTGGCCACCTCGTTGGGCACCCCGCGCGTCGCCCAGATCTGGCCGTGCGGGTGCGGGTTGCTGCAGCCCATCACCTCGCCCTTGTTCTCGAAGATCTGGACGTAGCCGATGTCGGGCCGCTGCGACAGCTCGGCGAGCTGGTCGATCCACATCGTCACGACCGCGCGCATCTCCGCAGGCTCGAGATCGGAGAGCGTCAGGTCGTGGCGCGGCGAGTAGCAGAGCACCCGGCAGATGCCGCTCTCGGTCTCGGCCTGCTTCCATACGGGGCCGCGCTCCTCGGTCGCCGGGGCGTCGCACAGCAGGGCGGGGAAGTCGTTGTCGAACACGAAGGTGCCCTGGTAGGCCGGGTTCGTCGCGCCTTCGGCGCGCGCGTTCCCCGGGCACAGGTAGCACTTCGGGTCGTAGGCAGGCCGTGTCGCCGCCGGCAGCTTCTCGACCGCGCCCTGCCAAGGGCGCCGCGCGCGGTGGGGCGAGACGAGGACCCACTCGCCGGTGAGCGGGTTGCGCCGCCGATGCGGGATCTGGAAATCCATGGTGGCTCCACGTTCTACGGAAGCTGCAGATGGCCCGCTCGCGCCGCCAAGCAGGGCCGCGGCAGCCCGCGGCCGATGAGCTTGGAAGCGGCCGCGTCCCGGGCGGCCGAGCCCTGAGAGGAAGCGCCGAGGGCTGCGGCCTGTCGCCTACTCGAGCTCGCCCGCGATGGCGCCTTCGGCGGCGGTGGTGACGATGGCCTTCGCGTCGCGCCCCATCGTTCGCTGATAGGCCTCGCGCACCGCTTCGACGAAGGCTTCGGTCTTTTCGGCCAGCACGAGGTTGACGGTGCTGCCCCCGAAGCCGCCGCCGGTCATGCGCGCGCCGATGCAGCCGGGGGCGCTCCAGGCGGCCTCGACGAGCGCGTCGAGCTCGGGGCAGCTCACCTCGTAGTCGTCGCGCAGGCTGCGGTGCGAGGCGGCGAAGAGCTCGCCTATCGCCCGCGCGTCGGCGCTCTCGAGGGCGGCGACGGCGCGGTGCACGCGCTCGTTCTCGGCGATGACGTGCCGGCAGCGGCGCAGGCCGACCGGGTGGATTCGCGAGGCGACCGCGTCGATGTCTGCGGCGCCCACGTCGCGAAGCGTTTGCGCCTCTGGTCTTGCCTTGGCGATCACCCGAAGCGCGTCGGCGCACTCGATCTGGCGCTTGTTGTACTCGGAGGTGGCGAGGTCGTGGCGAACGCCGGTGTCCATCACCACCAGCGACCATGCGGCAAGAAGGGCGACGTGGCGCGTCTCGAGGCTGCGGCAGTCGAGCAGCAGCGCGTGGTCGCGCTTGCCGAGGAGCACCGCGAGCTGGTCCATGATGCCGCAGCGCACGCCGGCGAAGCGGTGCTCGGCCTGCTGCAGCACGCGGGCGAAGGCGAGGCGGTCCAGCTCGATGCCGTTGATGCGGGCGGCGAGCATCCCGAACGCGGCCATCGACGCCGCCGAGCTGCTCAACCCGCCGCCGACCGGCAGGTCGGCGTCTATCCAGATGTCCAGGCCGCGCGGCTGCTCGACTCCTTCGAGCACCGTGCGGATGATCCCTTCGGCCCGCCGCGCCCAGCCTTTCGAGTCCGGTGCCATCGGCCCGGCCAGCGACAGCTCGTAGGTGTTCTGGAAGGTCTCGGAGTAGATGCGCACCGTCGCATCCGCGCGCGCCCGCCCGAGGACGCGCACGTGCCGATCGATCGCCGCCGGGAGCACGAAGCCGTCGTGATAGTCGGTGTGCTCGCCGATGAGGTTGACCCGGCCCGGCGCGGCGACGAACGACACGCTCCCTTTGCTGCCGAACTGCCGCTCAAACGCTTTCCGATCGGTTTCCCAGTTCAGAGTCATCTTTTCTCCTGGCTGCGCCGGGCCTTTCTACCACCCTCAACGCCCGGGGACACGCGCGTCTGACCCCATCGAGGCTTCGGGCCGAAGGCCGCGCCGACTGTCGGGCAGCGCAAATTGCTGGGCCCAGAGCGCCTGCCTACGTTGCCTGCGAGGGGCAAGTTGACGGGCGGGCTTTCAGGCCGCTCGCGACAGGGGGCGGCGAATGCGTGGAGGGATTTGGGTCGCGGGGGCGGCTTTTCTGCTCGGAGGCTGCGCGATGGTGCGCACGCCGTACGTGGCCGCGGTCGAGCACGATCTGAGGCCGGCCGAGCAGGGCGCAACGCCCGAGGTGCAGACCGAGCCGGACTTCGAGGTCATCGAGCCGGGGAAAGGGCCGATCTCAAAGGCGCCGCCGACCGCGGCGCTGCGGGAAGACGAGAGCGTGCGGGACGAGATCCCCGAGCCGGTCTGGGCCTGGCCCATCCAGCACCTCGAGGCGAGCCGCAACTTCCCCGATCCGTTCCTGGGCGGGGAGGTCTATCCGGAGGTGTCGATAGGCACGACGACCCTCGCGGCCCACGTCGACAAGTCCAAGGCCATCGAGTTCGCGAGCACCGTCGACCTTTCGTTCTACTGGCTAAAGGTTCGCTTCCCGGTCATCAGCACGCTCGATGGCTCGCGCCCCGAGCCCGCGGTCGATTTCAACCTCAAGGTTCCGTTCGCCATCCCCGGCTCCGACAGCAATTGGCTGGGCGTGTCTTGGGGCGCCACCTTGAGCGACAGCAGGCCCATCCTGGCCGACAGCAGCCGCTTCGAGCTGCTCTACGCCTACGGCGGCGGCGTGCTCGCCGCGCAGCTTCGCGTCGGGTACGGCTATCGCGAGCTCCTGCCGGGCCTCGGGCTGCGCCAGGGGCTGCTCTACGGCGCGCAGCTCGGCCTGACGCTGGGCAAGGTGCAGCCGATGGTCGAGGTCGACGGGATGCGCTTCGTCGGGGGCGACGATCAGATCTCCATCCTGCCGGGCGTGCGCTTCCTGCCGGCGACCCTGCCGACCCTGCAGATCGGGGTGGCCGGGCTCGCCGTGCTCGGCGGCAACGACCGGTTCGGCGGGCTGGTCGAGCTCAGCTACAACTTTTTGTGACAGTCGAGGGTCGAGGGTCGAGAGTCTTTGTCGGGGCTTCGCCCCGAGCCTCGAGAAACGCGTTGGCCCGGCATGAGCGCTGCCGGGCCAACGTGTGAAATCGTCCGCTGTCGTTGGCGCGCTACGCCGCTTCGGGCACCGGGCCCAACGCCGGCAGCTTCAGCTCGAGCCGCTCGAGCTCCTTCGGCGTGGCGGTGATCTCTTCGTAGCAGCTCGGATCGGACAGCACTCGCATCACCAGCTTGTGGTTGAGCGCGTGACCCGACTTGTGCGCGTTTAGGTGCCCGATGACCGGCATGCCGAACAGGAACAGGTCGCCGATGGCGTCGAGCACCTTGTGGCGCACGAACTCGTCCGGGAAGCGCAGGCCGTCCGGGTTGAGGATGCTGAAGTCGTCGACGACGATGGCGTTGTCGAGCGAGCCGCCTCGCGCCAGGCCCGCGCGCTTGAGCGCCTCGATGTCGCGCACGAACCCGAAGGTGCGCGCTCGGGCCACCTCGCGGTGGAAGGTGCGGTCGGAGAAGGCGAAGCGAAACGACTGGTCGCTGATGAGCGGGTGCTTGAAGTCGATGTTGCAGCTGACGGTGAACTGACCGGCCGGCGCGAGGCTCACCTCTTTGTCGCCCTCGCGCACGGCGACCTTGCGCCGGATGACCAGGAACTTCTTCATCCGCTGCTGCGGGACGATGCCCGCCGAGCGCACCAGGAAGGCGAACGGGGCCGCCGAGCCGTCCATGATGGGCACCTCGGGCCCGTCGAGCTCGACGCGCAGGTTGTCGATGCCCAGACCGCACAGCGTCGCGCACAGATGCTCGACGGTGCCGACGCGCACGCCGTCGCGCCCCAGCGAGGTCGCCAGCGCGGTGTCGACGACGTACTTGGCGCGCGCGGGGATCTCACGGGACCCCGGCAGGTCGGTGCGCCGGAAGGTGACCCCGTGGTTCTCCGGGGCGGGCTTGAGGGTGAGCCTGACTGGAGCGCCGGTGTGAAGCCCGACGCCGGAGCAGCGGACTTCGCTCTCGATGGTGCGCTGCCTGAGTTGATCGATTAGCTCCATGCTCGCTGTTGTTCCCCCGGCCGTCGCCGGCCAGATTCCCCCACTGCAGTGTTCGGTTCGACGCGCCGCACCTCTAGCAACGGACATGCCGGCGACGGAGCGCTCGAACGGCAGGTTGTTTGGATGCCCAACCATCGAGTTTTCCTAGCCTTTCGAAAACCTTCGCTCCGGGGGGCTCAGAACCGCCGGTTCTAGGGGATGCGCTTGGGGAGGCTTTTCACGACGTTGATGTCAGATCCCAAGCGTTGTTCTGAGCTCTCGGGCGGGCCGGCTTGCCAGGCTCGCGGTCTCCTCTCGATCGCTGCGAGTACCAAACAAACGCCCCGCCACAGCGGGGAGCCGACCAGGCCCTTGCCTGGCCGAAAGAGGCGCGCACGTTACTTCAGCCGCCGGGCATCGGCAACAAAAAAATCGGTGATCCTGGGCGGTTGCGAGGCGGCGTGGTCAGCCGCGGGAGCCCGTTCGCTGCGCCTCGACGTAGCGTATCCTCAGGTCGTAGAGCAGCGTTGCGAGCAGCCGCGATTCCTCGGAGGTGAGGTTGCCGCGGGTCTTGTCCTCGAGGAGCGCGAGGATGTCGATCGTCTGCTTGGCCAACGGCATGTTCGCCTCGGCCTTCCCGGTCTCCGGGTGCGGCGCGTCGCCGAGGTGGATCATCGCCGAGGAGGCGAGCGACAGGCAGAAGGTGGTGAAGTCCATCTGCGGCAGGGGCTTCTGCTCCTTCTCCTCGCGCATCTTCCAGCCTGGACCCTCGACATGCTCCGGCGCATTCGCCGCCTCGGGCGTCTCGGAAGGTTGTTCGGCAGGTTTCTCGGCGGGCCGTTCGGCGACGTTTTCGGCCGAGACGCGCCTGTCGATGACCTTGAAGCCCTTGTTCTCCTGTTCAGCCATGGTTCCTCCCGCGAAGCTGTGGCCCCCGGTCCGAGACGTCGCTCGTGGGGGCGGGCCAGCCAGCTCGAGGTGATCGGTTGTACGTCTTGGTACGGCGCTCCCGGGCGCCGCGTCCCGGCCGTCCTTCGCGGCCGGCGTCTAGATCGAGAACTCGATCTGCTCGAGCAGGGCGCCTCGCTGGATCAGCAGGGTGATGCGCCCGACCGGATGCGCCCTGCGCACCGCCTTGCGAAGGTCGTCGAGCGACTCGATCTCGACGCTGTTGATCGCGCGGACCAGGTCGTCGGGTCGCACCCCGACGCGCGCGGCAGCCGAGCCGCGCCGCAGGGCGGCGACCGCGACCACCTTCATTGGTCCTCGCCGTGTCCTCACCTTCGTCTCGACGAGCCTGATGCCGACCCGGCGCGCCAGCAGCTCCTCGGCGCGCTCGAGCGGGAACTCCTCGGGAATGAGCTCGATGGCGAGGTTGCCTTCCTTACGCGGCACCTCGATCTGAATGGGCTTGCCGGGAGAGCGACCATGCATCCGGTAGCGAAACTCGTCGGCGTCCTGCAGGCGGTTGCCATCGAGCGCCACGATGAGCTCGCCGGAGCGCAACCCGGCGCGCTCGGCGGGACCGCCCGGCTCGACGTCGGTGATGACCACGCCGCCGGTCTCGCCCTCGGCGCTCTCGGCGGACAGGCCTATCCAGGCCTCGCGCACCTCGCCAACTTCGATGAGCGAGCGGGCGATGGCGCGCACTCGTTCGGCGGGGATGGCAAAGCCGATTCCTTTGGCATCGCCGCCGTAGATGGCGGTGTTGATGCCGATCACCTCGGCGTCGACGTTGAGCAGGGGACCGCCGCTGTTGCCCGGGTTGATGGAGGCGTCGGTCTGGATGAAGTCATAGAAGGTTGCTTGGGGCGTCTTGAGCTGGCGGTGCAGCGCCGAGACGACGCCGGCGGTCACGGTGTGCGAGAGGCCGAAGGGGTTGCCGATGGCGATTGCCGTCTCGCCGATCATCGGCTCGGACTCGGCGAGCACCGCCGCGGGAAGCGGCTCCTTGGATTCGACGTGAAGGACGGCGAGGTCGCTGCGCGGGTCGGTCCCGACGACCTTGGCGAGCAGCTCGCGGCCGTCGGCTAGCGCGACCTTGACGTGCGAGCCGCGGGAGATGACGTGGTAGTTGGTCACCACGTAGCCGCGCGGGTCGATGATCACTCCCGACCCGAGCGAGTTCTGCACGAAGCTGCGCTGAGCGGGGCCGGTCGCGAAGAACTCCTGGAAGTAGCGCTCTATCGGGTCGGGGCTGCGCAGCCGGCGCTGCACGAGCGTTTCGGTCGAAATGTTGACGACCGCTGCCTTGACCTTTTCGGCGGCGACGACCACTGGACTGCGCCGTTCGGCCGGACCGCCCCAGGTCGTGCCGCCGACGAGCAGCGTCACCGAGAGGGCCAGGGCGCCCGAAAGACGGGCACTCGTGTGCATGAAGCCTCCTCGCGCGCCGCCTCACCGCAAGAAGCGGCGCTTCGACTTGGCCAACAACAGCGCCGCTTCAGTCCTCTTCCGGATGGATGCCGGTGGCGACCACCTCGGTTGGCTCGACCGTCGCCTCGACGCTGGCGGCGTTGTCTGCCACGTCGGGGAGGGACTTCAGGTAGCGCTCGTAATCCTTCGGATCGAGCAGGCCCTTCTTGAGGTTGCGACTGACGAGTCGCTTGTCGAAAAGCTTGAGGTCCGCCGTATCTGCCATCTCACTTCTCCACTGACCGCCCCACCGTCACAAGGCGCGGATATATATGGGGCCGCAAAAGCGCCTGTCAAACGCTGGAGCTTGCGGGCTTGCGAGCCGTCGCCTGGCCGACCGCGCCGGCGCAGGCCCGCAGGTTGGGCACAGGCGCAGCGGCTTGCTTGCGGCGCGGTCTCTCGGCGCGTCGAAATCAGGCCAAACGCCTGGCCACGGCGCGGCCGACAGATGCCGAATCGGCCCTGCGCAACTCCAGACGCGGTCAAAGCGAGCGAAGGGTATCGCCCGCGCCGCCGTCCTCGAGCGGACCCTCGCTCCGACCCGCCAACGGGCGGATGTCGGCGGCAAGCGGCACCACTGACAGCGAAAACAGCGGGAAACGGCAATCACCGGCGGCGAAACGCTGGCGGGAGACGGCGACCATCGCTGTAGTCGGTTGGCGGAGTCCGTGAGGGCCTACCGAGCGCATCAGCGGCCATCGCAGCAGAGACAGCCCGCTCCGAGGGCATGCGGGAGCCGCGTGCGAAGTCTCGCTCCGCGCCGCCGGCCGTCGGTACGCCTTCTCGCAGGACAACGAGAGGCGCCCGCGGTCGGACGGCTCGCATCCTTTTCATTGAGAGGTGGGGACGGCCACCCGGACTCTGACTTGGTATTCGGTCACCCGGCCGCCCTTGATGTGCCCCCGCTCCTCGATCACCTCGAACCAGGAGTCGGCCTGGAACCCTGCGGCGACCTTCTCGACGGCTCGCCGGACAGCGTCCGCGAAGCTCTCCGAGGAAATGCCCACCACCTCCTGCATCGTATAGGCACGTGACATAGATGCCTCCCTCGGACGCCGGGACGCCCGGATATGAGATGCTCACTCGACCCGAAAACGGGTTAGAGACGGCGGAGCGGCAGCCCGGCTGTCGCAGGGGAGTACCGAGGAGTCCCGAATGCCTGGAAAGACCGCAGCCGAGCGGTTCGACGAAACCGCGCACAACTACGCGACGAGCTCCCACCACGTTGGCGGGCGCTCGCTCGAGCGCATGCTCGAGGTCGCCGAGCCCACGCCAGAGATGCTGGTGCTGGACCTGGCCGCGGGGACCGGGCACACCACCGCCGCGTTCGCACCCCGAGTCAAGCGGGTCGTCGCCTACGACCCGGCGCCGAGGATGCTCGCCGAGACCGAAAAGCTGCTCGGCGAGCGCCAGTTGCAAAACGTCGTCATTCGCCGCGGCCTGGCCGAGCAGATCTCCTTCGAGGACGAGACCTTTGATCTGGTGGTCAGCCGGCTGGCGCCGCACCACTTCGAGGGCATCGAGAAGGCGCTGCGCGAGATGGCCCGGGTCACCAAGCGTGGCGGCAAGGTGCTCGTCTCCGACCTGGCGGGTTTCGAGGACCCCGAGGTCGACGAGTTCAACCACAGCCTCGAGATGCTCCACGACCCGACGCACGTCGGCAGCTACACGCCGGAGCGCTGGCGCGGCATCTTCGCGCAGGCCGGGCTCGAGGTCTTCCACGAGGAGCAGTTCTTCGAGCCGCCCCAGGGGTTGCTCGTCTCCGAGTGGTGTCGGGTAGCCCAGACGCCGGCCGACAGCGTCCTCGAAATCATCGGCCGCTGTCTCGAGGCACCGACGAAGATCCGAGACGCCCTCGGAATCGCGAAGGAGGGCGACGATCTGCGGATGCGCGCCCGGCGTATCGAGCTGATTGGCGGGATCAAGAAGTAGGCGCCGAGGCGGTCAGCCTCACCGAGGCTGCGCCTACACGGCGCGAACGAGCTGACCTCCGCCCGGCTGCTCAACGGCATCTTCGAGCCGGAATCGCTCAGCTCGAGCTACCGAGAGCGTGCCCCTACCCGCGATGGACGCCGCGGCGGCTCACTGCTGCTGCGAAGCGAGCATCGCCTCACGCTGGCGCCGCACGCCTTGCTCGATGACTTCGAACACGGTGGCGGGCGGCAGCCGGCTGCGCGAGCCGTCGGGGTTGCGCGGCGCGCCGCCTATCGTGCTCGCGCCGCCCCAGCCCGGCTCGATCTTGTTGAGCTCGGCGAGCAGGCTGGGCACGTCGAAGAAGTCCACGAAGTCGCTCTTGCGCGCCAGGGTGTAGGCGTACGAGCCGTCGGTCTGCTGCCGGCAGGTCACGATGCGCTCGATCCCCTTCTCGTACAGGTCGAAGAGGACATGCGGGTCGGTCGCGCGGACCATCGTCCAGCCGGTCCCCTCGTAGAGCACTTCGTAGTCGGCGCGGACCTCGGCTTTGCGCAGCTCCTGTTCCGACGGCGCCTCGCCCCGCAGCAGCCTCTCGAACCGCTCTCCGATCTCGTCGGCGAGGCCGAGCAGCTCCTCGGACGACATGCGCTCGTAGGTGCCGTTCATCCGGGCGCGGGTCTCGGGCTCGCCTATCCATTCGATTTGCCGGCGCGCGAACACCAGCGGGTAGGCGCCCCCGTGCGCGTCGAGCAAGCCGGCTGCCGTGATGTAGTGGCCGACCCACGGCTCGGTCAGTCGAGAAGGATTGCGCAGCGCCCACACCGAGAGGGCGACGTCGGTGTCGACGTCGTTCAGGTAGACCGTGAAGCGCTCCGGCTTGAGCCCGAGCAGCAGCGCGTCGCGGACCTGCTCGCAGGTCGCGGTGGTCACCAGCCGGATACAGCCCTTGTGGTGATCGAAGGAGTAGCGGTGGTGCAGGTTGTCGAGCGCCGGGCCCTGTACGTAGCCGTCCAGGGCGATCGACCAGGGCGGCAGATCGCTGAGCTCGGCGGTCTTGCCGCGTTCGAGGATGAATCTCATGGGAACGTCGCAGCGGGGTGAGGCAAGGCTGGCGGGTTTCGAAGGTTGAGTCCGAATACGCGCACCCGTCGGGATGGGCCGAGCATCTGCTCGCTTGCCCGGGGTGTGATGGGCCGAGAGGTTAACCGAAATGTCTGGGCGCCGCTCAACCGATTCTGGCGAGCGGCCTCGCGCGGCGGCTTGGGGCGCCGGGGCGCAGAGAGCGGCCGGGGCCGCGAGCGGGCGCGTCGCGTCAGATTGAGGTACGGGGCTTGCCCGCTGGCAGACTACACTGGCGCGCCGGCGCCACCGGTGACCACGCCGCGAAGCGCCGGAAGACGGGCGAAGGAAAGCCGGGAGCGGCGCGGCGCACGACGAAGACGGCGCCAAGCCTTGTTAGATAGCTGATGGACTCTCGCTGGAACCAGATTGCGCAGGTGCGGGCTCGCCTCGGCGACGAGCAGGGTGTGCTCATCAAGGACGCGCCCGTGCGCGTGGCGCTCTGCTACCCCAGCCCGTACCACGTCGGGATGAGCTCGCTGGGGTACCAGACGATCTACCGCGAGATCCACGCGCACCCGGGCGCTACGGCCGAGCGGGCGTTCCTGCCGGACGACCTCGCGGCCTTTCGCGACGGCTCCCTGCCGCTCATCACCTACGAAACCCAGACCCCGGTTTCGCAGCTCGGCATCCTCGCCTTCTCGGTGGCCTACGAGCTTGAGATCACCGGCGTCCTCGAGATGCTGCGGCTGGCTGGGCTTCCCCTGCTCGCGAGCGAGCGGGCGGACGGTCACCCGCTCGTCCTCGCCGGCGGGCCGCTGACCTTCTCGAACCCGGCGCCGCTCGAGCCCTTCGTCGATCTGATCGTGATGGGCGAGGCCGAAACGCTCGTCCACGAGCTGCTCGAGGCGGCATGTGCCGGGCTCGACCGCGGCCAACTCCTCGACGCGCTCGCGGGCCGGCCTGGCTTCCACGTCACCGGGCGCGGGCTTCCGCTGCCTCCGATAGCCAAGACCTCGGTCGACCGGCTGCCCGCGTTCTCGCAGATCGTCACGCCGAACACCGAGCTGCGGTCGATGTTCCTCGTCGAGGCCGAGCGAGGGTGCTCGCGGGGTTGCACCTACTGCGTGATGCGCCGCTCGACCAACAACGGGATGCGCCCGGTGCCGCCCGAGCGCGTCCTCTCGCTCATCCCGCAGGACGCGAAGCGCGTCGGGCTCGTCGGCGCGGCGGTGACCGATCATCCTCGGATTCACGAGCTTCTCCGCGCGCTCGTCGATTCCGGCCGCGCGGTCGGAGTCTCGAGCCTGCGCGCCGACCGGCTCACCTCCGAGCTGGTCGGGCTCCTTGCCCAAGGTGGCTACCGCACTCTGACCGTCGCCTCGGACGGCATCTCGCAGCGCCTTCGCGTCGCGGTGGACCGGAAGACCAACGAGCAGCACCTGATACGCGCCGCGGAGCTTGCCCGTGAGCACGGCCTCGCGCGGCTCAAGATCTACGAGATGGTCGGCCTGCCCGGAGAGACGGACGAGGACGTGGACGAGCTGGCCCGCTTCACCCGCGAGCTGTCGAAGATCATCCCCGTCTCACTGGGCATCGCGCCGTTTGCCGCCAAGCGCAACACGCCGCTCGACGGCGCGCCGTTCGAGCCTGTCGCCCGCGTCGAGGCCAAGCTCGCCAGGCTCAAGCGCCAGGTGCAGGGCAGGGTCGAGATCCGGCCGACCTCGGCGCGCTGGGCCTGGGTCGAGTACATGCTGGCGCAGTCCGGGCCGGAGGCGGGGCTCGCGGCCCGCGACGCCTGGGAGGCAGGCGGCTCCTTCGCCGCGTGGAAGCGCGCCTTCAAGGAGCGCGGCGTCAGGCCCTTTGGCGCTCGGCGCGTTCCCGACAAGCGGCGCGAGTTGCCGCCGCTCGCGTGGCGCCCCGAGCCCGACGCGCTTTCGAGCCCGCAACCGGTTGTCAGCCAGGCCGCTCAAGCCGAACGCCATTGACGATCTCGCGCTCGTAGCCAAACAGCGCGATCGGTTGCCCGCCTGATCTTGGGAAGCGCGAGCTTGCAACAGGCGTTCGGCCGGAGTCGAGCCCGCCTCTCGGGCCGGATGCGCCGGCCGGGTGGCGCTTGGCGAGCGAGCCGGCCGCTCCGCCTGCGCCCGGCGGGCGAGCGCGGACTTGGCGCCACAGGTCGTCGCCACAGGAGCGGCCGCGACGGCGCCCGGCCCGCCGTCGGGTAGGGGAGCTGCTGCCGCCGGCAAAGTGGCCGGATTCTCGCGGATTAGGCGTTGCCCGCCGGCTCGAAGCGCGTGGGAAAAGGCAGGCCCGGCGGCGCGGGGGTGTCGAAACTCTCCGCATGGCGCTCTCCCTCTCGGTAGACGCCGGATGGAGGCGCCAGAAGAGCCGGCAGTCGCCGGCCCGAGGAGGGCTCATGAAGAAGATCATGGCAGCGCTGGTGGGCCTTGGTGCTGTGGCGTTCCTGCTCGTGGCGTCCGGATACGCTCAAATGGGCGAGGAGCCGCAGGACCAGCAGGAGCAGCGGCAGCCGCAGGCCCAGCAGGACCAATTTGAGGTGACCGGGCAGGTCGCTCAGGCCAGCGACGACAACGTCGAGATCATCAACCAGCAGGATCAGTTCGCAGTCCCGCTGCAAATCGACAGCGAGGCGAGGGTGATGATGAACGGCGAACAGATCCAGCCCTCTGAGATCCCCTCCTGTGCCCAGGTCGAAGTCCAGTACACCCTCGAGGGCAATCAGTTGGTCGCCCAGCAGATCACCGTGACGCCTCCGCAGCGCGGCGTCGGCGGCGCGGGCGAGCAGACCGACGAGCAGGACAAGAAGGACACGCTGGAGCCGCAGCCTGAAGACGAGATGACGCGCTAACCTGGCCGCCTACCTGCCGCAATCAGGGATCGCCCTGGGCCGAACCGCCGAGGGCGATCCGCTCTCGTCTTGGGGCTCTTGCATCGACCCGTCTGCCTGGGGCATCTTCCGACCCGCCGGTGAGGAGAGGCTCCCATGTCCGATTCCCGCGTGCTGGTCGTCGAGGACGATGACGATACCCGCTTGCTGCTGCGGACCATCCTCGAAGAAGAGGGCTATCGCGTTCAGACGGCCGCGGACGGACTCCAGGCTCTTCAGATCCTCGAGGAACAGCCGCGCCCGGCCGTCTTGCTGCTCGATTTGATGCTGCCGCGGATGGACGGGTGGGCTCTGGTCGAGCGCATCCGCGGCTCTCCGTTGCTCGCGAAGATGCCCATCGTGGCGATGTCTGCGCTCCGCGGTCGCGCCATCCCCTGCACCGAGGGATTCCTGAAGAAGCCCTTCGGCCTGGGCGACGTCATCGAGCAAGTCAGCCGGTTTGCGCGCCCCAAGGGCCGGCTCCTGGCCTGAGCGCGCGGCGTTCGGTGGACGCGAACGCTCGGACGTTGGGGCGTTCACCGCTCACGGAATCTGCGCGGGATCTCCGGTGACCGCTTTCGCGGCGGCGACCACGGCCAAGCGCTCGCAGTCGTGTCGTTCGCTCTTGACCCGCGTTCATCAGGGCTGGGCGACTGCGCCGCCCAGGTAGTAGGGCCAGATGAACAGCGCGAAAAAGATGCTCCAGCCCTTCAGCTTGGCGAACCCGATGGTGAACAGCCATCCGATGAACCAAACCGTTCCTGACGAGACCGCGTGGTTTTTCGAGTCGGACATGGTTTCGAGCCTCGCTTCGTCCAGCGGCGCGGAGGCAGCGAGCGCCTTGCGCACGAAGCGACGCACGCAGGGCGTTCCTTGACCGCGGCTCTATCAAGGATGAGGACGCGCCTCCGGCGCGCCGCGGGGAATCTGGGCCGAGGACTGAGGGCGCAGTTGTTGAGCGACGTCGAGCGCCCAGCGGCGGATGCGCTCGGGGTTGCGCCAGTCGCCCGCGCGGGTCTTCGCCATGCGACTGGCGAGCAGGCCTCGTGCGTTCTTCTCCAGCCGTCCGCCGAAGGTGACGTGGCCGCGCGCGCCGATGCGATGGAGCAGGCGCTGCACCTGCTTCACGGGCGGACGGTCTTCGCGCCGGTTTTCGGCGTGGCCGAGCGGACCGCTCGAGAACAGCCAGACCGGCTTGTCGCGCAGCTCCTTCGCGTGGAGCTTGACGAAGCGGCGCGCGTGCCTGTGCCACCGGTTGGCGTACAGCGCACCCCCGACGATCACCGCTTCATAGTCGGCGACGCCGGTGGCCTCGTCACCCGACCGGACGTCGGCGTCCATGCCAGCGCCGCGCAGTGTCCCGCCGATTATCCTGGCGATTCCCGCGGTGCCTCCGCGCTTCGAGCCGTACACAACCAGGACTCGCATGCTCTGCTCCTGTTCGCCGCCGAGGGCGCCTCCCGAGCGCTTTGCGACAGAGGGTTCGCTCTCTACGCTGGAGGGGGAACGTCGAGCTGCCATGCCCCCGGATGGTGGAAGCGGCTCCTGCCGAGGGCATGCGGCAGGCCCCGACCTTTCGAGCGCTCGCGCCAGGAGGCATGAGAGGCGGCTCGCGCTTCCCGCCTCTGCGAGCTTGTCTCCACCGAGCGGATGAGCTGGCCCTTTGAGGACCAGCCGCCCCACCAACTGGCAGCGTAGCTTGCCGCGAGCTCAGGAAGAGCGCCACGGAGCGCGCCTGCCGCCGGTCCCTGCCTGCGGTCCGGCAGTCGGACGCGAGTGGCCGCGCCAGCGCCAGTGCCGGGGACCTATCGCCCGTCGAGCGGCCGGTGGAAGACGTACGGAATCGCGAAGCCGAGCGCCGAGCCGACGGCAGCGCCGACGAGGACGTCGGTCAGGTAGTGCTTATCGGCCGCGATGCGCAGGTAGCCCGCGGTCGCCGCCAACGGCAGCGCTGTCGCCCAGATCCACGGCGCGGTGCGATAGCCGCGCATCGAGGCGATGGTCCCGCTCGAGACCGCGACGGCGAACGAGATGCTCGTGTGGCCGGAGAAGAAGGACGTGTAGGGGTCGTCCTCCGGGCAGATGGCCTCGCTCGGAACGCCGATGGTGAACGGGCGCTGGCGGGCGGCGACGACCTTGACGATCTGGGTCACCGCGATGGTCGCGACAGTCGCCTCGGCGCTGAGGAGGAGATCGACCGGTGTTTGCGAAAGCGATCCCTCGGCCGCCGCGCCGCCGGCGAGCAGGCCGAAGCTGAGAGCGGGCGTGGCCAGGAACGCCGTGACGTCACTGAGGGAGGCGGCTGTCTGCGGGCTTTGCCAGCGCAACGCCTGCCGCGCGCTCGCGTCGAGCGCGTTGAGCTCACCCGGGGCCACGCACCAGCGGCACGCGTCGGGCAGCAGCCAGGCCTGCGTCGCCCCGACCACGGCCCCGGCGGCCAGCGTGACCGGGATGTCGAGCTTGAGCTCGTAGCGAAGCTCTCGGCTCTGGGCCTCGGCGAGATCGGGCGCGAAGCAGAGCGCGGCAACTGCGACGGCGACGAGCGGAGTGACCCGGGATCGGGCGGCGGCGATCATGCGAGGGGCTTCCTGTTGTCCATCAGAGAGAGGCGGCACCGCGCGGCGAGTCGCGAGCCGGGCTGTCCTATTCAAGAGACGCCGCCCAGCTCTCCCCCGGCCTCGGTCCGCGCCCTCGGGCCGCGTCGGGCGAAGTCGAGGGGGCGGCCTCGGCCACGGCCCGAGCCGGCCGGCTATCGCGGGGACGATTGCGACCATCTTCAGCTCGAAGCGCTGCCGGATGGCCGCGTGCCCGCGCCCCCGTCACCCGCGCTGATGAGCTCGCCTTTCGCCTGCTTCTTGCGCACGACCCGCTCGAGCGCCTCGACTACCTTCGGGTCGAGCTGGGTGCCCTGGAACTTGAACATCACCTCGAGCGCCTGTTCGGCCGGCATCGCCTTCTGGTACGGGCGGATGGAGGTGCAGGCATCCCAGACGTCGGCGACGCCGACGATGCGCGCGATGAGCGGGATCTCCTCGCCCTTCAAGTGATCCGGATACCCCGAGCCGTCCCAGCGCTCGTGGTGGTGGCGCACCGCGGGGACGACCGGCTTGAGGAAGCTGACCCCGGCGATGATCGAAGCCCCGATGACCGGGTGGCCCTTCACCGCGTCCATCTCCTCCTCGGTCAGCCGCGAGCGCTTGCAGAGGATGGGCTCGACGACGCCGATCTTTCCCACGTCGTGCAGGATGCCGCCGTAGAGCAGGTGGCGCACCTGCAGGTCGGGCAGGCCCATCTCGCGGCCGATCTCCGCCGCCCACTCGCCGACCCGCTGCGAGTGGCCGAGCGTGTAGCTGTCCTTGCTGTCGATGACGCTCGCGAGCGCGAGCATCGTCTGCAGGTAGCCCTCCTCGAGGCCTTGGTAGAGCCGGCGCGTCTCGCCGTCGTAGGCGAGCATCTGCTGCGACATGTAGTTGAAGACCTCGGCGAGCCGCGCGATCTCGCCCTTGCCGCGCACTTCGGCTTGCACGCCGAACTGGCCCCCGGCGAGCTCGAGCGCCTTTTGCGTGAGCGTGCGCAAGGGGCGCAGCAGCGCGTGGGCAAAGAAGGCGGACAGCCCGATGGCGAACAGGAGCGCGAGCACGATGCCGACGACGAGCGCCCGGCGCAGCTTGCCGACCGAGGCGAGCGCGGCGTCGCGCGACTCGGCGAGCACGAGCGTCCAGTCGGTGCCGGGGACTTCGGCCCAGGCGACGAGTTGGCCGCCGTCGGCGCCATCGACCTCGCCGGCCCGCGCCTTGGGCGTGCCGAGAGCCAGCGCGACCGCGGGAGTGGCCGTCAGGTTCGGCTGGGCGCGCACGCGGCCGAGGTCCGGGTCGGCGACGAGCTTGCCGGCCCGATCGACGACGAAGGCCCGCGTGTGCTCGTTGGTGCTCTCGCTAAGCAGCTTGGCGAACGGCTCGACCGAGATCTCGAGGACGGCGAAGCGCGCTTCCGAGCCGGCGGTGAGCACGATGGCGAGCGGGGCGAGGCTAGCGCTGGTGCCCTCGACCGGACGCGGCGAGCCGACCCGGCTCATCCGCCCGCTCTTGCCGAGCGCCAGGACCTCGAACGCGTGGCCAGGGAAGCGTTCGGGCGGCAAATCGGAGCGGGCGCTCCAGCGCCCGGGAAGCAGCTTGCCGTGCATGTCGTAGAGCCCGACGGCCGCGACCTCGGGCCGGCGCTGCAGCAAGCGGTCGAGGTCGGCGCGCTGCGCCTCGGGCGAAAGACCATGGAAATGCGCGTCGCCCAGCGCGCTGTCGGCGAGCCGCGCCGGCTCCTTGAGCAGCCACGAGACCTCGCCCGCCAGCCTCAGCGCACGCTCGTGGGCCAGCTCGCGCACTCCGCGCGACAGGCCGCCCAGGCCCTGCGACAGGGACAGGAAGCCCACCAGCGCCACCGGCAGCGCGCTCGCCACCAGCATCAAAGCGAGGAGCGTGGCGAAGAGCGATTTGCGCACCGTGTAGCGTCGCCTCCTGGGACCCGTCCGTCGGTTCTTGGGCGGGCATTGTAGCCGACAACACAGACGTGGATTGCCGGTTGTTCGGCCTCAGGCGACGGCCTGGATGGGCCCCTTGCCTCTCGGTCGCAGGGGATTCACTCGCCGCGGCGAAAGAGCTGCAGGGCGGCCGAGCAACCAGGGCATCGGCCGGTATGCCGTTGCAGCGGCCCCGCGTCATCCGCGGATTCGCTCAGTGCTCGGGTTCGTCGAAGACCTCCGAGAGGCTCGAGGCATCGACGGAGCGATCGATCCAGCGCTCGAGCTGCGAAACGGACGCAGTCGTCGCCCGCTCGCGCACCTCCTCGGGGAGCGGCCCGAACCGGCGCTCGAGCAGCCGGAGAAGCGTGGCTGCCATCCCTTCTGCCCGGCCCCTGGCAAGTCCCTCACGAAGTCCCTCACGAAGTCCCTCACGAAGTCCCTCACGAAGTCCCTCACGAAGTCCCTCACGAAGTCCGTCGGCCCGCCCTTCGTCGAGCAATTGGCGCGCAGCCTTAGAGACCACCCGTGCCTCCTTGTCGGGCATCACCGCGCGCATGGCCTCGTCAAAGGCCTGCAGCGCGAGGTCCTCCCTTGCGCGGATTCGCTCAGTGCTCGGGTTCGTCGAAGACCTCCGAGAGGCTCGAGGCATCGACGGAGCGATCGATCCAGCGCTCGAGCTGCGAAACGGACGCAGTCGCCGCCCGCTCGCGCACCTCCTCGGGGAGCGGTCCGAACCGGCGCTCGAGCAGCCGGAGAAGCGTGGCTGCCATCCCTTCTGCCCGGCCCCTGGCAAGTCCCTCACGAAGTCCGTCGGCCCGCCCTTCGTCGAGCAATTGGCGCGCAGCCTTAGAGACCACCCGTGCCTCCTTGTCGGGCATCACCGCGCGCATGGCCTCGTCAAAGGCCTGCAGCGTGAGCTCCTCCCACCTGTCTAGAACGTAGCTACGGACCGCCTCCAGATACGAATCGGGCGCGCCTTGCAGGTCGCTGAGGATTCCGACGAGCAGGCCCTTGGCCTCCTCGGCCCCAGGGCTCTGCACCCCGTGGCGCAGCAGCCGCAGCGCGCCGCGCAGCCACGGCATGGCCGAGAGCTGCATCTCGTCGCCGACGCCGAGATCGAAGACCTGGATCGGGAAGTCGAGCGCCAGCCCCGCGGCGAGCGGGGCCGTGAGGCCGTCGGAGAAGCGACGCGGCAGCGACCAGCGCGTCTGTCCGTTGTAGACGACGAGCGGAACGATGGGCGGCAACGGGTCGTAGTGCGCCATCAGGCTTTGCCAGATGCCGTCGAAGTGGTGCAGCAGGTGAAACCCGATGTCCGGGTCCAGCGTGCTCTTGTGCGCGATGACGCAGAAGATCGACGCGCCGCCGCGCAGAGGGATGAGAAAGGTCTCGTCCGGGCGCATCTCGCTCAGGCGCTCGTTGACCAAGTGGTAGGGCAGCGGCCTCGGATCGCCGTCGGCGAGCTCGGCGCCGATGGCCGGCGGCAGGCGCTCGCGAAGCAGCGCTCGCGCGACTCCCGGCAGCTCCAGGGTCAGCTTGAAGAGGCGGTCATGCGCCTTGGCAATGGTCATCGGTTCCCCCCTCCTTCGAACGAGTAGGGGCGAGCTTAGCGCGCGGGTCTGACAGGCCTCGGTGGCAACGCGGGCGGTTCGCGGCGCTGCTCGCTCGGCTATTCTCCCGGCGCTTCGAGCCCGGTCACCACGCAGGGAGCGCCGTACTCGACAAGCAGGAATACCGAACCCCACCCGAGGCGCTCTAACAGAGATGGATCTCCACTCCGAGACTCTCGAGCCGATCGAAAGGCTCGCCGGAAACCCCTTCGAACACCTGCTCGACTCGCTGCGGCGAGGCACGCGGCTCATCCCGGTCACCGGGCTCAAGGGCGGGGCGCGAGGCTACGCGCTCGCCCGGCTTGCGCGCGCCGGCGCGGGTCCCTTCGTCTGCGTGACCGCGGACGAGGAGGCGGCCGAGCAGCTCGCGAGCGACCTCGAGCTGTTCCTCGGCGCAGGCAGCCGCGAGGCCCCGACCGTCCTCAGGCTCCCTGCCGACGCCCAGCTCCCGTACGACGTGCTCTCGCCCGACCGGCAGACGATGCTCGGGCGCCTCTCGACGCTCTTGCACCTCTCACAGGGCACGCCCGCCCGCGCCCTGGTGCTTTCGGCCCGCGCCCTCGCCCGCCGGCAGATTCCCCCCTCGGTCTTCGACGAGCACGTCGAGATCGTCGGCGTCGATCAGGAGATCGACCGCGACGTCCTCGCCAAGAAGCTCGTCGATATGGGCTACCTGAGCGTGCCGCTGGTCGAGGACCCGGGCACCTTCGCGGTGCGCGGGGGCATCCTCGACGTCTTCTCGCCGCTCTACGACAAGCCCGCGCGCATCGAGTTCTTCGGGGACCTCGTCGAGAGCCTGCGCCTCTTCGACGCCGAGACGCAGCGCACCGCCGCCAAGCTCGACAGCCTGATGCTCGGGCCGGCCAACGAGATCCTCTTCAACGAGGCGACGAAGGCCGCCGGCATCGAGGCGGTGCGCGAGGCCGCCGACGCGGTCAACCGCCCCTCGTCCAAGGTGCGCGAGCTGCTCGATTCGATCCAGGAGGGCCGGCTCGTCTACGGCATCGAGGCGCTGCTGCCCGGCTTCTACGGCCGAAAGCTCGTCGGCCTCTTCGAGTACCTCGAGCGCTGGGCGAAGCGGCCGGTGCTCTTCCTCGACGATCCGCTGGGCATCGAGTCGGCGCTGACCGAGCTCGACGAGTCGCTCGACGCCGAGCTCGCGGCCGCGCGCCACCGCGGCGAGCTGGCGATGGAGCCCGAGGCCCACTTCCTGCGCCTGCCGGAGATCGACGCGGCCCGCGAGCGGCTGCAGACGGTCGCCAGCCACGCCGTCTTCGTCGGCGGGCCCGAGCAGCAGCCCATCGCCTTCGCCTACGGCCAGACCGCGCCCATCCGCCAGGAGATCGCCTCGCACCACGGCGAGCAGGGCGCCCTCGCTCCGCTCGTCCAGCGGCTTGGAGGCTGGCGCGACCTGGGCGTGTACGCCGCCATCGTCTGCGGCACCAGCGGCCAGGTCGATAGGCTCAAGCGGCTGCTGATCGACCGCGACGTGATGGTCAAGGCGCACGCCGAGGGCCTGCCGGCCGATCCGCGCGCAGCCTTCGATCCTTCGGTCTGGGTCCACCTGCACCAGGGCGAAGTGAGCGCGGGCTTCGTCGATGCGCCGGGCGGCCTCGCGCTCCTCTCCGAAGAGGACGTCTTCGGCCAGCGCACCCGCAAGGTCTCGCGGCGCGCGCGCGCCGAGCAGCCCTTCATCGACGCCTTCAAGGAGCTCAAAGAGGGCGACCTCGTCGTCCACGTCGACTACGGCATCGGCCGCTACCAGGGCCTGCAGCGGATGACCATCCGCGGCATCGGCACCGACGTGCTCGTCATCGAGTACGCGGGCAAGGACAAGGTCTACCTGCCGGTGGCGCGCCTGCGGCTCGTGCAGAAGTTCACCGGCGCCGACGCCGAGAACATCACGCTCGACCGCCTCGGCTCGGCCTCGTGGGAGCGGCGCAAGAAAGCGGTCAAGGAGCACCTGCTCAAGATGGCCGCCGAGCTGCTGCGCATCTACGCGGCGCGCAAGGCGCACCCCGGCCACGCCTTCAGCGAGCCGGACACCTACTTCCGCCAGTTCGAGGCCGACTTCCCGTTCGAGGAGACCCCGGACCAGGAGAAGGCGATCGCCGACGTGCTCGCCGACATGCTCTCGCCGCGCCCGATGGATCGGCTCGTGTGCGGCGACGTCGGCTACGGCAAGACCGAGGTGGCGATGCGGGCCGCGTTCAAGGCGGTGCTCGACAAGAAGCAGGTCGCCGTGCTCGTGCCGACTACGGTGCTCGCGGCGCAGCACCTGCGCACCTTCCGCGAGCGCTTCCGCGACTATCCGGTCACCGTGGAGATGGTCTCGCGGATGCGCTCGACCAAGGAGAACCGCGAGACGCTCAAGAAGGCGGCCGAGGGGAAGGTGGACATCCTCATCGGCACGCACCGGCTGCTCGCCTCGGACGTGAGCTTCAAGGACCTCGGCCTGCTCGTCATCGACGAGGAGCAGCGCTTCGGGGTCGCGCACAAGGAGAAGCTGAAGAAGTACCGCAGCCAGGTCGACGTGCTGACCATGACCGCGACGCCCATCCCGCGCACGCTGCACATGTCGATGTCCGGCATGCGGGACATGAGCATCATCGCGAGCCCGCCGGCCGACCGGAAAGCCATCCGCACCTTCGTGCTCAAGTTCGACACCGCGCAGATCGCCGAGGCCATCCGGCGCGAGCTGGCGCGCGGCGGGCAGGTCTACTTCGTCCACAACCGCGTCCAGTCGATCTACGCGATGGAGCGCACGCTCAAGGAGCTGGTGCCCGAGGCGCGCTTCGCGGTCGCGCACGGCCAGATGCCCGAAGGCCAGCTCGAGAAGGTCATGACCGAGTTCACCGAGCGCAAGCACGACGTGCTCGTCAGCTCGAGCATCATCGAGTCGGGCCTCGACATCCCCACGGCGAACACCATCATCGTCAACCGCGCCGACACCTTCGGGCTCGCGCAGCTCTACCAGATCCGCGGCCGCGTCGGCCGCAGCCGCGAGCGCGCGTACGCCTATCTGCTGGTGCCGGCCAAGCAGCCGATGACCAAGGACGCGGCGCGCCGGCTCGAGGTGCTGCAGAGCTTCACTGAGCTGGGCGCCGGGTTCTCCATCGCCTCGCACGACCTCGAGATCCGCGGCGCCGGCAACCTTCTCGGCCCCGACCAGTCCGGCCAGATCGCCGCGGTCGGCTTCGACCTGTACGCACAGATGCTCGAGGAGGCGGTCCACGAGCTGCGCGGCGAGCCGCTCAGCAGCGTCATCGACCCGGACGTCAACCTGCCGGTGCCCGCCTACATCCCCGACGACTACGTGCCCGACATCCACCTGCGCCTGCACTTCTACAAGCGCTTCTCTCAGGCGCAGAACGACGAGGACATCAGCGACCTGCGCGGCGAGATGCAGGATCGCTTCGGCGACCTGCCTGTCGAGGTGGACAACCTCTCCGAGGTGATGGCGCTCAAGGCCGACATGCGCCGCCTGCGGCTGCGGGCGCTCGAGAGCGGGCCGGGGAGGATAGTGGTGACGCTGGGCAACGACGCCGACCTCGAGCCGAACAAGCTGACCGGACTGGTGCAGCGCTCCAAGGGCGCCTACCGGCTGACGCCCGAGCTGAAGCTGATAGCGGCGATCGACCCGAACAAGAAAGCGCCCCAGGACCTGCTCGTCGCGAGCAAGAAGGTGATGAGGGACCTGTACACGTGCGAGAAGGAGCAGCTCCTCAAGGTCGAGGGGATAGGGCCGAAGCTGCGGCGGTAGGGGCGCACAGCAGTGCGCCCGGCCCCGCACGACCCGGTGCCAAAATGGACGGCGGAGCTCCAGCGCCGCCACGAGGGCAAGAAGTGGAGGCGAAGGGATCGTCCGCTCACCCCGAGCTTGTCGAGGGGCTCATCGGGCCGCCGCGAGGGGACGAGTCGAGGACGAAGAGGGCGCCAAGTTCGATCCCGTGCGCGAAACGGCCGTGCGATCTCAGCGGCGGTCCCATTCGTTCCGAGTTGTCGCGACCGTCGCGCCCGCGCGCTCGCCCCAGAGCCCCGCGCCGGTTCCCTTCAGGGAAAGGAACCTCCGGCGCTTCGGCGCTTGCGCCTGTTCGATGGGCGCGAGGACGGCGACTGGCACGCCGCGCCGCGTGATCACCGTCGCCTTGCCGCGGCTTGCGTCCTCGATGAGCGAGTTAAAGCTGATTCGTGCTTCCTTTTCCCCGACGGTGGGCCCGCCCATCGTTCGTCCCCCTCGAAGTCTGTGTCCTGGGTGCTCGGGGCGTGAGGCAACAGCCGAGCGTGCGAACGCGGAAGCACCGTGCCCCAGCCTCGCGGGCAGGCGGGCCTTCGGCTCGTCGGGCACTCGCGGCAAATCGCGTCCAGAGTCAGGGCGAACACGACGCCAAGGGCGCCATGAACGACCCCAAGCAACCGAAACAGCCGCTGACCGACGAGGAGCTGCGCGCCGCGATGGTCGAAGGAGCCTCGGGACACGACGATTTGGTTCCCGGGCAGGCGCGAGTGCTCGCGGGACAAGCCCAGGCAGTACCGGGACATGCGCGAGTGCTCGCGGGACAAGCCCAGGCAGTTCCGGGACAGGGCAAGCTGCAACAGGGACAGCGGTCACAGCGGATGAGACGTCCCGGGAGCCTTTCCGGATGTCCCGGGAGCGCCTCCCGATGTCCCGGGAGCGCCTCCCGATGTCCCGGGAGTGCCTCCCGATGTCCCGGGAGCGCCTCCCGATGTCCCGGGAGCGCCTCCCGATGTCCCGGGAGCGGATTCCGATGTCCCGGGAGCGGATTCCGATGTCCCGGGAGCGGATTCCGGTGTCCCGGGAGCGGATTCCGATGTCCCGGGAGCGGATTCCGATGTCCCGGGAGCGCTTCCGGATGTCCCGGGAGCGCTTCCGGATGTCCCGGGAGCGCTTCCGGATGTCCCGGGAGCGCTCCAGAGGACAACCCTAATCCGCAAGTGGCCGGATTTGCGGGTGAGTTTCGAAGGTCTTCGTCCAGATGGAGCTTGGGAGGCAAATCGGCGAATCCCTCGACTCCGAGGCTCCCGCTGGTCGCCTCTACGCTCGGGATGAGCGGAGTTTGCCCAAGCTGCTTGGACAATGCGGAACGAACTCGGCGCTCTCGAGCCCTCGCGAACACCCCAATTGGGTTGGGGCTCGGTAGTCAGGGGGCGTTCGCTTAGCCACATCAACAGCGATGACCCTGGTTCGGCGCGTCGAGCGATCCTCCCACAGCCTCACCCATGCCTTCGCCCGCGCACCTTGAGCACCCGCCGCACGATCTCCTCGTGCAACTGTTCGAGCGGCCTCGCCGCCGCCTCGCCCTCGATGAACCGGATCGCCGCGGCGATGGCCTCGAGCGTCGAGTGGCCCTCGGGCCGCTGCTGCTCGCGCAGCCGCGCGGGCGCGATCTCCGGCGGTGGCAGCGAGAGCACCGGCAGGCCGCGCAGCGCCGGCATGTGCAGGTACATCCGGCGCGTCTGCCTCCAGCTCCCGTCGAGCACGACCAGCTTGCGCGGCGCCGGCTCCGGTCTCCCTGCTCGCTCCTGTCCCGGATAGAGCAGCCAGGTGCCGGGCTCGCGAAAGGGCGCCGGATCGATGGGATCCGAGGCCGCCTCGATGTCGAGTAGCTGCGCCCGAACGAGCGCGAGCGCCGCGACGCGCGCGGTGTTGCTGGTGCGCAGCCGCTCCTTGGTGTGCCGCACTATCAGCACCTGCGTGCGCGTCTCGACCCGCGGGATGCAGTCGCAGAGGCACGCCGCCTCGCGCAGCAGGCATCGCGGGCAGTGGCCGGCCAGGTCGTCGGGAGTTCGCGAGCGCATCTCAGCTCGGCCGGGCTTCCGCGGCCACCGTTCAGCGCTCAGCGGCTCGGTGGAGGTAGACCCTCGGCACCCGCGTGTTGATGCTCGTCAGGATCTCGTGAGGGATGGTGCCCGCCCACTCGGCCATCTCTTCGATGGTGATCGCCGCTTCGCCCTCGCGGCCGAGCAGCACGACCTCGTCGTCGTTGAAGGCGCTGTCCCAGCCGATGTCGACCATCACCTGGTCCATGCAGATGCGCCCGACTACCGGGTAGCGCTTGCCGCGGATGATCACCTGCGCCTTGCCCGACATCGCGCGCAGGTAGCCGTCGCCGTATCCGACCGGCAGCGTGACCACGCGCGACTCGCGCGCCGGCGCCCAGGTCGAGCCGTAGCTGATCGGGTTGCCAGGCTTGACGACCTTGAAGTAGACGACCCGCGACTTCCAGCGCAGCGCCGAGCGGACCTCAATCGGCCGCGGGCCGGGCATCGGATAGGCGCCGTAGAGCAGCAGCCCGGGGCGCACCATGTCGAAGCGGGCCTCGGGGAGCTGCAGCACCGCGCCCGAGCTCGACATGTGCCGCAGCGGGGTCGGGAGCGAGCGCCGCTCGTAGAAGCGCAAGACCTCCTGGAAGCGCTCGAGCTGTAGCCGCGCGTGCGTCAGGTCCTGCGAGTCGGCGTTGGCGAAGTGGGAGAAGATGCCCTCGACATCGACGTGCCGGCAGTCGAGCGAGGCCTCGAGCAGCTTCTCGGCGCTGTACCAGTGGACGCCGATCCGCTCCATGCCGGTGTCGATCTTCAGGTGCACGCGGGCTCGGCGACCGAGCGTCGCCGCGCAGTCCTCGACCGCTCGCAGCTTGTCCACCGACGAGGCGGTGAGCGTCAGGTCGTGCTCGATGAAGAGCGGGATCTGCCCGCCGACCAGGCCGCCGAGAACGAGGATCGGCGTGCGAACGCCGGCTTGTCGCAGGCGCAGTCCCTCTTCGAGATAGGCGACGGCGAGATACGGAGCGCCCAAGCGCTCGAAGTGCCGGCCGACCTCGACGAGGCCGTGCCCGTACGCATTGGCCTTGAGGATCACCATGACCGGCACGTTGACGTGCCGGCGGATGGCTTCGTAGTTGGCCGTGAGCTGGGCGAGGTCAACTTCGAGCGCGGTGGGGCGGAGAACGTCGCCCAGGGCGATGGTCGGTTCGTGGAGCCTGTGCATCGGGGCTTCATTACCACGCCCCGGTCCTCACGAGGCGAAAGCGAGCTGCCACTCGACCGCCACGAGCTCGTCGAGGCCGAGGGACGAAAACGCGGAGGCGGGAACGCAGCCGTGCCGGCGGCCGCGTGGCGCGGGACACGTCGCTCGCGAAGCGCGCCGGGAAGAGAGGAGGAGAGCCGCGGTCCCGGTCGTCCCGGCGGCCCGCGCGTTCACCCGCGCCGTTCGCTCTCCTTGCGCCTTTACGACACGAACCGAATCGTCAGCGGATAGCGGAACATCTCCCCGTTCTTCGCCTTCACGCTGGCGATGATGATCTCCACGAGCTGGAACACGGCCACCGCGATGAGCAGCGGGATGCCGACGATCACGAACACCAGCAGGCCGGAGATCACGTAGTAGAGCAGGATGCTCAGCTCGAAGTTGAGCGACTCCTTGCCCTGGTCATCGACGAGCGGGTACTCGTCCTTCTTGACCAACCACACGATCAGCGGGCCGACGAAGAACCCGAAGAACGTGAGGTAGCCCGCGAGCGCCGACAGGTGGCAGGCCATCGCCCAGTTCTTCTCGTCGTGCGACGGTCCCTTGCGCTCGGCCGTGGCAGGCGGCGGCGTTGGCTCGTCCGCGCGGCGCTCCTCCTCGTGAAGCGGCGCGGGCTCGGCCACGCGGCGTTCTTCCTCGGATGGCGGCGGCTCGGGCGGGCGCGCCGTGGGCTTGTTGGTCGGCGGTTCCTGGCCTGGTCCATACACGTCGGTCATGGCAACCCCTCCGAGACGGCCGTCTCTGCCAATCCAGTTAGGTCTTGGAGCGCGCCGCCGCAGCGAGTGCACGCCTCGCCCATGACTTGAGCCGCTCGGCCGCCGCGACTAGCCTGCGGCGGCCTTTCGCTCTTCACAGCCGCCAGGCGAGGCCCCGAGCACATGACTTCCGAGACTCTCTCCTGCTTCGCCGCCACTGCGCCCGGACTCGAGCCCCTCGTCGCCAAGGAGCTGCGCACGCTCGGCATGCGAAAGGTCAAGGGCTCGCCCGGCGGCGCGTCGTTTTCCGCGACGATCGAGCAGCTCTACGCCGCCAACCTCTGGCTGCGCACGGCGAGCCGCGTCCTCGTGCGCATTGCCGAGTTCCGCGCGACCGCCTTCTACGAGCTCGAGCGCAACGCGCTGAAGGTCCCCTTGGAGCGCTTCGTCGCTCGCGGCGCGAGCGTCTCGCTCAGCATCACCTGCCGCAAGTCGAAGCTCTATCACTCGGGCGCGGTCGCCCAGCGGGTGCTCGAAGCCATCGAGCGCAAGGTCGGCAACGTCGAGACGCAGGTCGGCGGCGACGAGGACGAGGAGGGCAGCGCGGGGCAGCGCTTCTTCGTCCGCTTTGTCCACGACCGCTGCACCATCAGCGCGGACAGCTCGGGCGAGCTGTTGCACCGGCGCGGCTATCGGCAGGTCGTCTCGCAGGCGCCGCTGCGCGAGACGCTGGCGGCCGCGATGCTGCTCGGCGCCGGCTGGAGGGGCGAGACTGCGCTGCTCGATCCGATGTGCGGCTCGGGGACGATACCGATCGAGGCTGCGCTGCTCGCGCGGCGGATCGCGCCGGGGATAGAGCGCAGCTTCGCCTTCATGGGCTGGCAGGACTTCGACGACCGCACCTGGCAGCGGCTGCGCGAGAGGGTGAGGGAAGGCGCGCTAGCGCGTTCGCCGGTGAGGATCGCCGGGTCGGACAAGAACGCGGGCGCCATCGCCGCGGCGCGGGCAAACGCCGAGCGCGCGGGCGTGATCGACGACATCGAGCTCGCCGTCCGCGACGTCGGCGTGCTCGAGGTGCCGGCGGGTGGCCCGGGGCTCGTCGCGACGAACCCGCCGTACGGCAAGCGGGTCGGCGAACAGCGCGAGCTGCGGAGCCTCTTCCAGTCGATGGGCCGGGCCTTCCGCGAGCGGGCGGCGGGATGGACAGCCGGAGTGCTGGTGCCCGATTTGAAGCTCGGTCAGGCGCTCGGCCACGGGCTCGAAGAGGTCTTCCACACGCGCAACGGCGGGATTCCGGTGGCCTATCTCGTCGGAAAGGTGAAGTAGGCGGAGCGCCGGCCTTCGTGCCGGCCCGTCCGTCGTCCGCGGTGCGCAGGCCAGCCCGAAAGCCTGCTCCGGGCCGCCGACCGCGTGGCCGCGATGACGCAACCCTTGGAAATCGCCGTGAGTTTCCCTATCCTCGGCGGCTCTGAAACTGCTGAAAGGTGATCGGACGAGCCACGGCAGCCCGAGCACCGCACGAGGGTCCGAGGGACCGTTCAGGTCCACGCGCAGCGGCCCGTAGCCCTGCACCACAAGGAGAGATTCATGGCCGAAGAGGCGAAGGCGGTCTCCGCCGAAGGCGCAGAGACGAAGTCGGTCTCGGTGCTCGAGCAGGTCCGCACGATGGGCTTCAATTTCTGGATCGCCAACGTGATGGAGGCCTTCGAGCGCCTGGCCTTCTTTGGCGTGCGCGCGGTGCTGCCGCTCTACATGGTCAGCACCACCGGAGGCGGCATCGGCCTCTCCTACAAGGAGAAGGGCGTCATCTACATGGTCTGGGCACTTATCCAGTGCCTGCTGCCGATGGTCTCCGGCGGCTACACCGAGGCCTACGGCTATAAGAAGAGCCTCGCCGTCGCCTTCTCGTTGAACATCATCGGCTACGTCACGATGGCCAACGCCCACTCCTTCTGGACGATGATGGTCGCGGCCTGCTTCGTGGGCACGGGCACCGCGCTGTTCAAGCCGCCGGTCCAGGGCTCGGTCGCCAAGTCGCTGACCGAGAAGAACTCCGGCCTGGGCTTCGGAATCTTCTACTGGGTCGTCAACATCGGCGGTTTCCTCGCGCCGATGGCGGCCTCGTGGGCGCGCGGCAACGAGCAGGCGCCGACCTGGCAATACGTCTTCTACGGCGCGGCCATCGTCACGGCGATCAACTTCCTGCCGACCATCTTCCTGTTCAGGGAGCCCGAGCGCGACCCGGAGGCGGCCAAGAAGGAGCCGGTCAAGGTCTTCACCGAGACGATGAAGGTGCTCTGGAACGACAAGGCGATGCTGCGCTTCCTGCTCATCGTCTCGGGCTTCTGGTTCATGTTCATGCAGCTTTGGGATCTGCTGCCGAACTTCCTCGACGAGTGGGTCGACACCCGCGACGTGGGCGGCTTCCTCGCCTCGGTCCTCGGCGACGGCGCGAAGAGCTTCCTGACGGCCGACGGCGCCGCCAAGCCGGAGATCCTCATCAACATCGACGCGTTCGCCATCATCATCTTCGTGCTGCCGCTCTCGTGGTTCTTCGGCCGCTACAAGATGATGACCTCGCTGGTGCTCGGCATGGCGATTGGCCTGGTGGGCTTCGTCGCCTCGGGCCTCACCGCGGTCGGCATGATCGCCTCCCTCGCCATCTTCGTCTTCGCCATTGGCGAGATCATCTGCAGCCCGAAGTTCTCCGAGTTCATCGGCATGACCGCGCCGCCCGACAAGAAGGCGCTGTACATGGGCTACTCGAACATCCCGTTCGCCATCGGCTGGGCCGCCGGCAACGGCATCTCCGGACCGCTCTACGACGGCTTTGCGTCGAAGAACGTGCTGGCGCGCAAGTACCTCGCCGAGCACTTCGGGATGAACCCGGAGTCGCTCGAGTCGCTCAAGGGCACCGAGCTCTTCAACACCCTGGCCGCAAAGCTCGGCGGCGGCGCCGACATCTACGAGGTCAACCGGGTGCTCTGGGACGCCTACAACCCCTGGATCATCTGGATCATGCTCGGCGTGGTCGGCCTCGCCTCGCTCGTCGGGATGACCGTCTCGTACAAGGTGTCGCAGAAGAAGGCGGTGCCCGAGGCGGCCACGGCGCAGCCGACGGCCTGATCGTCTAAAGCGCTCGAGGCGCGGGAGCCCGGTCGATTCGCTCGGCCGGGCTCTCGTGTCTGCGGTGCCGGGTCACCGAGGTGCGCATTATGTCGCGGTCGGTCTTTCTCTTTCTCGCCGCGGGCATCGCGGCCGCGAGCCAGTCCGGCAACATCATCCGGCTCGCCGAGGCGAGCCCGCTCGCCATCGCTGCGTGGCGCCTCGTCATCGCCTCCGCGCTGCTCGCGCCGCTGGCTGGTGGCCGCCTGCGCCAGTTGCGCGGTCTGTCCCGCCGTGACACCGGGTTGCTCGTCCTCGCCGGCCTCTCGCTGACCGCGCACTTCGTCGCCTGGATAGCCGCGGTCCAGCACACCACCGTGGCGAACGCGGCCATCTTCTTCGCCATCAACCCGGTGATCACCGCGCTGGCCTCCAACCTCGTCTTCGGCGAGAGGCTCACCCCGCGGCTGCTGGTGTCGATTGCGCTGGGGCTTTTCGGCGTCGTCGCCATCGGCGTGAGCGACTTCAGCCTGGACCGCTCGCATCTGAAGGGCGACCTTCTCGCCGTGCTCTCGTCGGTGCTCTTCACCGCGTACTTTCTGCTCGGCAAGAGGCTGCGGGGCACGCTCGACAACGGGGTCTACGTCACCGCGCTCTACGGCGTTGCCGGGGTCGCGGGCTTCGGTGCGCTCTTCGCGACCGGGGTGCCGGCGGCCGGCTATTCGCCGATCACCTGGCTTGCCTTCCTGCTCATGGCCCTGGTTCCGACGATGGTGGGGCACAGCGCGATGAACTACGCGCTCAAGTACATCGGCGCCGCGCGCATCGCGGTCTTCACGCTCGCCGAGCCGCTGCTCGCAGGGCTCGTCGCCTTCTTCGCGTGGGGGGAGCCGGTGCGCCCGACGACGATGCTCGGGTACCTACTCATCTGCGTGTCGGTGGTCGTGCTCGTGCGAGAAAGGCAGGCCGAGGCGGTAGAGGAGGCGGCGCGAGGGTGAGGGGGCTCGCACGCGGGCAAGGGGCGCCGGGGTGGTAGGCTGCGCGTGAGGCGCGTGAGCCGGTAGAAGCGCGAAAGCCAGGCTTTGGAGGACTGAGCGAACTCGATAAGAAGATTGTCGAGCGCGTCTCCTACGAGGGGCTCCCGGAGCACAAGCGATTGCCAAATCCGATGTGCAAGCCGCACTACCGCTCGGACGCCTCCGACTGCGATGCCGTCGCCCCCGGGGTGAGCCGCGACCCCGAGAAGCTGCTCCGTTGGTTGCGTGAAGCCATCCGCCGCGGGCAGATCGACCGTGTTTTCGAGGGCGACTTTCCAAGAAAGGCCTGGGCGCGCGTCGAGGCTGCCGGAGGCGAGGCGCTGCTCGAGTTTCGGCTCACCAATCGTGCTGCCGGCTCCTACAAGGGCTACTTTGTCGAGATGAACGACTTCGTTGGCAAGGCTGCCTGGGTGGCGGAGAAGTTCCAGGTTGGAGGGCAGTGGAGCGAGGTCTTGCCGTGACGCTTGCCACCCAAGCGGAATGGCTCGAAGCGCCGTGGATCACCGACCCGGCAGAAGCCAGGACTTGGGCTCGGCTAGAGGTACGGGTCGGGGATGTGCTGGTCAGCGAGCTTCTCGACACCCGCGCTCGCAGCGTTCGCAATGGTCCATATTGCTGCGCGCTGCCCATTGCCGAGTGGATTGCCGACTGCTGGCCGCGGCTCGTCGGTGAGCGGCGAGTGCCGGCCAAGGGGGGCGACGAGTGGAGGGAATGGCAGGGCTTCCACTCCTTGCGAGCAGCGCGGCAGAGAGGGGCACTCCCCGACCTGTGGTTCCGGCGCTTTGACGACGAGTCGTTCGAGCTTCGGGTCGAAGCTGACGGGCCGGATCTGGCGCCCGGCATATCGGTCCGGTTCCTGACCTCGTATTGCGCGAGGGTGGCCAAGCCCGACGTCGAGCGAGCGCTGGCTTCCTTTGTGGAAGGCGTTCTTAGCAGGCTCGAGGACTTCGACGATCCTCGGGTAGACCGGCTGCGCGACCGCTGGAGCACCGCTAGCTCGCACGTGGCGCGCGTCGCCGGCCGGCTCGGAGTAGATGACGAAACCCTCGACTCCGACGGCCGGCAAGCGCTCGAGTCCCTCGCTACAGACCCGCACCGTGAAGCTCTCCTGGCTATCGCCGAGGCCGCCAGCGGTAGCTGGCAATCGCGCCTTCAGCAGGCGCGGCTGGCTTCGGGCGAGCTCCCGCCTGCCCCTCCGATCAGCCAGCAATGGGCAGACCTCGAACGTGAGCTCAGGTCCGACCGGCGCGAGAGACCTTGGCATACAGGCTGGCTGGCGGCTGGCCACCTGCGAGCAGTCCTGGGAATGGCGAGGGATGAGAGTCCCGCGCCCTGTTTCGAGCAATGGCTCGAACAGCGGGACGTGTCAACGACTTTGAGACACAGACCAGGTGGATTTTACTGAGCAGCGCTCTCCTTCTCGGCAGAGTGTTCCTTGGGCGGGTTGATCCAGACGGCGGGAGGCAAGGCGGGAGGCACAGGCGGGCGTCGGACGA
>JBMNNX010000210.1:0-11970 GCA_050942745.1 Myxococcales bacterium
CCACCATCGCTCGGCGAGGTCGCGATCGAGCTCGGCGAGAAAGCGCGTCTGCCACGAGAGCGCGCAGCCGCGCGGCAGCTTCGCGCCCTTCGCGCGCCCCGTCGCCTCCGACCACGGCAGGCCGAGCTTCTCGTCGACCCGCGTCTTCATCGCCTCGCGCCAGAGCCGCAGCGACTCGACGGCGAGGTCGGTCCCGTGCGCGCGAGCGAACCGCGCGAGGCTCGCCAGAGTCGCCGCCTGATCGGCCGGCCAGCGATACGGGCTCTTCGCGTACGACGAGACGTGATGCGTCGGCTCGCGAATCGCCGACGCCGCGAGCACCCGGGCTATCGCCTCGTGCTCCCGAGGATGTGCGCATGGCGCGAGCCGATCGCGAGCGCCGAGGATGAGGTTGTAGTGCGACAGCCACAATCCCTCGCCTATCGGCCGCTTGAGCGACGGCCTCGCCTTTCGCGTCCGCCTGGCCAGCTCGAGGCAGCGGTCGATGCAGGCGAGGGCGGCGTCTCTCTCCGAAGCGTCGCGCGCACCCTGCTCGGCGCAGCCATCGGCGATGAACGAGAGCGCGATGATTCGAAAGCTGCGCGGCGTGGCGTCCCACTTTCCGCTGTCGAGGAAGGCGCGCAGCCGCGCCGGCATCTCGAGCTCGCCGCTCTTCGCGGGCGCGTGGGTCATGGCTGCGGCGAGCAGCGCCGCCGACAACGCCAATGAAACCCTTCCCATTGCCGACCTCCTACACGCCGGGCGGAACCGGTACGGGAACGGGCGAGCCCTCGAAGTCGCGCGCCGCCAGCCGCTTGCGAAGCCGCAGGTGCCGCCAGCGCGTCAGCTCGACGAGCGGGCGCCAGACCGCGTTGGTATGCCGCTGCTCGATGAGAAAGCGCCACAGCGGATTGGCGCGCTTGTAGAGCAGCGCCATCGCCAGATACGGCGGTACCGACGCGGCCTGCTGCGGCCGCCGCGCCCAGATCGAGCGCAGCGAGAAGACGCGCCGGTAGAGCCACGCGTAGCCGGCCTCGAGCTCATCGGGCGTCATCTGCGTGGGGCGGAAGACCGCGTGCGCCGTGTCATAGAGCGACCAGTCGCGGTGCAGCAGGCGCCCCTCGGCCTCGATGCGGCGGAAGAACGGCGTGTTCGGATACGGCGTGACGATGTGGAAGGTGGCGCACTCGAGCCGCTGCTGCTCAATCCAGACGGCCGTGCGCTCGAAGACCTCGGGCGTGTCGTGGTCGAAGCCGAGCATGAAGCTGCCGTTCACCTGGATGCCGTTGCGGTGGAAGAGCGCGACCCGCCGCGCGTAGTCCTCGGCGCGTGGGCTGCGCTTGCCGGCGGCGAGCAGGTTCTGGTCGTTGAGGCTCTCGAAGCCGATGAAGACGCCGGTGCAGCCGGCCGAGCGCCATTTCGCGCACCAGCGACGGGTCGTTCGTCACGTCGAGGCTGACGGCCGCGCTCCAAATCTTCCCGAGCGGGGCGAGCGCGCGGCAGAGCTCGAGCAGGTAACAACAGCTGGCGCCGAGGTTGTTGTCGACGAAGACGCCGTAGGGCGTGTCGAGCGCCTCGAATTCGCGCGCCACCTCCTGCGGCTGCCGCATCTGGTAGCGAATGCGCGTCTCGCCCGTGGCCAGGAAGCAGAAGTCACAACGGTTGTGGCAGCCGCGCGTCGCGGTGAGGCTCGCCGTGGTGAGAAAGGCCCATTTCGGCACGATGCTGCGATCGGGCGGCGGCTCGGAGGCGAAGTCGGTGAAGGGCGCCTCGTAGCGCGGCCGCAGGCAGCCCCGCTCGATGTCGCCCAGGATTTGCGGCCAGAGCGGCACGCCGTTGCCGACCGCGAGGGCGTCGCAGTGGGGTTGGATCTCGTCCGGGCACGAGAGCGCGTGCGGCCCGCCCATCACGACGACGCAGCCCTGCGCCTTGAACCACGCGGCCAGCTCGTAAGCGCGCTTCGCAAACGTCAGGTGGACGGTGATGCCGACGACATGCGGCAGCGGATCGACCGGAGGCGGGCCCTGCAGCAGGTTCTCGTCCCAGAACGACACCTTCCAGCCCGCGGGCGTCGCCGCGGCGAGCGAGGTGAGCGCCAGGCTCGGCGTGAGCACGTGCTTGCCGAAGCTGGCGCGCACGTCCTTGGGATAGAACGGGTTGACCAGGAGCGCGGTGCGCGGCTCGGGCGTGCCGGGCCGCGGGGCTGGCAGCGCGGGCGCGTGCTGCATCGGGTCGGGTCGGCGCATCGGGGACCTCCGCGAAGGTTGATGCTTCGACGGTAGGCCCGCGCCGAGGCGCCGCAGGGCGAAGCCGGCCGAACGGTCCCGGATGCCGGCCGAGCGGTCGCAGACGCGATCCGGACGGCGGTCGCCTTGAGCCCGATCGCGGCGCGAGCCGCCCAGCGGCGGCTCGCGACCTCTCGCTGCCGTATTCCGACCAACCGCGCGATTCGCCCGCAGTCCCCGCGCAAAGGCGCCGCACCATCCAACCATGAAGACGAGCCCGTTTCGCGCCCTCGGGCGCTGCCCGTCCGGCCCTCCGCTGCCTGCGAGAAAGGACCTCCGCTATGCTTTCGAGCGCTGGAAGCAGGCTTGCGCCGCCTGCGCAGTGTCGGGCGCACCCTGCGGATTCGCGCCGCCGACCGACCTGGAGCACATGAGCAACGCCGCAGCCGGAACGATCATCCGAGAGACGCTCGCAGGGCTCTTCGCGCCCCGCCGGCTCGTTCCCATCCTGCTCGTGTGCCTGCCGATGCTCGCCGCGCAGGGCAGCTTCAGCCACCACCGTGGCGCAGTGCTGCTCGGCGTCGTCATGTGCCTCGCCTTCGTCGACGTCGCCCCGGTCTCGTGGCGCCTGCTCTTCCCGGACAGCAGCGAGCGCTCGGGCACCGCGTGGCGCCTCGCGCTCTACGCGGTCGCCGGCGCGGGCGTCATCCTCGCCGTGGGCGTCGGGCTTCCCCGCGTCACCGGGCTCGGGAGGACCTTTCTCACCGCCCCCTCGAGCCTCGCGGTGGACATCGCGCTCTTCCTCGTCGGCGGCTGGGGCCTGGGACGCGACATCGGCTTCGAGAAGAGCCTGCAGCGCGAGCGGGCGCGCGCCGAAGCTCTGGCGCGCGAGGCCGAGCGGGCGCAGCTTCTGGCGCTGCGCGCCCACCTCGATCCGCATTTCCTCTTCAACACCCTCAACTCCATCGCCGAGTGGTGCCGCGAGGACGGCGTCGTCGCCGAGCACGCGGTGCTGCAGCTCTCGGCGATGCTGCGAACGGTCCTCGACGGCGTGCGCTGCGCCGCCTGGCCGCTCGCGAGGGAGCTGGAGCTGGTCGAGACGCTCTTCTCGCTCCACCTGCTGCGCGACCCAGAGCTCTTCAAGCTGGTCATCGAGAAGGCGCCCGACGTCCCGTCGGACGTGCGCGTGCCGCCGATGATCCTCCTGCCGCTGGCCGAAAACGCCGTGAAGCACGGCCCTGCCGCCGGCCACCGCGGCGAGGTCCGCCTCGCGCTGTCGCGCAGGGACAACCGGCTCTTCGTCCGGCTGGAGAACCCGGGTGCCTACCGCGGTCCGCGAGAAGGCAGCACCGGCCTCCCGATGGTCGAGCGGCGCCTGAAGCTTTCCTACGACGGCGGGGCCTCGCTGCGCATCGGCGGCGAGGGCGACCGCACCCGCGCCGAGCTCGAGCTGCCGTTGAGCGGTCCGATCTCCGGAGGCGACGCATGAGCGAGCCCTCGCTGAAGGTGCTGGTCGCCGACGACGAGCTGATGGCGCGCCGCCGCCTCTTGCGGCTGCTCGCGGCGGTCCCCGGCGTCGAGGCCTGCGGCGAGGCGAAGGACGGCGAACAGGTCCTCGCGCGCATCGGCGCTCGCGACGTGGACGTCGTGCTGCTCGACATCAACATGCCCGGGCTGAGCGGGATGGACGCCGCCCAGCTCATGCCGAAGGACGGACCGTTGGTCATCTTCTGCACCGCGCATTCGCAGCACGCCGTGCAGGCATTCGATGAGGAGGCGGTGGACTACCTGCTCAAGCCGGTCGAGGCCTGGAGGCTGCAGAGGGCGCTGGACCGGGCCCGCGCTCGCCTGGCGCTGCGCCGGCTCGAGAGCGCGACGCCGCCCGCGCCCGCGGCGCCTCCCGCCGCCGCCGCGCCCGAGCGGATCGCGATTCCGACGCGGCATGGCATCGTGCTCGTCGCCCCGGAGTCGGTGACGCACGCCGTGCTCGACGGCGAGCTCGTCACGCTGCACACGACCGAGGGCGAGTACCTCTGCGACTACAGCCTCGCCGAGCTCGAGCTGAAGGCGCCCGGGCTCGAGCGGGTCCATCGGCGCGCGCTGCTCAACCTCGCCCACGTCGTGCGGCTCTAGCCGTCGGACACGGGCGGCTTCCTCGCGCGCACCACGCCCGGCGCGAGCGTGCTCGTCTCCAGGCAGGCCGCGCGCGAGCTGCGGCGCCGGCTCGGGCTGCGGCGCGAGGGCGGCGCGGGCGACGAGGACTGAGGGCCGGGGCAAACCGCGGGCCTCATGCTTGAGTCGAAGGCCCGGTCGATCCTGTCGCGGCCCCTCGACTTCGCCTCCCGCGTTCCGCGGGAGGCTACGCTCCTAACTAACAGCTCCCCCTGTTAGTTCAAGGCCACAGCCGGCCAACGGGCCGGTCTCTCGCTCGGGGTGACCGGGGCGGCGGCTCTTGCTTAGCCACACAGGTGCTCAACTTCGGGGTGACCGGGGGCCCCGCCGAACCAATTGCCGACCGCTAATGAAGCGGCGAGGCCGGCGCTGGCGGAGGCGGGCGCACGACCTCCTCGGCCCGCACCTCGTTGACCAGCTTCTCGCCTCTCTCGAAGGCCTGGATGTTGGAGAGCGTCACCTGCGCGATGGCCGCAAGCGCCTCGCGCGTGAGGAAGCCCTGGTGCGAGGTGACGATGACGTTCGGCAGGGTCAGCAGGCGCGCGAGCACGTCGTCTTGGAGCACCTCGTCCGAGAGGTCGCGGAAGAAGAGCCCCTCCTCCTCTTCGTAGACGTCGAGCCCTGCCCCGCCGATCTTTCGCGACTTGAGCCCGTCGATGAGCGCGCGGCTGTCGATGAGCGCGCCTCGTCCGGTGTTGAGGATGATGACCCCGTCCTTCATCTGCGAGATCGCTTGGCGGTTGATCAGGTAGTGCGTTGACGGCAGCAGCGGCACGTGCAGGGAGATGACGGCCGACTCTCGAAAGAGCTCGGGGAGCTCGACGTACCGCAGGCCGATGTCCGCCAGCTTCGGGTTGGGCCGCGGGTCGTAGCCCATGAGCCGGCAGCCGAAGCCGTGGGCGATGTGAGCGACCGCGGTGCCGATCTTCCCGGTGCCGATGACCCCGAAGCACTTGCCGTGCAGATCGAAGCCGACGAGTCCGTCGAGCGAGAAGTTCGAGTCGCGCACCCGGGAGAAGGCCCGGGGGATTCTGCGCACGAGCGCCAGCAGCAGGGCGAAGGTGTGCTCGGCGATGGCGTGGGGCGAGTACTCGGGCACGCGCACGACCGGTATCTGGTGGGCTTCGGCGGCCACCAGGTCGACGTTGTTGTAGCCGGCCGAGCGCAGGGCTATCAGGCGCACCCCTTCGTCCGCCAGCGCCGCGATGGTGCCGGCGTCGAGCCTGTCGTTGACGAAGGCGCAGATGGCCTCGAAGCCGCGCGCCAGGGCCGCTGTGTCCTCGGACAGGCGCGCCTCGTAGAAGACCAGCTCGTGGCCGAACTGCTGGTTGGCAGCGTCCAGGGCTCTTCGGTCGAACGAGTGAGAATCGAAGACGGCGACTCGCATGGCTGGGCTCCTTTGCCCCATCAAATTGCGAAGCCTCCGATGGCCGCGCGAGGGCGCCTCGGCCGCCATGCCGCCCTGCGGGCGAGCTGCCGGGCTCGCCGCGCGCGGTCGCGGGGAAAGCAGACGAGGGCGCGGTTCTCTGTCAGTATTGCGTCAAAGCATCGCCGGAAACCGAATCATGCTCACCCCCGAAGGACCGTCCGAGAAGTTGCTGTTCGCCCTCCTCGCGGTGGAGCTCGACTTCGCCACCGCCGCCGACGTCGCCCGCGCGGCCTCGGGCTGCCGGGGAACGACGGTGAGCGAGCTGGCCGACCGGCTGGTCAAGGCCTCGGTCCTCAGCGCGGATCAGCGGCGCGCGGTCGAGCGGGCGATGCTCAAGTCAGCGGGCGCGCCCTTCGCGGAGTCGGCCGCAGGCCTGAAAGGCGGGCGCGCGAAGCGCCTGCTCGACGAGCTCGACGCGGAGGAGGCCTCCCTGCCGTTCGAGCTCGAGGGCCGCTACGAGGTGCGCGGAATCCACGGGCGCGGCGGCCAGGCGCGCGTGCTGCTCGCCTTCGACAAGCAGATGCAGCGCGAGGTCGCCCTCAAGGTCCTGCGCGAGCCGGGCGGCGACGAGGGGACTCAGCTCGCCTGGACCAAGCGCTCGACCCCCGGGTCGCTGCGCTTCTTGCGCGAGGCGCGCGTCACCGGCCAGCTCGAGCACCCGAACATCGTCCCGGTCTACGAGGTCGGGCGGCGCACCGACGGCTCGCTCTACTACACGATGCGCCTGGTGCGCGGCAGGACGCTGGCGAAGGTGCTGGCCGAGTGCCATGGCCTGCAGGAGCGGCTCAAGCGGCTCGGCTCGTTCTGGGACATGTGCCACGCGGTCGCTTACGCGCACAGCCGCGGGGTCGTCCACCGCGACATCAAGCCCGACAACGCGATGGTCGGCGAGTACGGCGAGACGGTCCTGCTCGACTGGGGCGTCGCCAAGCTCAAGGGCGAGCGCGACATCCGCGCGCGCGACCTGCACCGCGTGCTCGAGAAGATGAAGGCAAGCGCCGACGAGACCGCCTTCGGGACCACGGTCGGGACGCCCTCGTACATGAGCCCGGAGCAGGCAAAGGGCTTGGTCGACGACATCGACGATCGCTCGGACGTCTGGGGCCTGGGCGCGGTGCTCTACGAGGTCCTCACCGGACGCCCGCCGTTCGTCGGCCCGACCGCCTCCGAGACGCTCGAGAAGGTCATCGGCGAGCCGCTCACGCCGGTGCGCGAGGTCTGCCCCGAGGCGCCGCCGGAGCTGGCCGCTATCGCCGAGAAGGCGCTCAGCAAGGAGAAGGAGCACCGCTACCAGAGCGCGCGGGAGCTGGCCGCCGAGATCGAGTCCTTCATGACCGGCGGGCGGGTGAACGCTTATCAGTACAGCTCGTGGGAGCTGTTCAAGCGCTTCGCTGCCCAGAACAAGATCGCGATGGCCACCGCCGCGCTGCTGCTGGTGGTGATCGTCGTCGCCCTCTTCGGCGTCTCGGTCACGCTGCGGCGCGAGAGCCAGTCGCTCGAGCGCGAGATGACCGCCCGCAAGCTCGAGTCGGCCGCGCGCGCCAAGGAGCACCAGGAGCGCCTGACGGCCAACTACCACCTCGCCCAGGCCTACACCGAGAAGGCCGACAGGCTCGCCGAGGAGCAGCTCTTCCTCTCGGCGTCGATCTTCTCGTCCGCCTCGCTGCTCCATAACCCGGCGCACCCCTACAGCCCGTTCTACAGCCCCACCTTCGCCCGCGAACTGGCGGGCAGCCGCAACTCGCGCGTCGCCGCGGCCTCGCAGATCTACCGCGCCGGCTTCAGCTCGATAGCGAGCCTGGGCAGAGTGCTGACGACGAGCGACGCCGTCGAGCAGGTCGCCTTCTCGCCCGACGGCGCGCTGCTCGCCGCGAGCGCGGGCAACCAGGTCCACCTCTGGGACCTGACGACGCGCCGGCAGCACGCGCCGCTCGAAGGCCACACCGACCGCGTCTACGGGGTCGCCTTCTCTCCGGACGGCGCGCTCATCGCCAGCTCGGGGCGCGACCGGGCGATCATCCTCTGGCGCGCCGCGACCGGCGAGCGGCTGCGAACGCTCCAAGGACACGCCGACACGGTCCAGACCATCAAGTTCTCGCCCGACGGCCGCCGGCTGCTCTCGGGCGGCTGGGACAAGCTCATCCGAGTCTGGGACGTGGAGTCGGGCAGCCTCCTGCTCACGCTCCCCGGCCACCAGGAGCGGATCACCGAGGTCGCCTTCTCGCCCGACGGGCAGCTCCTCGCGAGCGCGGCCTACGACCGCACGGTGCGCCTCTGGACCAGCGCCGGAGCGCCGCTGCGCGTGCTGCAGCACGCCGATCGCGCCACCGCCCTCGCCTTCTCGCCCGACGGCAAGCTGCTCGCGAGCGCCTGCGACGACAAGAAGGTCCACCTCTGGAACCCGGCGACCGGAAAGCCACTGGCCGTGATGCCAGGGCACAAGGACAGCCCGACCCGCCTCGCCTTCTCGCCCGACGGCCGGCTGCTCGCCTCGGTCAGTTACGACAAGACGGTGCGCCTGTGGGACGTCGAGGAGCGCCAGGCCCTGCTGAACATCGCCGCGCACGGCGACTACTCGTACGCGGTCGCCTTCTCGCCCGACGGCGCCTCGCTCGCCACCGGCGGCTACGACAAGAAGGTGAAGATCTGGTACCTGCGACGGGGCAAGGAGCTGGTCCGCCTCACCGGGCACAGCGAAGTCGTCTACTGCCTCGCCTTCTCGCCTGACGGCAAGCGCCTCGCCTCAGCCGGCTGGGACAAGGACATCCGGCTCTGGGACTTCGAGCGCAAGGCGCCGCAGCGGGTGCTGCAGGGACACACCGACGTCGTCAACGGCGCGCTCGCCTTCGACCCGAGCGGCAAGCTGCTCGCCTCGGCCAGCAGCGACAAGACCGCGCGCATCTGGGACGCCGCGACCGGCCAGGCGCTGCACGCCCTCCGCGGGCACAGCCAGGTGGTCTACGGCGCGGCCTTCTCGCCGGCCGGCGACCGGCTGGCGACCGGAAGCATGGACAAGACCGTGCGGCTGTGGAGCGTGGAGACCGGTGCCGAGTTGGCCGTGCTGCAGGGCCACCAGGACGTCATCCACGCGGTGGCGTTCTCGCCCGACGGCCGCCTCATCGCGTCGGCGAGCTACGATAAGACGATCAAGCTGTGGGACGCGTCGAGCGGCCGGGAGCTCAAGACGCTCGAAGGCCACAAGGACTGGGTCGCCGGTGTCGATTTCTCGCCCGACGGCACGATGCTCGCGAGCGCGGGCAAGGACGGCCTCGCCATCCTCTGGGAGGTTGCGACCGGGCGCGAGCTGTGGCGCCTGCACGGCCACGCCCAGTGGATCAACACCGCGGTCTTCTCGCCGGACGGCCATCTGCTGGCCACCGCGAGCGACGACACGACCGTGCGCGTCTGGTCCACCTCGACGCTCGAGACCCTGCTCATCATCCCGACCTCGCGAGAGGCCGTCGGCGTGGCGTTCTCGCCCGATGGCAAGTCGCTGGTCATCGGCGACGGCACCGACGTCAAGGTCTACCCGCTCGATTTCTCGGCGCTCACGGCGGATCCGACCAAGCTGCTCACCGACGCCGAGGCGCACGCGGGGCTGAGGCTCGAGGGGTTCGAGCTGAAGCCGCCGAAGCCGTAGGGGCGCATGGCAATGCGCCCGGCCCCGCAGGCCCAAAGGCGGCTACGGCGCATGGCAATGCGCCCGGGGCCTGCTGGCAACCGTGGGACCGGTGCGTCTCCGCGCGGGCCGCCGAGGCCGCCGCCCTCCCGCCTCGTCCCGCTCTCCGCGCCTGGCCATGCGGCGGTCGGGGCGGTAGGGGCGCGCGGCAATGCGCCCGGCCCCCGCCTCGATCAGCGCGCGCCCACGCACTCGAGCGCTCCTTCGGTGCTGGCGAGAGTGACCACCAGATTCACAATCGAGACGCCGGCAGCGAGATCTCCTTTGCGGATGCCGCGTAGCTGACCGCGAGCTTGGCTTCGGGTTCGGTCGGGGCATGGGTCGGCTGTTGCGACCTCGAGTCGGAAAGAAAACGCGGGGTGGAGAACCTTTCAGCTCTCCACCCCGCCTCGTTCACACCGATCGCCTATCGGGATCGGACGCGCTGCCATGCGCCTCTACTTGCGGGCGCCGCCCTTCTTCGCGACCCTCTTGGCCACCTTCTTAGCCGTGGCCTTGGCGGCCGAGGCCTTCTCGGCCACCTTCTTCGCGGCCGGCTTGACCGCCTTCTTCACCGCCCGCTTCGCGCTGGGCTTGGCCTTGGCGGCCTCGAGCTTCTCCTCGACCACGGCCTGGGCCGCGGCGAGCCGCGCGATGGGCACGCGGTACGGCGAGCAGCTCACGTAGTCGAGGCCGACGCGGTGGAAGAACTTCACCGACCTGGCCTCGCCGCCGTGCTCGCCGCAGACGCCGAGCTTGATGTTTGGACGCGAGGCGCGCCCGCCGGCGACCGCCATCTCCACCAGCTTGCCGACGCCGTGCTGGTCGAGCGAGACGAACGGATCCTCGGCGAAGACGCCTGCCTTCCTCTGGTTGACGTAGTCGGGCAGGAAGCGGCCGGCGTCGTCGCGCGACAGGCCCATCGTCATCTGCGTCAAGTCGTTGGTGCCGAAGCTGAAGAACTCGGCTTTCTGGGCGATCTCGTCGGCCAGCAGCGCGGCGCGCGGGATCTCGATCATCGTGCCGACCAGGTAGTCGACCTTGACGCGGGCCTCCTTCATCACCTCGCCGGCGACACGGCGGGTGATCTCCTCGAGGATGCCGAACTCCTTCGCGTCGAGGGTGAGCGGGTGCATGATTTCGGGCTTGACCTTGCGGCCCTCCTTCTTCACCTGCACCGCCGCCTCGATGATGGCCCGCACCTGCATCTCGGCGATCTCCGGGTAGGTGATCGCCAAGCGGCAGCCACGGTGGCCGAGCATCGGGTTGGCCTCGTGGAGCTGCTCGATGCGGTGCTTGATGACCTCGAGCGGCTTGCCGATCCGCTGGGCGAGCGCCTTCTGATGCGGCTCGTCGTGCGGCACGAACTCGTGCAGCGGCGGGTCGATGAGGCGGATGGTGACCGGGCGGCCGTCCATCGCCTTGAAGATGCCGACGAAGTCATCGCGCTGGAACGGCAGCAGCTTGGCGAGGGCCTTGCGGCGCTCCTCCTCGCTCTCGGTGACGATCATTTCTTCGATGGCGTTGCGGCGCTCCGGGGTCGCGAAGAACATGTGCTCGGTGCGGCACAGGCCGATGCCCTCGGCGCCCATCTCGACCGCCTTCTGCGAGTCGTACGGCGTGTCGGCGTTGGTGCGCACGCGCAGGCGGCGGATGCTGTCGGCCATCTTCATGACGTCGTAGTAGGCCTGCGGCAGCTCGGGCTTCACCAGCGGCAGGTTGCCCAGGTAGACCGCGCCTTCGGAGCCGTCGAGCGTGATCGCGTCGCCCTGCTTGATCACCTTGTCGCCGACCGTCATCTGCTTCTTGTCGTAGTCGATGTTCAGGGCGTCGACGCCTACCACGCAGCACTTGCCCCAGCCGCGGGCGACGACGGCCGCGTGGCTGGTCTTGCCGCCGGTGGCGGTCAGGATGCCCTGGGCGGCGTGCATGCCGCCGACGTCCTCGGGCGAGGTCTCCTTGCGAACGAGGATGACCTTGCGGCCCTTGGCGGCCAGCGCCTCGGCCTCGGACGCGGTGAAGACCACCTCCCCCGCGGCCGCGCCGGGGACGGCGTTGATGCCCTCGGCGATCTTCTTGGCGGCGAGCTCCTTCTTTTCGACCTTCGGATCGATGATCGGGTAGAAGAGCCGCTCGATATCCTCGGGCGTGATGCGCTGGATGGCCTCTTCCTTGGTGATTAGCCTCTCCTTCACCATGTCGGCGGCGATGACGAAGGTCGCCCGCGGGCTGCGCTTGCCGGCGCGGCACTGCAGCATGAAGAGCTTGCCGTCCTCGATGGTGAACTCGAGGTCCTGCATGTCCTTGTAGTGGCGCTCGAGCTTCTTGCGCACGTCGTTGAGCTGCTTGGCGACCTTGGGCATCGCCTCTTCGAGCTTGGAGAGCTTGATTGGCGTGCGGATGCCGGCCACCACGTCCTCGCCCTGGGCGTTGAAGAGCAGGTCGCCGTAGAAGACGTTCTCGCCGGAGTTGGGGTCGCGGGTGAAGGCGACGCCGGTGCCGGAGTT
>JBMNNX010000211.1:0-11818 GCA_050942745.1 Myxococcales bacterium
CGCCTCCGTCGAGCCGGGCGAGGCGCAACAGCTTCTCGACCCGCTCGACGGCGGCCCGGCTCGAAGCGGCGACGTAGAAGGCCGCGGCCACCCGGCGCTCGTCGCAAGCGAAGGCGACGTCGGTGCTGCGCGGCACACGTCCGACCGAGCTCGCGGCCTCGCGAAGCCGCGCGAGGGCGCTCTCGAGCTTCTCGTCGAGCAGCCGGCACTGCGTGACGTCAACGAGCGTGTGGCTGGCGCGCTTCGCGTATCCGAGCTGCCCGCCGACCAAGTGCAGCCGCGTGCGCGTCCGGTAGCGCTCGTGCCGGCCCGCGGTGAGGATGGGGTTTGCCTGCAGGGAGTCGCGCGGCACGCCGCCGACCCGCTCGAGCGCGTCGTAGAAGAGCTGCTCCTTCGCCTTCTCCTGTACGGCCGGCGCAACCTGAAGCCACTGGCAGCCGCCACAGTCGGGAAAGTGCGGACAGAGCGGCTGGACGCGCGCGTCGGAAGGCTCGACGACCCTCAGGATGCGGGCCCTCGCCGAGCGCTCACGCGCCTCGACGAGCTCGCACTCGACCACTTCGCCAGGGACGCCGCCGGCGACGAAGACGACCTTGCCATCCTGCCGGGCAATCGCTTCTCCGCCGAAGCCGAGCGACTCGATGTGCAGAAGGACCGTCATCCTTGATCAACGCGCGAGGGGCGGCGGTCACTCGTTCGATTCGGCCCCGGACGGCAGCTCGCGCATCGAGCGCCTCAGCGGCCAGACGCACGCCGCTCACACGCGCGCGACGTCTACTCCTTGGCGGTCTGCTTGAGGTCTGCGGGCAGCTCGCGGCGCAGCTTGTCGACGAACCGCTCGATGCGCGCGCGCTTCTCCTCGTCGACGTCGGTGAACTCGATTCCCATGCCGGGGGCCTCGTTGGCCGAGTTCGAGAAGTCGCTGACGCGCGTCACCTTGCCGGTTAGATCGAACGGGAAAGCGGTATCCGGCAGCGAGACGATGAGCCGAACCGTCGTGCCCACCGGAAGCGGCGCGCGGCTGTTGATGAAGAGGCCGCCCTTCGAGATGTTAGTCGCCCAATCGGTGATGAAGCCATCGACCGTGCGGTAGGCAACGAGGAGCTCGTGCTGGAGCCGCTCGGAACGTCGTTTGTTGCTCGGTGCACTCGTCATGTTGCGCCTCTTCCCTCGCGGACGGTGCCCACCACGTCCGCGAATTTGCGCGCGACTATAGCAGGATCCGGGGGGGCGGAAGCCAGCCTCCACCTCTGCCGGCTGCAGTCTTGCTGGTGCCGAGAACCGCCTCGGAATCAGGTAGCTGTGCCGAGCCGACGGCCAAATCATCTCTGCGACGTTCGGCAAGGCTCTCGCAAGCCGGGGGCGTAGCGGCCGAAGCCATCTTCACGACGTCGCAAGGTCCTCGCGAGCCAGGCGGTGGCCCGGCTTTCTCTCCACGTTGCCACACGCCGCTCAGACCGGCTCGACAACCACAGGCATTCCCCGCGGGTCGTCCGCCCCGAAGGCACCGGCAGCCGAGCCCTCGCGCACGGCGATTTCGAGCAGGCCGCAGGAGCCGAAAAGCGCGATCGGCTCACCAGGGCCAACGTTCGCGTATGCGGTCTGAATCCCGGTCAGGGTCCGGCCGGCGACCGACACCTTGAGCTTCGCCCGATCGACCGACGGCAGGTCCTCGACCGTCAGGTTCGAGATGAGGTTGCCGAAGTGGTCCACGTGGAGAATCTCCCCGACCACCGCGCCGCCCTCATGGCGCACCCTCGGCGGCTGGAGCTTTACCGGATCGGCGACTTCCGGCCCGAACTGCTCGGGCGGGACGCCGCAGGCGAGGTGCGCCGCGGCCGGGGCGAAGATGTCGCGCCCGTGGAAGGTGTCCGAGACCTCGGCGCGACGGAGCGCGGGGTTGGACAGCTCGAAGACTCGCCCGCCGCGCATGAAGGGCCAGAGGAGACCGTTGTCCGGGCCGACGAAGAGATGGCCCGGCGCCCGCTCGCCTCCCACGACCAGCAAGGGCCGACGCGCCGAGCCGACGTCAGGATCGACGACCGCGACGTGGATGGTCCCGGGCGGAAAGGCGCCGACCACCTCCCGGAGCATCGCCTGCCCCACGAGTACCTGGAATGCGGGGACTTCGTGGCTGAGATCCACCAGCCGAGCGTCGGGGCAGATGCCCAGGATGACGCCCTTCATCTGCGCGGGATAACCGCTGCCTGTGCCGAAATCGCTGAAAAGCGTGATGAGCGGCCGGGTCATGACCGCGCAAGATGCCACGACGGGGGCGACGTCGGCCAGCGCTCTGCGTTCAGCGCCGGGCATTTCCGCAAAGGCCCCCGCCTGGCCCGCAAGCCGCCCGCCGGTGCCGGGGCATACCCTCCCCGCCTCGCCTCTTCGAAGCCTCGGGAGGGAACATGCGCCGATTGAGCTGCTGCTTCGTCGCCGCGATCCTCGCCGCCAACGGGTGCAAGCGCGAGTCGTCGCCGGCCCCGGCGGACTCGGGCGAATGCCTGCTGGTGCGCGACGGTTTCGGGCCAGCAGGCGAAGTGCCCGTGACCGTCGAGCGCGTTGTCGCCGGGCTCGAGGTGCCGTGGGCGCTCGCGTTCCTGCCAGGGGGCTCCCTCCTCGTGACCGAACGCCCGGGACGCGTGCGGCTCGTCGAGGACGGCGCGCTGGTCGAAGAGCCGGTCGCGACCCTGCCTGTCGCCGCGGCCGGCGAGGGCGGGCTGCTCGGCCTCACGCTCCACCCGGACTTCGCTTCGAACCGGCTCTTCTACCTTTATTTGACCGTGTCGGAGTCGGGCCGCCTGACCAACCGCGTCGAGCGCTGGAGGCTGGCGCCGGACGCGCGCTCGGCGAGCTTCGACAAGCGCATCCTCGACGGTATCCCCGGCGCGCGCGTCCACGACGGCGGCCGGCTGCACTTCCATCGGGACGGAATGCTCTACGTGTCCACCGGCGAAACGGGCCAGCCATCGCTGACGCAGGCCCCCGACAGCCTCGGCGGCAAGCTGCTGCGCCTCACGCCCGAGGGCGATGTCCCTGCCGACAACCCCTTTGCCGGCAGCCCGGTCTTCCTCCTCGGTATCCGCAACAGCCAAGGCTTCGCCTGGCGCGACGCGAAGACCCTCTACGTCGTCGACCACGGGCCGAGCGGCGAGCTGGGGCGGAGGGGCCGCGACGAGGTAAACGTCGCGCGGGCCGGCGACAACCTCGGGTGGCCGACGATCCACGCGTGCGAGCAGCGCCAAGGCATGGTCGCGCCGTCCTTGACTTGGGAACAGGCCGCGCCGCCCGGCGGCGCCGCGGTCTACACCGGAGCAGCCATTCCCGAGTGGAGAGGAAACCTGATAGTCGCCACGCTCGGCTCGCGCCACCTGCACCGCGTCGCCTTCGACCCGCAGAACCCGCGGCAGGTCGCCCTCCACGAGGTCTATCTGCAGGGCGAGCCGCCGCAGGGCTATGGCCGGCTGCGAGAGGCCATCATGGGGCCGGACGGCGAGCTCTACGTGACCACCAGCAACTGCGACGGGCGCGGCAGTTGTCCGCCCGAAAAGGACCAGATCCTGCGGATAACCCGCCGCTAGACAAAGCGCCCCCGCGACAGCTACGTCGCAGGGGCGCCAACCGCAAGCGCGTCCGAGCGAGCCGAGGGACGACCCACTCTCGACCCTCGACCCTCGACTCTCGACCATCGCCTACACCACCATCTCCCTGCACTCGGGCGAGACGATGAGCTGGGCCTCGGTCTTCGACTGGATCTCCTCGACCGAAACGCCCGGTGCGCGCTCCTTGAGGACCAGGCCCTTATCGGTCACCTCGATGAACGCGAGGTCGGTCACGATGTAGTTGACGCAGCGGCGCCCGGTCAGCGGCAGGGTACACTCCCTCAGGATCTTGGGCTTGCCCTTCGCCTCGTGCTCCATGGCGACGAAGACCTTCTTGGCGCCGATGGCGAGATCCATCGCGCCGCCCATGCCCTTGACCATCTTGCCGGGGATCATCCAGTTGGCGAGGTCGCCCTTCTCGCTCACCTGCATCGCGCCGAGCACGGCCATGTCGATGTGCCCGCCGCGGATCATCGCGAAGCTCGTCGCCGAGTCGAAATAGGCCGAGCCCTTGATCTCGGTGATGGTCTGCTTGCCCGCGTTGATGAGGTCCGGATCCTCGTCGCCCTCGTAGGGGAACGGGCCGATACCGAGCATGCCGTTCTCCGACTGCAGGACCACCTCGACGCCCTCGGGCACGTAGTTGGCCACCAGGGTCGGCAGGCCGATGCCGAGGTTGACGTAGTAGCCGTCGCGCAGCTCCTGCGCGACGCGCATCGCGATCTGCTCTCGAGTCAGTGCCATCTCTGCTCTCCTCGATTCTTCAAACCCGGGTTGCGATCCTCAGCGGGTGGCCTTCCACTGCCCCTTGGCTCCGACGCAGGCCCCGGCAGTCGGGATCTCGAACGTGCCCGAGGCCTCGGTCTCCTCATCGTTCACCTTGCCCTCGAGCTCGATCTTCGTCTCGCCGCTCGCTCCGGTCAGGCTCAGCGCATCGCCGTCGACGCTGCCCTCGATGGTGGCCGCGCTCAGGCAGGGCAGGCCGAAGGTGGTCATCGTCCCGCGCACCTCGTCTCCGCGCTGCGTAAGCTGCAGCACCACGTCGGCCGACCGGCCGTTGGTGTCGGCGAGCGTGCCCCGCCATTCGCCCTCGATGTTCGCGCCACAGGCGGCGAGCAGCGCCGCGCACGCGCACAAACCGAAAAGTCTCTTCATTGTCTTGCTCCAGCCCCGGCCGCGGCCGGGAGTCGAAAGGTTGCTTGAGTTGATTGCGGCGAGAATGGCTGTCGCCGGATCCGCCATTCGGGACGGGCGACCGGGTCAGGCCTGCCGCCGTCCGCAGCCTCGCCTCAGGCGCTCGGCCGCGGGCGCACGGTGCGCTGCTCGATCCATTTCTGATAGCCGCTGCCCTGGAAGATGCGGTGGACGTAGACGCTGGGGACGTGGATCTGCTCGGGGTCGAGCTCGCCGACCTCGACCAGGTGCTCGACCTCGACGATCGTCGTCTTGGCCGCCGTGCACATCAGCGAGCTGAAGTTGCGGGTCGTCTTGCGGAAGACGAGGTTGCCCCACTTGTCGGCCTTCCAGGCCTTCACGATGGCGAATTCGGCCTTCAGCGGCAGCTCGAGGATGTACTCGCGGCCGTCGATGACCTTGGACTCCTTGCCCTCGGCGACGACGGTGCCGACGCCGGTCGGCGTGTAGAAGCCGCCAATGCCCGAGCCGCCGGCGCGGATGCGCTCGGCAAGCGTGCCCTGCGGCACCAGCTCGACCTCGAGCCTTCCGGAGAGGAACTGCTCCTCGAAAATCTTGTTCTCGCCCACGTAGCTGGCGACCATCTTCTTGACCTGATCGGCCTTCAGAAGCACCCCGAGTCCGTAGTCGGTCGTGCCGCAGTTGTTCGAGATGATGGTCAGGTCCTTGACGCCCTTCTCGTGCAGCGCGCTGATGAGGTTCTCCGGGTTGCCGCACAGCCCGAAGCCTCCGGCCATGATCACGGCTCCGTCGCGGATGTCGTGGATGGCCTCGGCGGCGTTCTTGACGACCTTGTTCATGGTTCACCTTCCCGCACTGGAGCGCCAGCGCTGCGCGGGCAGCGCCGGCAGCCGAGTTGTCACGTGTTCTTCCCCGGTGGCGGCAGCGAGCCTGTCCGTCTTGCCCTCTGCCGAGCGAGCTTCTGCCCGCGCAGCCCCGGGTGCTGCGGCCGCACGGGTGTCCATCCCTCTGCTGCTGAACGAGGGCCGAGCGTTCGGCCCTCGCCTTGGGTAAGCCTGCTCCGCTTCCTAGCACACCGGCAGGGAAAGAGAAAAGCACTGGACGGTGTTGATTGCTGGCCGGCGCCATCGCTCTCGCCGCAGCCGCGCCGCGCTCGCCTGCGCGCTTGCCAAGTCCAGTCTAATTGCTAAGTTACGCCAACCTTTCACTCCCAGAGGTCGCATGGTTGCCGATCAGGAATCCCGGCTGGCGCAGCCTCCGTTTTCCGATCGTGCGCGCTCGCGCGAATCGGCAGGCCAATGGCGACAGGCGGCAATAAGCCGAAGCTCCTGGCCAGTTTCTTGTGCCGGAACCGGGCTCGACGCAGCATGAGGCCCTCAGAGCAGACCCCCGGCTAGAAAGCTGCGAGGAACAACAACGAGGATTTCCATGGCGGACGAAAAGAAAAAAGCACCTGCCGCGCCGCAGATGGGCGCCCCAGCGCTCATCGCGAAGGAGGACATCCCGCAGGTCCTGCCGATCCTGCCGTTGCGCAACTCGGTCTTCTTTCCCGGCGGCGTGCTGCCTCTGGCAGTCGGCCGCCAGAAGACCATCGCCCTCATCAAGGACGCGGTGCGCGACGACCAGGTCATCGGCGTGGTCACCCAGCGGCGCGCCGAGGAGGAAGACCCGGGCGCGGCCGACCTGTACTCGATGGGCACCGTCGCCCGCATCGTGAAGCTGTTGAAGATGGGCGAGGACAACTACTCGCTCGTCGTCCAGGGCCTGGCGCGCTTCCGGGTGCTCGACCTGGTCCAGGAGGCCCCGTACCTCAAGGCGCGCATCGAGCCGGTCGAGGACAAGACCGAGGTCGACAACGTCGAGATCGAGGCCCTGGGCATCAACCTCAAGAAGCTCGCCCGCGAGGTGATCGAGCTGATGCCCGAGCTGCCCGCGGCCGCGGTCGAGCTCGTCGACTCGATCACCCACCCCGGACACCTGGCCGACCTTCTGTCGGCCAACGTCGACGTTCCCATCGAGGACAAGCAGGCGGTGCTCGAGACCGTCGATCTCAAGGCGCGCATGAAGCTCGTGCTCGAGCTGCTCAACCGCAAGCGCGAGATCCTCAAGCTCAGCAGCAAGATCGACAGCGCGGTCAAGGGCGAGATGTCCAAGACGCAGCGCGAGTACTACCTGCGCCAGCAGCTCAAGGCCATCAAGGAGGAGCTCGGCGAGCTGGGCGAGGAGGAGGAGGAGCTCGACGAGCTGACCGAGCGGCTCAAGAAGGCCGGCCTGCCCCCGGAGGTCGAGAAGGTCGCTCACAAGGAGATGAACCGGCTCAAGACCATCCCGGCGGCCTCGAGCGAGTACACCGTCGCCCGCACCTACCTCGACTGGATCGCCGACCTGCCCTGGTCGAAGAGGACCGAGGACAACCTCGACATCGACAACGCCCGCTCAGTGCTCGACGCCGATCACTACGGGCTGCAGAAGGTCAAGAAGCGCATCCTCGAGTACCTGGCGGTCCGCAAGCTGAAGAACGACATGAAGGGCCCCATCCTCTGCCTGGTCGGCCCTCCGGGCGTCGGCAAGACCTCGCTCGGCCAGTCGGTCGCCAAGGCGGTCGGCCGCAAGTTCGTGCGCCTGTCGCTCGGCGGCGTGCGCGACGAGGCCGAGATCCGCGGCCACCGGCGCACCTACGTCGGCGCCCTGCCCGGCCGCATCATCCAGTCGATGAAGAAGGCCGGGACCATCAACCCGATCATGATGCTCGACGAGGTCGACAAGCTCGGCGCCGACTTCCGCGGCGACCCCTCGGCGGCGCTGCTCGAGGTGCTCGACCCGGAGCAGAACAACAGCTTCTCCGACCACTACCTCGACCTGCCCTACGACCTGTCGCGGGTGATGTTCATCGCCACCGCCAACCAGCTCGACCCCATCCCGGCGCCGCTGCGCGACCGTATGGAGATCATCGAGCTGCCCGGCTACACCTTCGACGAGAAGATCGAGATCGCCACCCGCCACCTGATCCCCAAGCAGATCAAGGAGCACGGGATCACCGATGAGCAGTTCGAGCTGATGCCCAAGGGCCTGTCGAAGACCCTGCTCGCCTTCACCCGCGAGGCGGGGGTGCGCACCCTCGAGCGGCGCATCGCCGACCTGTGCCGCGCGGTGGCCGTCGACGTGGCCAGCGGCAAGCAGGGCAAGCGCTCCATCGACGAGCAGGACGTCACCGACATCCTCGGCGCCGACAAGTTCTACAACGAGGTCGCCGAGCGCACCGAGGTCTCGGGCGTCGCGACCGGCCTCGCCTGGACCCCCGCCGGCGGCGACATCCTCTTCATCGAGGCGACCCGCATGCCGGGCAAGGGCGCGCTCACCCTCACCGGCCAGCTCGGCGATGTGATGAAGGAGTCCTGCCAGGCCGCCCTCTCCTACGTGCGCGGCAAGGGCCACCTGCTCGGCATCCAGGCCAACTTCCTCGAGCGCACCGACCTGCACATCCACTTCCCGGCCGGCGGCGTGCCCAAGGACGGGCCGTCGGCGGGCGTGACCATCCTCACCGCCCTCGTCTCGCTGATGACGGGCGTGCGCGCCCGAGGCGACACGGCGATGACCGGCGAGGTGACACTGCGCGGCCAGGTGCTGCCGGTCGGCGGCATCAAGGAGAAGGTGCTCGCCGCCCACCGCGCCGGCATCAAGCGCGTCGTGCTCCCCGAGCGCAACCGCAAGGACCTGCACGACGTGCCCGAGCAGGCGCGCAAGGAGATCGAGTTCGTCTTCGTCATGCAGATGGACGACGTGCTGCGCCAGGCGCTCGAGCAGGATCCCTTCACCCTGCCGGCGGCCAAGATCGAGACCGAAGCCGGCGGCGAGCCCCCGCCTGTGCCCGGCAAGCCGGGTGGCGAGAACGAGGTGAGGCTCTAGCTAGTTGTGAGTTGTGAGTTTGGAGTTGGGAGGGCGGCGCGCTCGCGCCGCCCTTCTTGCTTTGGTCGCCAGGGCGGTGCCGATGCTCAAGAGCAGCCCGAAGTACGCCCCCGCCGCCACTTGCGCCGTTCGCCTACGCGGCGATGCTCGAGAGCAGCTCGAAGTAGGCCGGCTCCGCCCAGACGAGCCTGAGCCCCATGCCGCCTCGCGCGGTGTCGTTGATGGCTTTGGGCGTCGGCCTCTGCCAGCTCACCACCGCCCTCAGCTCGATGTGGCTGCCGCCCGGCAGCTCGAGGCTTCCGAGCACGCGCGCGCCCTGCGGCAACAGGAAGCGCGAGTTGAGGAAGAGGCCTCCGTCCGACAGGTCGAGCGTGCAGCCCGAGCGCTGCCAGGCGCCGTCGCCGGTGGCGAACCGAACTACGAGCCGCTTGGTGAACCTCGGCGAGCGCCGCATGGAGCTACCTCCTCGTAGCTCCATGTTGCGCCCGCTTGCCCGCCCGTCAAACTTCCGGCCCTACTGCTGTTCGAGCGGCACGTTGCCCAGCGTCGGCGCGGTCGCGAAGGTGTGCCGGTGCCGCAGCAGCGCCGCCATCCCGAGCCCCGGCGGCAGCCGGTCGTCCGCCGGCAAGAACGCTATCTCGGCTCCCTTGCGGATCGCCCGGCGCACCACCTTCTCGCGCAGATCGACCGTCCGCAGCTCGCTGCCGCAGTACGGGCAGTCGTCGTGCGCGGCCTCGCCGACCGCCTCGCAGTTGGTGCACTCCCAGCCGGTCGCGTACCACGTCGGGTCGAGGAAGAGCTGGTGGACCCGACCCTCGTTGAGCGCCAACAGCACGCTCTTGGTCCCCTCGACGCCGATGCCCTCCCGCGACGCCTCGGCGAGCGCGATGTCGCGCGCCGCCAGCATCCGCTTGCGCAGGGTCTCGTCGAACCTGGCCCAGGCCTCGCGCATCAGATCCTCGCGCAGCTCGCCCTCGCGGCCCGCGCCCGCGAGGTACTTTCGATAGGGGATTCGAGCGGCGATCCGCTCGAGGATCCGCTCAGGGAGGAAGCGCTCGAACTCGTTGAGGATGTAGTCCTGGCCGGCGAGGATGACGATGCCGTCCGGGATGAGATCGGCCATGCGGATGAGCGGCTGCGCGCTGTGCTCAAGGTTGCGGTCGAGGATTCGCTCGATGTGCCGCTCCCAGTTCGCCTGGCTCCATCCGCCCTTGCTGTGCCGGCCCGGGAACTCCAGGTCGAGCTCGGCCGCGACGTCGACGATGCCGCCGCTCGCCTCGAAGATGAGCGCGCCCTCGCTGTCGACCGCCGCCAGGATGAGCGGGGGAACCGACAGGACCGTCTTGGCCAGCGGCAGGATCTGCGGTCGAGGATCGAGCATGAACTGCATCGGCTCGAACGGCAGCCGCGTGCGCACCACGCGAAACAGCTTGCCCGGCGCGCAGCTGAAGATGGCGACCCCGGTCGCCCACTCGTCGATCCGCTGACGCAGCAGCGCCTGGACGTACCGCTCGACCGGCTCGAAGGTCGCTTTCAGCTCGTCGAACAGCTCGCGGCCGGCCGACTTGAGCGCCGCCCGGATGTTGTCCTCGACGAAGAGCCGCACGGCATGCCGCTCGTGCTGATCGGTACGCCGGGTGTCCAGGTAGATGCTGGCGACCGGAGATCTCTGCTCGGGAATGTCCATCAACTCTTCGAGCACCCGCTTGACGTCCATGCGCGCACCTCGCACCCACCGGGCAATCCCGGCTCGCGCCCTTCTCTGAGTCCCGATTTCTCCCCCTTATGTTGCTCACCTCACACGCTCGGGACGACTGCGGGAGGCGCCTGCCCCGTGCCCTCGGTCAAGGCAGCTCGGGCGAGCCTGCTGACTCGGCCAAGCGCCCGCCGCTTTCGCATCGGGTCGCATTGGTTACGATGCGCGCCATGAATTTCGACGACCACATCGAGCGCTTGGAGCGGCTGCTGGAGCTCGAGCGCACCGAAGAGCGCAAGCGCTACGAGATTGAGACCGCCGCCCTCTCGCTCGATCAGCGGCAGGCGCGGGGACAGATCCTGCTCGATCTCGAGGTCGCAGACACCCGCTCGCTCGCCGCCAAGGTGCTCGTCGAGCTTCGCCCGCCACAGGGACGCGAGCTGCCCTCCTCGCTCATCGGCCCGGGCTCCATCGTGCGCGCCTCCAGGCGCGGCCTCGGCCCCGAAGAGCCGGCGACCGGCGTGGTCGCGCGCATGACCTGCGGCTCGGTCGGCGTCGCCCTGGACGGCCCGCCGCCGGAGTGGATGGACTCCGGGCGCCTCTTCCTCGAGCTGCTGCCGAACGAGGTGACCTACGAGCGCCTGCACAAGGGGCTCGAGCGGCTGCGCAGCTCGGGCGATCGGCGCGTCGCGCGCTGGCGCGAGCTGCTCTCCGCAGGCCGCGCGCTCGCCTTCGAGCCCGATCCCGGCTTCCAGCCGGCCGCCCACCTCAACGCCGAACAGAACGCCGCGCTCGCCCACGCCCTCGCCGCTCGCGACCTCGCCCTCGTCCATGGCCCGCCGGGCACCGGGAAGACGACCGTGCTCGCCGAGCTCGTCGCGCGCGCGGTCGAGCGGGGCGAGCGCGTGCTCGTCGCCGCGTCCTCCAACATGGCCGTCGACAACGTCCTCGCCCGGCTCGTGCGGCGCTCCGGCCTGCGCGTCGTGCGCCTGGGCCACGTCGCCCGGGTCAGCGAGGCGCTGCTGCCGTGGACGCTCGACGAGCAGATCGAGGCCCACGCCTCCCAGCGCATCGCGCGGGGCATCCTCGACGAGGCCCACGGGCTTCTCGCTCGGGCGCGAAAGCAGGCTGCGCGGGGCCGCTCGGCCGACCGCTACGCCGAGGCGCGCGAGGCCCGCGCCGCCGCCGCGAAGCTCTTCGGCGAGGCGCGCAAGCTGATGCGCGTGGTGCGCGAGCAGGTCCTCGGCTCGGCGCAGGTCGTCTGCGCCACCTGCACCGGCACCGAGATCGACCTGCTCGAGCGCGAGGAGTTCGACCTCACGGTCATCGACGAGGCGACGCAGGCGACCGAGCCGACTGCGCTGCTGCCGCTGCTGCGCGCGCCCAAGGCGGTGCTCGCCGGCGACCACCGTCAGCTCCCGCCGACCGTCCTCTCGGTCGAAGCCGCCCGGCAGGACCTGTC
>JBMNNX010000288.1:0-8120 GCA_050942745.1 Myxococcales bacterium
TGACGCCGACCGGGAAGCCGGCTGCCGGGGCGTCGTTGGTGACGCTTGGGTTCGGGTCGCGGTCGTCGCTGACGACCGGCGTGCCAAGCGAGACCTGAGTGAGCGTCCCCGTCGCCTGGACCGTGCGGTCAGCCGGGGCGGTGATCGACGGCGGCTGCGTGTCGGGGGGCAGCGGCACCTCGGTGACGGTGACGCGCTGCGTGTCGGTCGCGGAGTTGCCCGCGCTGTCGGTAGCTCGCCAGGTGACGACGGTCGTGCCGACCGGGAAGCCGGCTGCCGGGGCGTCGTTGGTGACGCTCGGGTTCGGGTCGCGGTCGTCGCTGACGACCGGCGTGCCCAGCGAGACCTGGGTGAGCGTTCCGGTCGCCTGGACCGTGCGGTCGGCCGGCGCCTCAATCGACGGCGCCTCGGTATCGGCCTCTGCCGGAGGCGGCTCCTCCTGACCATCGCAGGGCTCGAAGCCGACAGCCTGCAATTCGGTCACGCTCGCCCACTGGTTCTGGTCGTTGCCGTTGACGGTCAGGCGCACGAAGCGCGCCTCGGTCGGCGTGATCGGGTAGCTCTCGAGCTCGAGGCTCTCACCTGTGCTTTGTGACGAAAGCAGCTCCACGAATTCGTCCCCGTCGGTCGAGAGCGAAATGACGAAGCTGCTGCGACGCTCGTCGCCGCGATACCACGCGACCTGAAGCTCCTCGACGGTCCTCACCTGCCCGAAATCGGCGGTGAGCGTGCAGCCTGCCCCGTTGCAGGACCAGCGGCTCTGCAGGTCTCCGTCAGTCGCGTTGGCGGCCGGGTTGCCGCTCTCGCTGTCGCTGGCGGCGACCTCCACGAACGACAGTGGGCCCGATTCCGCGGCGCAGGAATTCGAACCGTCGGCTGGATCCTTGTCATCGGGCGCTTCTTCGTCTGGAGGCGGGCGGTTCGTGTCACCAGGGACTTCGCTGCCCGGATCGGGTGGAAGCGCGCGGTCTGTCGTCTCGGTGCCGCAGGCAAGCGCGGCGACGAGACAGAGGGCGATGACTGCGTGGGCGCGGGCTGATGCTCTCAAGGCGGTTCCTCTCTGCGCCGCTCCCCCAGCCTGCTCCCGGCGCGGCGACGGCCACTGACTGAGGGTCTTCAACCACGCCGGTAGATCGGTGGCGAGAGACGGCGGGAGCGGCGCAAGCCGGGGCGAGCAGCGAGCTGGAAGGCCAGCGCCTGCTCTCTCGAGCAAGCCGGGACAGGTCGCTGCCGCCCGGGCGCCCTCTTGGCTGCCGCCTGGTAGTCAAACGTGGCCGGAAAGGAGCCGTGGGCGCCAAATTCGCGACCGCGGCGGGGCGCCGGCGGCCAAGTGAAAATGGGAAAGTCGATGACTATGACGGCGAAGTCTCTGGCTACGACGTCGGCGTCTCCGACCATCCGGTCGAAGTCGATGACTTGGCGCTCGAAGTCGGTCGGTATGGCTGGGCTACTCGGCGACTACGACGTCGTAAGCTCTCGACGTCACTCCCCGCGGCCTGGCCCTGGAGCTCGACCTCCGTGGGTGCTCGCGCCAGCAGGCGGGCATGGAGCCGGCGCGAAGTGCGGAGCGCTACCCGCTCCCCCACCCCTCTGCCGCAACCTCGCTCAGCCGTTGAGTCGCAGGATCTCGAAGGCCTCCGCGTACTGCGTCCCGAGCACACGGCCATGCGCCTTGGCGATCTCGCGGAAGACCGACGCGTCCTTGCCGCGAGCGGCGAACTGGCTCTCGTGCGACGCTATGGCCTCGAGCTTGGCCCCAATTGTCGCGGTGACGTCGATCCACAGGTTCGGCCGCCAAGCCTGGCAGGGGTTGCGATACGCCGTGTTGTTGAAGAGGAAGACGTCGCACGGCCCCAGCCTCATCGAGCCGAGCACCGCCCGCGACAGCAGGAAGTGGTCCCAGTGCGTCTCGTCGCGCGCGTGCGTGAAGAGCGCCGACGGACGGTACTCGCACATCAAGGCGTCGATGCGCGCGACCAGGTCGCTCGTCTTCAGGTCCTCGAGTCGGCACGGCCGATCGTTGACGATGAGCAGGGGCTCGGCCCGCAGCACTTCGGCCGCCGCCCTCGCCTCGGCGGCCCGCTTCTCCATGTCCTGGGGCGCGCTGACCGCGGCCAGCAGCACCTTCGCCTTCGCCCGCGTCAGCCGAGCGACCGTCCCTCCCGCGCCGACCTCACCGTCGTCCGGATGGGCCCCCAGCACGAGCACCGTCCTGCCCGCATACCTCTCGATCAGCCCTTCCATCGCCCCCTACCTCGCCAACCCCCGACCTCATAACGCCTCGGCGCTCGCACGCGGCCCGGCCTCGCGCTCGTCGCCAAGCCCGGCCTCGGCCGCGGCCTTGCGCGCCTGCGCCGACTCGCCGCGCAGGATGCTCGGGCTCGCCGGGCCGCAGTTGAACAGCAGGTCCACCGCGGCCAGCCCGGCGACGAACCCCGATGGCGAGCCGAGCTGCGGATAGACCGGATGCTGGAACTGCTGCCAGACGACCTGCAGGCCTTCGCGCTCGAAGAGCTCGAGATCGAGGTAGCTGCGCGAGCCGCCGTTGCCCGACAGGTAGCTCTGCGCGCCCACCGCCTTGCACATGCTGATGATCATCTCGGACTTCGCTCCCTGGGGCTTCAGCGAGGAGCTGAGGACTATCGGGGTCTCGATCTCGAAGGCCTCCATGTGCCAGCGCAGCAGCGCCAGATCGAGGTCAACGAGCCGTATCCAGGGGCGCGTCAGGATCTCCTCGAGCCCGGGCGCATAGCGGTCGAAGAAGGCCGCCTTTCCATAGGCGCACTCGAGCGTGCGAAACGCCTTCTGACCCCATGTCGTGCGGCCGTCCTTCTGGTTGTTGATGCGCTTGTCAACGATGAGCTCGGCGCGCGAGACCTGGTGCACCGGAGCGATGACCCACTGCGGCCCCGAGCGCGTCAGGATGCGGTTGCGGTTCTGGTAGTTCTGCCGCTCGTACTGAACGTGGTCCACCACGACGAAGACGTCGGCCTCCATCACCTTGTGCAGGTAGCCGAGCCACGGCAGCAGGTGCGGCTGGTGCGCGGACATCACCCTGCCGAGCTTGAGCTCGTTTTTCGCTTGGCCCCGTTCGTTCGCCCCCACCTCTTGCCTCCCCGCTCGCCCGCGACGGCGGGCCCCGTCCCCGACCCCCTCCGCGCGCCGTTCAGCGCGGCACCTGCAGCTCGATGTCGAACCGCCCGTTGTCCGTGCGCAGCCCCACCGGCCCTTCCAACTCGAGCGCCTCCGCGCCGAGCCGCCCGCTCCAGGCGAGCGCGCCGTCCACCTCGACCTTCAGGGTCTCTCCGTCGATCCGCGCCGAGAGCCGGTGCTCGCTGCCCGGAGTGAGCTGCGGCAGCGCCCCGCGCCGCTCGGGCTTGAGGTTGCGGTAACCACCGGCCCCGCACTCGGTCGAGCGGCTCATCCCCGGGTTGCGCTTGATCGACACGACCAGGTCGGGCCGCGGCGCGATTCGCCACATCACGTAGACGAGGTTGCAGCCGTCCTGCTCGCGCAGCTTTAAGCCGATCTGGCGGCGCAGCTCACCGGAGGCGAGCGGCGCGTCCTCGCGGGTAGGCCCGAGGTAGCGAAAGCGCAGGTGCGCCTCCTGCGGCCGACCGTCGGACACCAAGGCGCGCAGCTTGGGCGCCTCGACGCGCAGCATCCCCGCGGGCCCTTGCGCGAGCTCGCCGAGCGTCACCCGCAGCTCGCCCCGCGCGACCGGCCGCAGAGAATCGGCGCCCGCACGCGCCCGTGCGCTGACCGCGAGGGCCAGCGCACCGGCTGCGGCGAGAGTGAAGAGCACTCGGCCGATCATGGCACCCCCTTCGCCTCGCCCAGGAAGCGGGCGACCGCCGCTGTGCGCGCCTCGAGCCAGGCGTGCTCGGCCTTCACCTTCACCAGCTCGAGCCAGAGGTATTCGCGGAAGGTGCGCGCCTTCTCGGACGAGAGGCCGTCAAGCTCGCGCAGCCGGCCCTCGAGGTCGGCGAGCAGCATCCGCGTCTGCCCCAGCCGCGCCTTCTCGGCCGCGTGCACCGCGCGCAGCTCGGCGAGCCGCGTCTCGACGTCGCCGTCCTCGCCTCGGGCCCACAGCCGCCTGCCCTCTTCGGCGCGCTTGTGCGCCTCGGGCTGCAGCAGGCCGCCCAGGTTGTAGGAGAGGTTGAGCGTCGCGAAGAAGGGAGCGCGGCTCTCGAACCCGAAGACCCGATCGTAGCCCGCGCGCACGTGGAGGCCCCAGGCCGAGGATTCGCGAAGGTCGGCCGCGAGCCGCTGCGAGTCCAGATCGGCGAGGCGGCGCTCCTCGATGAGCGGCGCCAGGTCGGCCCCGTCTGCGCTCGCGGCCGCCGCCAGCGCCGCCTGCTCGCGGGCGGTCTGCGCGGCCAGCGCGCGCAGCGCATCGACACGAAGCTCGGTCGCGTTGAGCTCGTCGAGCGTCGCGCTGCGCGCCTGGGTCAGCTCCACCCGAAGCCGCGACAGGATCGCCTCGGCCTTCGGCAGCGCCTCGGCGAGCACCTCGGCGCGGGCGGCGAGCGCCTCGGCGAGGCCTATCTGCGCCTGGTCGCTGACCAGCGCCGCGAGCCTGCGCGAAGCGCGGTAGCCCCGGCACTCGGCCGCCGCCCGCCGCCGCAGCGTCATGCCCTGGTAGAGCCGCACGAAGTCGTACTGCAGGCCGAGCATCAGCCGCGGCCTGACGCCCAGCGCGTCGGACGGGTCCCCGAGCGGCGAGTTGACCAGCCCGCCGGTGGCGAACAGGCTCGGCGCCATCATCAGGCTGCTCTCCGCGTCCGCGACGCCCTCGAGCCAGCGGCAGTATCCGTCGGCCGCCTCCTCGCTCGCCGGGGCGACGCCCAGCGTGACAACCGAGACCAGAAGCCAGGCTGCAGCGCTCATCTCGTTTCCCCTCCCCTGCCCGCCTTCGCGCCCGGTCCTAGAAGAAGAGCGGCGGCCTGCCGACGTAGAGGATCGTCTCCTCGGCCCAGCGCAACTCGCCCAGCGCGAGCTCGGCCATCACCCCGCGCAAGTCGCGCCGGCGCACCGGGTGAGGCACGGTGACCTCGCCTTCGATGAGCCTCGAGACGCTGCCGGCCGGCGAGCACCACAGCAGCCCGAGCGCGCAGCGATACAGCGGCGTGCCCTCGGCCACGTTCGACAGGTTCTCGTACGGCACGAACCCGAGCGCGAGGCCGCGCTCGGCTGCCTTGGCGTAGGGCGAGGCCTCGAGCGCCGAGAGGATGCCTTCCTGGCGGGCGAGGTTCACCTCGAGCGCCTCGAGCGCGGCTTGGGCCACCGCGCGCTCGGCCCTCAAACCTTCGATCTCGAGGGCGCCGCGGGCGAATTCGCGCTCGATCATCAGCGCATCCCACCCGACGTTGCCCGCGGCCCGCCCGGCGCCGGCCCGCAGCGCCTCGCGTTCGGCGATCTCGCGCTGCAGAACCCGGATGCGCGTCTCGAGGGCCGCGTCGCGCTCGGCGAGCGAGAGGTTGCCCAGCTCGAGCTGCGAGAGGTGGTAGTCGGCCCGGATGCGCCCCTCGCGGTCGAGCAGCTTCGCGTCGAACAGCTCGCGGGTCTCGGCGCGGATCACGGTCGCGAAGTCGCCGCTCGAGCGCCGCAGCTCCTCGCGCGCCGCGGCCAGCTCGCTGCGCAGGCTCGAGAGCTGGGCGAGCTCGGCGCGGCGGGCCCGGACGTCGGCGAGCAGGGCCGCGCCGAAGCGATCCTGGAACCCTTCGAGCACCTCGGTCGAACGGTCGGACAAGGCGCGGCGCGACAGCAGCTCCCGCCGCTCGGCGAGCAGCTTGTCGCGCGTCGCCTGCTGCGCCGCGAGCTGGGTGCGCGCGGCGAGCACGCGCGGATCGTTCGGCTGGACGATGACCGGGGCGACCCAGGACCTCGCGACCAGGAAGTAGCCCTGCACGCTCAGGTAGGAGCAGATGGCGAACAGGATCACCGTCAGGATGACGAAGCCGAGTCCCTTGTAGGCGGAGACCACCGCGCTGTTGGCGGCCATCACCAGCGCCCTGGAGTTCGAGATCTTCACTGCGTCCCCCCACCTTCCTGCGCCGCGCGCATCGGCTCGACCGCCCCGTGGCTGCCCGGCTGCGCCTGGGCCGAGGCCTGCGCGGCCTGCGCGCCGTCACTTGCGGATGCGACCTTCGCCGCCGCGGCGTTGCCGCCGCGCGTCTCCCAACTGCCCGAGTCGAGCGTGAAGAGCGCCAGCGGCGTGAAGACGAAGTAGGAGACCGGCAGGAGCAGCGCCATCGAGACGAACGCGAGCGGGCCGACCCGCTGCGAGGCGGGCATGTTGCGGGCGGCGAACAGGTAGAGCCCGGCGAGCAGGCCAAGCAGGCCCACGTGCAGCGCGATGAGCTCGGTGAGGCTGCCGTTGGCGACCTTCTCGGTGATGAGCAGCGGGTAGACCAGCATCAGCGCGAAGAGCGACAGGTAGTTGATCGCCACGGGCGCAGGCAGCTTCCAGACGTGCTTGACGCCGCCGAACCAGTCGATGAAGTTCGAGCGCCGCCAGCGGATCTGCTGGGAGAAGTAGCCGCTGAGGGTGCGGGGAGCGAGCGTGTAGCAGCGCGCCGCGGCGGTGAAGACCGTCTTGTAGCCCGCCTTGACGATGTTCCGGGTCAGGAAGCGGTCCTCGCCGTACTTGATGGGCACCCCGAGCACGTTGCGGGTCTCGAGCACCGGCTGCAGCTCTTCGAGCACCTCGCGCCGGTAGGCCGTCAGGCAACCGGACAGGCAGAGCACGGTCTTGAAGGTGCGCTCGATGTTCTTGAGCCACTCCTGGGCGAAGTAGAACTTCACCGTCTGCATGCGGGTGAGCCAGTTGTCGTGGGGGTTGGCCACCATCACCCGGCCGCCGACCGCGGCGATTTCCGGGCGGGTGAAGCGCCGCAGCAGCTCGCGCAGGGCGCCCGACTCGACGACGACGTCCGAGTCAACCGAGACGATGATCTGCGCGTTGGTCTCGCGGTGGCCGCGGTTGATCGCCCGGCGCTTGCCGATGTTGACCGGGTTGCGCACCACCTTGACGTTCGGGTGGCCCTCGGCGGCCCGGAGCGCCCAGGCCACGCTGTCGTCGGTCGAGGCGTCGTCTATGACGATGATCTCGAGCTTGTCTTTCGGGTAGTCGAGCGCGAGCAGGCTCTTGATGGTGCGGAAGATGTGCTCGCCCTCGTTGTAGAGCGGCGTGATGGTGGCGACCGTGGGCTCAAAGCCCTCGATCGTCTCGTCGAAGCGGGCTCCAGCGAGCCGCTTGAGCACCTGCCCCAAGACATAGCGGTTGGTGAAGACCACCAGCACGAGCAGGTACACCAGGAAGTCGTCCAAGCATTTCCCCCCCACCGCGACCGAGATTGGCGAGCGCCAGCGCTCCTTTCTTTGCCCGCCGGCCAACCGCCGAAGGGGAAGCAGGTGGTGCGTTCTGGCTGCCGCCTGTTGCGCCCTCTCGGCGTCTCGGTCCTTCCACCGCTGTCCAGGCAAACATGCGGTCGGCCGATGTGGATGCCAGCCTCTCGCCGGCGCCCGCAGTCGAAAAAGGCCAGCGAATCACTCGAGTTTGTCCGCCTGGAGGGCAGGCGGGCGCGCTAGTCGAGAGTTGAGGGTCGAGAGTCGAGAGTTGAGTGGCGGTGGGAAAGCCCGCGCCCCGGAGTCGGCGCGACGGCAGGCTGATGGTCAGGCAGCGGCGCGCTCGCGGGTGGTCTCTCTTGTCTTCCCGGCGCTGGTCTGCGCGGGCGTTGCCGCCGCGAAGACTCGCAGGCGCACGGAGCCGACTCGCCTCCGGCCGACCTGCCGAAGCGCCCGATCGCGTCGACCGAAATGGCGAGCGCCCTCCCGCCTTGAGGCGAGAGGGCGCTCTTGTCGGCTTGTTCGAGAGCTCAGCTCAGGGGTTCGGCGCCCCCGGCGACAGCTCGCAGAAGGCCCAGTCTCTGCTCGCGTCGTCGGTGTCCCGGCCGTCGGGCGCGCGCCGGCAGAGCGAGCCTGCGATGCTGCCGTTGTCGGCCACTGTCGTCGCGGTGCCCTCGACCAGGCTCACCGGGTCCGCGATGTCCGGGAGACTCACCACGGTGATCTCGCCCTCGTACGAAAGCGCGTCGAGCACCGTCCCCGAGGCGGTG
>JBMNNX010000212.1:0-11756 GCA_050942745.1 Myxococcales bacterium
AGCGGCACGCCGGAAGACCTCGGACACCTTGCCGCTCGGTCGCCGAGACAGGGCAGCGAGCATCTTGTGAAATCGCTTGGCCCGCCGAACATCTCCAAGTGCGCTCGCCGCAAATCCAAGTTTCCAAACTCGTGTCTGCTTGTCTCATGGCCAAGCAAACAGCAAACGAGCTTCCCGCTCCGTGCCCAAAAGGCCAGTGGTTTCATTTGCTTACGCCGACAACCCACCAATGCTGAGCCGCGGGGCGGGGAGGGGGCCTTGTCGGGGCTCGCGCGCGCTCAATCGGGGAGGCGCGGGGGAGCTGTTAGTTAGGAGCGTAGCCTCGCGCGGAACGTGGGAGGCGAAGTCGAGGGGCGGCTCGTGGTTCGAAGAGGCCCTTCGACTTCGCACCCGCCGCTTGCGCGACGGGAGCTACGCTCAGGGCGAACGGTGCAGGGCATTCGCCGGTCATCCCCGAGAGGCGACTAGCGGCAGCCTCGGAGTCGAGGGACCGCGGGCGTGGCTCCGGCGTGGACGCAAGGTCTGCCGTCATCCGGGCCAGCCAGAGGCCTTCCTTGCCGTTCAGGCAACGAAGAGGCCGCCGTGGCGGCCCTCGGACGCCGGCCTTTGGCGCCGGCGAGCCTGAGAGCCACGGGACGGGCGGCGACGAGATCCACCGCGACCCGGGCAGGTCGATACGCGTGGCAGCCGACCCCATGGGGGAGGGCAATCGTGCCGCCGCGCCGACGCGTGCACGCGAAAGCCCACTCCCCGTCGGCGCCAGCGCGCCGTGAGGAGGGGGCTTTCAGAATGCTCCCGTGCGCGGGATGGCGGACAGTAGGCGCACCGCTCCGGTCGACGGCTGCGAACCGTCTGCCGCGGGTCCGCCCCGCGTCAGGGCGCGATCGGCGCCGGCTCGACCTGATGCCGCATGATCGTGCGCAGCTTCTCTGGCGGCACGTCCGCGGGGTTGGTCAGGTAGATCTCGTGGTGGAAGCCCTCGAAGCGCTTTCCCTGATTCCGGGCGTATTCGCGCATCTTGTCGACCGTCTCCTGCTCGCGCTCGTACGGGCCGACGTGCAGTACCTGGACGACCTCGCCCTCGTCGATGAGCTCGAGCCAGACGTCGCGCACCAGCGGGTCGCGCGCCTTGTTCTTCGCCAGGACGAGGTCATTCTCGGTGACGAACTCGGGGACCCGCAGCAGCAGCTTCCAGTGCCAGCTCGGCTGGTCGGTCTCCTTGTCCCGGCTCTTGTGCCACCACATGGCCTCGAGCTTGCCCAGCTTGAAGTCGTGGCCGGCCTGCCGCTTCGCCTCGAGGATGGTCTGCGCCGCCCGGTAGAGCACCTTGACGCGGTGGTGGAAGTCTTCGCCGCCCGGTTCGCTTTCGCCGGTGATGGTCACGTACTTGGCGGGCGAGGTCTTCACCAGCCGCGGCTCCTCGGTCGCGACGTATTCAGCCTGGTGTTCCCGGTAGGGATCGGCCTTCGTGGTTCCCATGGAGCCTCCCCGACGGCCCTGCGCCGACGCGCTTCCTCTCTGCGTTCGTCGCAGAGGATGCCGGGCGCTGGCCACCGCCGCCTCTCTTCTTGCCTTTGAAAGATAGGCTCTGACGCGCGCAGCCACCGCGTGCCCGGCCTACGAGCCGGCCCTCGAGCACCGGCTGGCCGACCCGGCGAAGGGCCTCAAGAAGTGCTGGCCACAACTTTGACCCGCGCCAGGGGCAGGGGTACTCAAGAGGTCGCTTGAATGCCAGTCGACACGACACCGGGATAACGATCGCCCTGACGGTCGCGTTGGCCACCGGGCTCTCGCTGGCGCCGCTGCCCGACGATTGGCGGCCGCTGCCCGAGCTGCGCGAAAACCCACTGCCAGCGCTCGCGGGAATCGTGTTGCCCAAGGCCGAGGCCGGCCGCCCCACCGACGCGATCACCGGAGCCCCGGCGCTCGCCCCCGAGGAGCCGAAGGACGCTCCGGTGGAGCCGGAGATCCCGGTACCGCCCGAGCCGCCGCCCACTTTCGCCGCGCCTCTTTCGCCGGCCGCGGCGCTCGGGGCCGCGGAGGCGCGCTCGGTCCGCGCGCTCGAGAAGCTGGTAGCCGAGGTGGGCGCCGCGCACGTGGATATCGAGCAGCCCTGCCTCGAGGAGGCCGCGGAGGGCTGCGCCCGCCAGGCGCTCGATCGCTTCTTCGACGACATCGAGTCGCTGCGCGGGGGCGCGCGCCGCAAGCCGGTGCGGGTCGTCCACCTCGGCGACTCGCTCATCGCCTCCGACCACATCACCGACGTGATCCGCAGGCGCCTCGAGGTGCGGCACGGCTCGGGCGGCCGCGGCTTTCTCTTCGTAGACCGGCCCACCCGCTACTCGGGCCGCAAGGTGCGCACCGGCGAGGCCTCTCCAGGCTGGGAAATCGTCAAGCTGACCGACAAGACCGACAGAGGCGTGCTCGGCTTCTCGGGGGTGCGGTTCGCTTCGGCCGGGGCGAGCGAGACGACCCGCTTCGACGTGCCCGGGACGCGCTACGCCGATCTCTTCTTCCTCACTCAGCCGTCGGGCGGGTTGCTCGAGGTGCGGGCCGACAGCAAGCAGGTCACGCGCATACTCACCCGGTTCAGCCGCCCGGAGGTCGCCTTCGCCAAGGTGAAGATTCCCCCGGGCTCGGGGAGCATCACCCTGAGCACGAGCAAGGGACCGGTCGCGCTCTTCGGCGCGGCGCTCGAAAACGGGCTGCCCGGCGTGGTCTACGACTCGATAGGCATCCCCGGCGGCAGCGCCGAGGTCTTCCTGCGCGCCGGCGATAGGGCCTTCGCCTCGCAGCTCTCGCACCGCGATCCCTCGCTGGTCGTCGTCATGCTCGGCGGCAACGAGGCCTACGAGATGGGCCGCGGCTGGATGACGCTGGAGGGCGCGCGCTCCACGCTCGACAAGCTGGTCGAGCGGGTGCGCGCCTCGGTGCCAAAGGCCTCCTGCCTGCTCACCGCGCCGCTCGATGCGGGCGTGCGCACGGTGGACGGCAGCATCGTGCCGCGCAAGTACACCGCCGAGGTCGCCGCAGCGGTGCGCGAGGTGGCGATGGCGCGGGGCTGCGCCTACTGGGACATGCTCAGCGCGATGGGCGGCATCGGGTCGGCGCCGCGCTGGCTCGAGCGCGGCCTGATCCACACCGACCTCGCCCACCCGCGCGCGCTCGGCTCGGACGTCATCGGGCACCTCTTCGACTTCGCGCTCGAGCGGGCGAGGATGGCGCGGCCGAGCGCGTCGTTGCTGCCAGCGGCAGATCCGCCCGGGCTCGAGATCGCGCAGGGCGCGCTCGATCGCGTCTTCGCGCGCCTGCGCTCGTTGGAGCAGGGCGCCTCCGAGCCCGTCTCCATCGTGCAGATCGGCGCGTCGCACACCGCCGCGCACATGTTCACCGACGAGGCGCGCGCCCAGCTCGCCGCCGTCTTCGGCGACGCGGGCCGGGGCTTCATCGCCGCCGGCAAGGCCTCGAAGCGGCTCAAGCGCGGCGGCGTGCGCCGCGAGCTCCACGGGTTCTGGACCGTCGCCGACGCCCGCGAGCGGCCGCCAGGCGAGCCCTGGGGGCTTACCGGAATCCGGGCCGAAGGGATGCCGGGCGCCAAGCTGTCGGTGAGCTTCGGGGTCGGCCAAGCGGCCGGGAGCGCCCCGGGCGTCCTCGGGCTGTACTACCTCGAGCGGCCCGCGATGGGCACGCTCGAGGTGCGTATCGACGGCGAGGTCGTCGGGCGCATGCCCGAGGTCGCGCCCGCCAAGATCGCCGCGCGCGTCGCCACCTGGCCGGTCCGCGGGCGCGGGCACACGCTCGAGGTCGTCAACGTCGGAGCCGGGCCCATCACGCTCTTCGGCGCGGCGCTCGACCTGAAGCAGCCGGGCATTCGCTATGACGCGCTCGGCTTGCCCGGCTCGACCTCGATGCTCGCCGACGGGTTCGACAAGAGAGTTCTCGCCCACCAGCTCAGGGCCCGCGATGCCGATCTCTACGTCCTCTTCTACGGCACCAACGAGAGCGCCATCCCCAGGCTCGACCCCGAGCGCCTCAGGCGCCACTACAGCTCGCTGCTGGCGACCCTGCGCCGCGCGTCGCCGGAGTCCGACTGCCTCTTGATCGGACCGACCGACCGCCTGAAGAAGGAGAACGGGCGGTGGGTCGAGGCTCCGTCGATCAACACCGTGATCCGGGTCATCCGCGAGCTCGCGCGCGACGAGGGCTGCGCCTTCTGGTCCGCCCGCGCGGCGATGGGCGGACCGCGGTCGATAGCCCGCTGGCAGCAGCTCGATCCGCCGCTCGGAAACGAGGACGGAGTCCACCTGACCCGCCGCGGCTACGAGACCCTGGCGCAGGCGTTCACCGACGACCTGCTCGGCGCGTATCGGCGGTGGCTCGGCGGGAAGCGTGAAGAGGCGCCCGCCCCGCGCTCACCGGATCATGGTGTCGAAGAGACTGTCGACGGGCGCGGCGCGCGCGAGGCGGCTGAGGCGCCCGCCGAGGCGCAGGTGCGCGAGCGGCAAGTCGCCGGCGCGACGAACGTTCCTGACGCGGGTCAGCCAGAGGAGGTCGCCGCGGGCGAGGCTGACGCAAGGGAGGCCGGCGAGGTCGCCGCGGGCGAGGCCGACGCAGGCGGTCCCGGCGGGCAACAGGCGAGCCCGCAGGCCAGCGGGGAAGGGGGGCGCTAGATGTACTTCCACAGCCTCCAGTTCCTTGCCTTTCTGGTCGTCTCCCACGCTCTGTATTGGGCGGTGCACCGATGCAAGGCGGCGCGGCTGGGCGTGCTGTTGCTCGCGAGCCTCGCCTTCTACGCGGCGTGGAGCCCGTTTCCCATCCTCATCTTCGTCTGGTGCGCGGTCGTCGATTTCCTCGCCGTCAAGGGGATGGCTCGTTGGCAGCGCCCGGCGGTGCGCAAGCTGCTGCTCGCGGTCTCGGTCGTCTCGGACATCGGGGTGCTCTGCACCTTCAAGTACGCCGACCTGTTCTATTCGACCGCCGCCTGGCTGCTCGGCCGCGTCGGGATCGAGGTGCGCTACGAGCCACTCGGGCTGCTGCTGCCCATCGGCCTGTCCTTCGTGTGCTTCCAGGCCGTCAGCCTCGTCGTAGACGTCTACCGCGGACAGCTCGAGCCCAAGCAGGGCTTCTTTGAGCACCTGCTCTTCCTGCTCTTCTTCCCGCAGGTGGTCGCCGGGCCCATCGTGCGCGCCAAGGACCTGCTCGCCCGCTTCGGCGAGACGCCCGTGCTCGACTCGGACGCCGGCGTCCGAGGCATCTACCGCATCGCCATCGGCATCGCGAAGAAGCTGCTCGTCGCCGACCTTATCGCCGCCGGGCTGGTCGATCGCGTCTTCGCCGAGCCGACCCTCTACTCGTCGGCCGAGTGCCTGATGGCCACTATCGGCTACACGCTGCAGCTCTACTTCGACTTCTCCGCCTACTCGGACATCGCCATCGGCGCCGCCGCGCTCTTCGGGTTCAAGCTGCCCGAGAACTTCAACAAACCCTACCTCGCCCGAAACCTGTTCGAGTTCTGGAACCGCTGGCACATCAGCCTTTCGACCTGGCTGCGCGACTACGTCTACATCCCGCTCGGCGGCAACCGCCGCTCGCGTCCCCGGGTGCTGCTCAACCTGATGATCGTGATGACGGTGGGCGGCCTGTGGCACGGGGCCGACTGGCGCTTTGCGCTCTGGGGCGCCATCCACGGCGTCGGGCTGGTGATCATCCGCTGCTACTGGTGGCTCATCGGCGGCAGGCCCAAGCAGCACACGCTCCTCGGGAGCGCGGCCGGCATCGTCGCCACCTTTGCGGTCGTCGTCTTCACTCGCATCGTCTTCCGCGCGAGCGATCTGACGATGGCGCGGGTGATGTTCGAGCGGCTCCTGGAATTCAGCCCTGGCCTGGCGAACGTGAGCGTGCCGGTGTGGATAGCCATGGGCGCCGCGCTGGTCGGGCACTACCTGCCGCACCGGGCCTTCAGCCTCTCGGCCGATCTTTTCGCGCGCCTGCCGGCTCCGGTGCGGGCGACCGCGCTCGTCGCTCTCGGCCTGGCCATCCGCAAGGTCGGCATGGTCGAGGTGCGTCCCTACATCTACTTCCAGTTCTGAGGCTCGCCGTCTGTCGGCGGGCGCGCTCTCGGCGCTCCATCTCTACGACACCTAGACAAGGCGGCGCCGCGTGCAGCCGATCGCCGCGCGAAGGAACTTTGACCCGGAGGAGTGGATGCCTTGGCCGGCACCCGGCGCAGGCGGTTTGGCAGCAGGCAGGCTCGACGGCAGCGGAGCGGGGGCGAGGACGCGAGGGGCGCGGTGCCGTCTTGCGCGATGGACCGCCACCCGCTGGCCGACGGCGCGCTGAGGAGCGGTCGGTACGGCTGCTGGTGCCGAGGGAAACGCGACTGAGAAGCGAGAGATGACGACCAACAAGACCAGTGCCGCCCTGGAAGCAGACAACGATCTGCGGCTCTTGATCGAGACGCTCCCCGAGGCGTTGCGCGAGGCGCTGGGCGAGGTGCCGAGCGTGGAGCTCCTCGAGATAGTCACCGACCTCGGCCGGCTCCCCGAGGCGCGGCTGCCCGAGCGCGTCGTGACCTTGTCCGACAAGCCCGTCGAGCGCGCCGACATCGACTACGTCCTGGCGAGAGTGAGCCCGCCGACCGAGGACAACCGCGCGGGCATCGAGCGGACGCTGCACCGCATCTCGGTCATCCGCAACCGGCACGGGCAGGTCGTGGGGCTGACCCTGCGCGTCGGTCGGGCCATCTCCGGGACCATCGAGACGCTGCGCGACCTCATCCCGACCGGCCTGAACATCCTCATCCTCGGCCGGCCCGGCGTGGGCAAGACGACCAAGCTGCGCGAGGTGGCGCGGGTGCTCGCCGACGACTTCGGCAAGCGGGTGATGGTCGTCGACACCTCGAACGAGATCGGCGGCGACGGGGACATCCCGCACCCCGGCATCGGGAGCGCGCGGCGCATGCAGGTGTCGCGGCCCGACCGCCAGCACGCGGTGATGATCGAAGCGGTCGAGAACCACATGCCCGAGGTGATCATCATCGACGAGATAGGCACCGAGCAGGAGGCGGCCGCCGCGCGCACCATCGCCGAGCGCGGCGTGCAGCTCATCGGCACCGCCCACGGCAACACGCTCGAGAACCTCGTCCTCAACCCGACGCTCTCCGACCTCGTCGGCGGCATCCACACCGTCACCCTGGGCGACGAGGAGGCGCGGCGGCGCGGTACGCAGAAGACCGTCAACGAGCGGCGCGCGCCGCCGACCTTCGACATCGTCGTGGAGATGGTCGATCGCGACGAGGTGCTCGTGCACCGCAACACCGCCGAGGCGGTGGACCGGCTGCTGGCCGGCAAGGACGCCGGGGGCGAGCGGCGCACCGTGCGCGACGGCGAGATCGAGGTGCGCGCCGAGAAGGTGCGCGAGCCGGCGCCGCTGCCGCAGCCGACGCCCGAGCCCGGCAGGCGACAGGGGCCGGTGCGCATCTATCCGCACGCCATCAGCCGCGACCTGCTCGAGCGGGTCATCCGCGAGCAGCAGGTGGACGCGCGCATCGTGGACAAGCCCGAGGTCGCGGACCTGATCCTCGCGCTGCGCGCGCGCACCAACGACCCGCGCATCCGCCGCATCGTCGAGCGCGGCGAGATCACCGTCTACGCGCTCAAGCGCAACAGCAGCGCCGAGATCCGGCGGGCCATCCGCAACGCCTTCTTCGTCGTGCACGGCATGGACGAGGAGCAGGTGCGCGAGGCGGTGCACGAGGCCGAGCACGCCATCCAGCGGGCGATAAGCGAAGGGATGGCCATACCCCTCGCGCCGCGTCCGCCGGGGCTGAGGCGGCTGCAGCACAGACTCGTCTCGCGCTACCACCTCGAAGCCTCGAGCATGGGCAGCGAGCCTGCGCGGCACCTCATCGTCTTCCCGCCGGGAGCGCTGGCCAGGGCGGCATGGGAAGAGGTTGAGGGCGAGGAGGCCGAGCCGCACTAGCGCCCCTAACGACGCGAACGCGACCCGCGGGGGACCGAGAACGGTATGGCGGCCGGGCGCATTGCCATGCGCCCCAGCCGGCGTCGGGCAACCGGGCCAGAGCTTGGCAACCGCCAACCCTCGACTCTCGACCCTCGACTCTCGACCTACCCGATCAACCCCAAATCCCGCTTGCGCTCGCGCTCGAGCTTGTAGCGGTCGTTCGCCTGCAGGAAGCGCTTGCGGATGCGGATGCTCTTGGGCGTCGCCTCGACGAGCTCGTCCTCGGCGATCCACTCGATCGCCTTCTCCAAGGTCATCTCCCGCGGTGGGGTCAGCAGCACGTTCTCGTCGCGGCCGGCCGCGCGGATGTTCGTGAGCTTCTTCTCGCGGCAGATGTTCACGTCGATGTCGTTGTCGTGCGAGTGCTCGCCGACCACTATGCCGGTGTAGACCTTGACGCCGGGCCCCACGAACAGCGTGCCTCGCTCCTGCAGCTTGAAGATGGCGTAGGGCACCGTCTCCCCGTCGCGATCGCTGACGATGGCGCCGGTGGTGCGCTTGGTGAGGTAGCCCAACCACGGCTCGTACCCGTCGAACTGGGTCGACATGATCCCTTCGCCGCGGGTGATGGTCAGGAACTCGTTGCGGAAGCCGACGAGGCCGCGGGTCGGAATCCGGAAGACGAGCCGCGTGCGGCCGCTGCCGAGCGAGCCCATGTCCATCATGCGGCCTTTGCGAAGCCCGAGCCGCTCGGTGACGATGCCCACCGTCGCCTCGGGCACGTCGCAGTAGAGCAGCTCCATCGGCTCGTGGATCTGCCCGTCGATCTCCTTGGTGACGGGCACGGGGTTGGAGACGGTCAGCTCGTAGCCCTCGCGACGCATCGTCTCGATGATCACGGCGAGCTGCAGCTCGCCGCGGCCGACGACCTTGTAGGCGTCGGGCGTCTCGGTCTCCTCGACGCGGATGGCCACGTTCCGGTAGGCCTCGCGGAAGAGGCGATCGCGCAGGTTGCGGCTGGTGACGTACTTGCCCTCGGTGCCGGCGAGCGGCCCGTCGTTGATCCGAAAGATCATCGAGAGCGTGGGCTCGTCGACGCTGATGCGCGGCAAGGCGGTCGGCTCCTCGGCGTCGGCGATGGTGTCGCCGATGCTCACCGCGTCGATGCCCGCCACCGCGATGATCTCGCCGGCAGCCGCCTCATTCACCTCGGCGCGTTTGAGGCCGTCGTAGGCATAGAGCTTGACGATCTTGCCGCTGTCGACGACGCCGCCCGCGCGAATCACCGAGACCGTGTCGCCCTGGCGCACCAGGCCCGAGGCGACGCGACCGATGGCGAGGCGGCCGACGTAGTCGTCGTAGTCGAGGTTGGCGACCAGCATCTGCAGCTTGTCGAGCTGGGGCGCGGGCGGAGGCGGGATGTGCTTGAGAATCGCCTCGAAGAGCGGCTCGAGGCTCGTCCCGGGCTTGTCGAGGCTCGTCGAGGCCTGGCCCTGGCGTGCGACGGCGTAGAGGACGGGGAAGTCGAGCTGCTTCTCGTCGGCGCCGAGGTCGATGAAGAGCGAGTAGACCTGATCGAGCACCTCGGGGGCGCGGGCGTCCTGGCGGTCGATCTTGTTGATGACCACGACCGCCGGCAGCCCGAGCGCGAGCGCCTGGGTGAGCACGAAGCGGGTCTGGGGCAGGGGACCTTCGGCCGCGTCCACGAGCAGCAGCACGCCGTCCACCATGCGCAGGCCGCGCTCGACCTCGCCGCCGAAGTCGGCGTGGCCCGGGGTGTCGACGATGTTGATCTTCGTCCCGCGGTACACGACCGCGGTGTTCTTGGCGAGGATGGTGATGCCCTTCTCGCGCTCGAGGTCGCCTGAATCCATGACGCGTTCAGCGACCTGCTCGTTGGCGCGGAAGATTCCCGCCTGACGGAGCATGAAATCGACGAGCGTGGTCTTGCCGTGGTCGACGTGGGCGACGATGGCGATGTTGCGCAGGTTCTCTCGGTTGATCATGCGGTCTTGTTTCGCCCCACTACGGCGGTCCTCACACAGAAGGAAAAAGGGGCGCCTTTCTATTCCGTTCGTGTCCAGTTGGCAACGAAGGCGGGGACCGAACGCTCTTCCGCAGGCAAGAGAGGCGAGGCGCGCGGGCCGGCGGCGACTGGAGCGGCGAGGCGATGGGGCGCGAGGCGGGCCGGGCCGGCAGCGCTGCGACGCGTCCGCACCCGCCCGTCAGTTCTTCCAGAAGACCTTCCAGGGGTGGCGCTTCAAGTCGGTCACGAGCGCCTTGAGGTCTTCGTAGAGCTTTGGGTCCTTGGCCAGCGCGCCGAGAGTCCCCTTGCCCTCCTCGACCTCGGCGACGAGCCGGTCGGCGCGCGCGGCGAGGTCGGCGAGCGACGCGCCCGCCTTCTCGTAGCGCTCGAGCGCCTCGCGAAGGCGCGCCACGTCCGCCTCGGTGAACGACGAGGCCACGGTCGCCGCGCTATCGACTGCCCGCTGGGCCTTCTCGGTGATGGCCGGCAAGTCGCGCCGCATCTGCGCGGCGACGGCGCCCAGGTCGTCGAGCACCCGGCGAGCGTCGCCGTCGTGGCCGAGCGACTGGGAGGCCGTGGCGACCAGCCCCTTGAGCTGCCCGGCCGCCTCGGCGAGGTCTCGAACGGCTTGGGCGACCGCGGGGCCGTTCTCGTCCACGAGCGCGCGCGCCCTCACGGAGAGCTCGGCCGCGTTGCGGAAGAGCGACCGAGCCTCCTGGCCGTCGCCCACCACCTCGGTCGCCAGGTCGAGCAGGGCGAAGAGCTTGGAGGAGAGCAGGTCCATGCGCGGCGGATCGACACCGCGCACCACCGCCCCGGCCTTCAACGGCCCTGCGCCGCCGGGGCCGGGATCGATCTCGATGAACGGCTCGCCGAGCGGGCCTTGGGTCGCCACGACGAAGCGGGCGTCGGCGCGCAGGTCCTTGAAGATCTCGTCGTCGATCTCGAGCTCGAGGCGGACCGGCAGCGGGGCGCCGCTCTCCTCGCGGCGGCCGGGCAACAGCTCGAGCCCGCTCACCCGCCCGACGCGCACGCCGGCGAGCTTGACCGGCGCGCCGTCCGGGACGCCGCCGGAGTGGGCGAAGTCGAGCAGGACGCGCGAGCCGCCGAGGTGCAGCTCGCCGAGGAGGAAGAGCAGCCCGACGCAGCCGAGCAGGGCCGTCACGAGCAGCACTCCGACTTTGATTTCCAGGCGGCGCTCTTCCATGAGGGCGCGCATCTTACCCTGTGGAGGCCGGCGTGGGGTTTCTGACAACGTTTTCGGTGCGATAGGCCGCTCGCCTTGTCCCCGAGCGTTTCCGCGCTCGGCATTGATGGACGCTCACCGAGGGCGACGCGGTCTGCCTCAAAGGCAGCGGGCTCGATCCTTATCGCTGGAGGGCAGCCCTCGGCCAGCCACTCTCGACCCTGGGGAAGCGACAGGCGCGTTCGCCGCCGGTGCGGCTTTCGATCTGGGTCGGCCGGGCGCCTCTCGCCGGCGCCGCGATCCGATCCAATGTCGGTGACGACAGGAGCGCCCTCGGACCGGTCCACCCGCCAACTCGGAGTAGCGCAGGTCGTCCACGGACCGGTCCACCCACCAACTCGGGGGAGCGCAGGGTTGTCCTCGGACCGGTCCACCCACCAACTTGGGGGAGCGCAGGGTCGTCCTCGGACCGGTCCACCTACCACCCCGGGGGAGCGCAGGGTCGTCCACGGACCGGTCCACCCACCAACTCGGGGTGGCGCAGGTCGTCCTCGGACCGGTCCACCTACCAACTCGGGGGGG
>JBMNNX010000213.1:0-11735 GCA_050942745.1 Myxococcales bacterium
GGCGACAACCACTCGGCACAGAATCGCGCCGGATTCCCAAACAGGTCAGCACCAGCAGGCGTACGGCCAAGACTCATGGGGCGGCATCTTTCAGATGCCGCCCGCATCGTCTACAGAAAACCACCAGCTACCTAGAGAGGGCGAGGGCCCTGGCCCGGGCTTTGACTGCGCCTGCTCGGCACTCACCTCAGACGAAAGGCGAATCGAGCCATGACAGCTCTAAACATGAACGAGAGCGCCCTCGAAGAGTTCGAGCGCGAGCAACGCGAGCGGCCGAGGGGATGCTGGCCGCATACGACAACGCGAAGGTGCGTCGCGTCGCCTGTGCGCTGCTTTCGATGGTCTGGCTGAGCGTTGGCGGCCAGACCATCTTTCCGGTCGGCTTCGTGGTCGCAATGATGATGCTGCTGCCGGACATGCCCGCGTGGACGTTGATGCGGCGGCTGCGGTTCACGGGGCGAAGGGCACTGGTGCTGGCCGGATTCGCGCTGTTGGGGCTGCTGTTCCTTCGGGCGCGGGTCGGGCTTTTCAACCCGGGCGGCTCGGCCTTCTCGCTGGGTTTGTCCGTCAAGCTGCTCCCCTGGCAATAGGAGGCCGCTCGACCGGATGAGAAATCGATGGGCGCTCGCGTCGAAGCCGATGCGGGCGCCTTCGTTTCATCACGCCCGAATCTCCGTCGCCGGGCCGGTCTGCACGGGCCGAGTCTCATAGGCGGCTGCGCAGATCTCAGCGCGAACGAGCAGGCTCGAGTCACGCCCTCGGCCAGGCTTGCACCATCCCGCAGAGCAGAATCTGCTCGTCCTCTCCCCCTGTCCTCACCTCGTGAACGCGTAGGTCCCGCCGGCCAACCGCTCGGTCGCTCGCCCCACGAGCGAAAAGGGGCGGAGTCGATTAGGCCAGAGGCGTGCGGCCGTCGTATTCTCGCGCGATTCACAGGAGGCACCGATGAACAGACCCGCTCGCGCCCTCGCGCCCCGGTTTCTGACCTGCGCCGCCGCGCTGCTGGCCGCCGGATTGGGCTCGACCGCGCTCGCCGCAGGTTTCGACGTCAACACGGGCACGGTCACGCTCGAAGGCTCGGCCCTCGCCTGGAGCGTCGACTCGATCGATGAGCTGCCGGCGGCGCTCCAGCTCGCCGCGGAGGACGCCGATGGCAACCCGGTCGAATCGCGCACCCTCTCGGCCTGGTTCACCGACGCCGCGACGCCCGCCATCGAGGGCAGGGCGGCCCTGTGGCTCGGCAAGCGCATCGACAGCCTGCTGTTCACCTTCGCCAACCCCGAGCGCTTCATCGGCCGGCGCGTCGAGATCAGCTTCTGGCTGCAGCCGCACCGGGTCAGCGCGGGCGGAACGCTTGCCTGGATCCTCGAGGGCGAACGCCAGCCTCTACTCGGCATGATTCCCTTCATGCCGACCGGCCGGCGCACCGACGACGGCTGGATGGAGATGACGAGCGGGCCGGTTGACTTCGCGCTCGGCGGGCGCCTCGTCCCGCTGCTCGTCATCCGTGTCGATCGGGTTCCGCAGGGCGGATACATCAGCACCGACCCGGAGGGCTTCGTCCTGCTCGACGCGCTCGCGGTCACCGACCTCGGCGAGGTCGCGGTGCCCGGCGCGCGTTGCACTCTGGTGACCGAGCAGGCGGCGTGCGGCGAGCTGGGCGCTTGCCACTTCGGCCGCTGCTGCGACTCGGCACCGATCTTCGGCCAGCTTCCTCCCGAGGACCTTCGCGGCCAGTACCTCGATCGCCGCTCCTTCGAGGTGCACCACTTCTTCGGCAACCGCACGGTCGATCGCAACATCGACCGCTTTGACGCCGAGATGGAGCGGGCGCGCGCCGCGACCTCGCCGCGCGCGTTCTGGTCGGCCATCACCCGCGCCTACGAGCACCTCGAGGACGGCCACGGCTCGCCGCCCTATCCGACGATGACCCAGCGGCCGGCCATTGGCATGTGCGTCCACCACGGCGAGGCCGACCGGCTGCCGGCTGAGGCCGAAGGCTTGGTCGCGCGCCTGCCGCTGGTCTTCTGGACCGATCCGTCGGTGCCCGCGGCGTTGCGGCTGGAGATCGGCGATGTGCTCGAGACCATCGACGGTTTGCCGGTAGACGAGTGGAAGGCGCTCGCCGGCGCTCGCCTCACGCACTACGGCTCGCCGCTCGCCCGAGAGGTGGTCGTGGCCCCGGCGATCCCCGCTGCGGCGATGCGCACCGGCAGCAAGCTCGGCTTCGTGCGCTGCCCGAAGGCTGTCGGCCAGGCGCGCCGGTGCGCCGCGAGCGAGCTGAAGCGCTTTGAAGTCGATCTCTACGCGCTCGCCGGCGAGGCCATCTGGCGCGGGGACGCCTCGGGCTGGCTCGACGACCGGGTGAGCTGCGACAACCGTTTCCGGCGCATCGGCGGCCCAGACCCGCGCGCCGGGTACATGCACGTCGCGAGCGAGGACGACGGCGATATTCGGATCATCGAGTTCAACGGCGTGCCCCATCCGTCGTGGGCCGGCGCCTGGGTCGACGTCGTCCAGCGCGCGCTGCGGCCGACTTCAAGCCGCTTCCTGCTCGATGAGCGAGTCGGCTACGGCGGCTACTTCGACACGGTCGATCTTCTCGCCGTGCCCTTCCTCGATCCGAACCTGTCGGTGACCGCTGAGATCTTTCCGGTCATCGGCCGCGAGCTCGACGCCGCCACCCGCGAGCGCTTCATCGAGTGCTATCGCAGAGCGACCGGCATGTTCGAGCAGTGCGGCAGCTACTTCAGCTATCACACCGGCATGGCCTTCCCAGGCGAGTACGGGCAGCTCCGGGGCGCCAAGGCCGCGCTGCTCGTCAGCCTTGACGTCTCGGGCAACGACTACCTGACCCGGCTGCACAAGTTCCGCCCGGGCCTGTCCCGCATCTTCGGGCCCTGCCCGACCTTTGGCGCCTTCGGCAGCGTCTACAGCCTGTCGAGCTACCTCAGCGAGCTGAGCGGCGGCTCGGCGCAGCTCGGCGACTCCTTCATCTACGACGGAGAGGGCCCGCCCGAGCTCGTCTGGGAGTCCGGCCCCGGCGTCGCGCCGGACGAGGTCGTCTTCCAGACCCAGGGCGATCTGTTGCTGGGCCGCGACACCCTTGTCGAGCGGGCCAAGGCCTGGCTGCGCGAGTAACCGACCTTCGAGGACCAAACCGATGAACCTACGACTCCTGTTGCCCGCCTCGCTCATCGCCCTGCTCGCCGCCGGCTGCCCCGACGACGAGCCCGCCAACAAGCCGCCCGCCGCCGACGCCGGCGTCCAAACCGACGCAGGCCTCATCCCCGATGCCGGCGAGCAAGACGCGGGATTGCCGCTGCCTGCGCGCACGCTGCTGCCCGCGAGGCTGCTCGGCGACTCGTCGATCGAGAACCGCGTCCAGGTCCCGCACTTCGACCCGTACTCCGATCTCTGGTACGGCTTCTCGAACAACGATCTTTTCGACCTATGGCGGCTCGACTTGCCCGCGACCCCGAGCCGCCTGCCCGCGCTCGAGGTCCGTCCCTCGACGGCGACGCGGTTCGTGGTCGGCTTTGTGCGCGGCGGCCCCGCCCCGTTGGTCGCCTCGGTCTGGATCGGCCGCGACGTCGGCGCCGCGCCGGACCCGAGCATGAAGCTCGTCCTCTACGGGCTTGGCGAGTCGGCCACCAAAGACATCGCCTTCGACCTCGCTCCGGTCGAAGGCTCCGAGCAGGAGCTCGAGAAGATTCTATGGCGCCGCTATGAGGCGCGCATCTCCGAGGAGCTGCTTGGCGTTGGCAACTTGGTCTTCAGCGATTCGGGCAGTGGCACCGCCTACCTGAACGCGCCCAGCCTCGTCGTCGAGACCGAGGCCCAGCGCATGCCCTCGAAGACGCCTCCTCGGATCGCGCAGGCACGCAAGCCCACCGCCGAGGAGTCGAAGGCGGTGCGCCGCGCGCTCGAGGAGATACGCAAGCGGCCGCCTCGGCTGCCGCCGGATCCCGCCGACGGCATCGCCCGCCAGCGCCGGTGAGCCGGGCGGACAGGAGGCGCTGAATCCGGAGGCCGCACTTCGGTGCGGCCTTTCTTTTTTTTTCTTTCGAGGCGCTTCGGGCGCTCCCGTGCGGTGCGCCGGCTCTGCGGCGCGCAACCGAAGCGCGGGGCTCCTGAGTTCGTTCTGCCCTTGTCAGAGAACTTGGCCGCCGCCCGGTCATCTTGAGCTTGTTACCGGTCCTGCAGGCCGCGACCTTGGAGCAACCACCGGTCAGTCCGAGCGCAGGCCGAGCTTGCGAGGCCCAAGGCGAGGGCCCTCGCGAAGTCCGCCTCCCAAGCCCGATTTGGACGACGGCCTCAGACGGCCTGCCCGTGAATTCGGCGACTTGGGGACTCCGGTTCTTCTCCCGGAACGAACCCTGACGCTTGTGGGAGCTTCAGCCCCCGCCGATCGCGCCCCGATGCTGGAGGCCTACCGCGCGCGCAGAAGAGAAAGCGACGGGCTTCATCCTGCATTCGCCCGTGCTCTCTGCGCGCGGCTGCGCGCCCGCCGTCCGTCAGCCGACCGCGCAGTTCAGCGCCAGGAAGAGGACGTCGACGTAGCGCTGAAGCATCAAGAAGAAGTGCTGGACGACTTGCGGGAACAAGCCCACGGCGGCGATCGAGCCGAGGAGGAACGTGGTCACCGTGGCGTACTCGACCGTCGCCTGGCCGCTCTCGTCGCTCAGCAGCCTGCGCGCCTCGTGGAAGATTCGAGCGAGCCTTCTCATCGCGACACCCTCGGTGAGCTCTTGATCGCGGTCACTGCGGTCGCCGCCCCCTTGCCTTCGCCTTCGGGAGAGATCGTCAACGCCCAGTCGCCGCGCGGGGAAGTGAAGCGCAGGAACCGCGCCTTCGATTCGGCCGAGTGGGGCTCCTCGCGCTCGGCGTAGCCAAGGCGGGCGAGCTCGGCCCGGTAGAACTCGGCCACCTTCCCCGGGTCGTCGGCAGTGGTGAAGGTGACGGTCAGGGTCGCGAGCTCCGGATCGAGCGAGCGAAAGGGCACCGGCCGGGAGCGCGGATAGAGCGGCAGATCGCCGATGTCCGGGGTGTCGGTCGGGCCTTCGCGGGTCATGTCGGCCAGCCCCAGGACGATCATCGTGCGGCCCTGCGCAGGGCCCAAATCCATCACCGTCGCCTGCAGCTCGCCGGTCGGGTCGGTCGCGCTGATTGCGGGATAGGGCACCACTTTGAGCGCGTCGTCGATTCCCGTCAGCGACCAGCCCTGCGAATAGAAATGGCGCCCGTAGAACTCCAGGACCTCGGACCCCGGGCGATCGGTGTGAAACCAGGCGAGGTTCATCGGCAGCCCGTTGGCGACGAGCTCGTCGCCGATGGGGTGGAAGGGTTCGCCGCCCGGAAACTGGGGGAAATGATAGGTCAACGCTTCCCAACCGGTGCGCGGCACGGACGCGGTCGTCGCCGCCTCGCTCTTGCCTGCCGGCGCAACCTTGGCTTTGGCCGCCGGCGTCTCGGCCGGCGAGCTGGCGGCCGACAGCAGGCTTACGAAAAGCGCGAGGGCGGCATAGCGGAAACGCCGGATCATTGTCCGTTCCAGTGCGGGTCGGCCATTCCCATGTAGTTGTTGTTGCGGCGCCGCGAATAGTAGTCGGCAAAGACGTCGCCGTATTCGCTCCACGAGTCGCCAATGTTTCCGTAGGCCGACATGTGCGCCTTTCGGGGCCCGCGGTCCTCGGAGTCGGCCTCGTGCTCCCAGGAGCGCACCGAGCTGACTCGGTCGAGGTAGCCCATCTTGAACGTTTCGGTCTCGCCGAGGTCGACCCGCGTGCCGGTCAGAACCTCCATCGCGTTCTTGATCGCGTTGGCGCCCTTCTCGTAGGCCCTGTCGTGCTCTGGTATCTGGCGGAAGATCCGCTCTCCGATGCGGTAATAGGCCTCGTTCCTGCTCGTTCCGACCGGGTTGGCGCGGCTGTCGTCGAGCGCCCAGTCGTCGGTCAGCAGAGCAAGGCCGCGGTTGGCCCCCGTGCCACAGCCGCTCACGCTCGGACCCAATCCGCAGATCCTGAGGTCGCGGATCGACCGCGGAAAGAGCTCGCTTGCGAAGAACTCCTGGTGCGCGCGCTCGGGGATGAAGTGGTTGACAAGCCTGATGCTCGCCCGGCAGCGCACGACACCGTCGTTGTGCAGCGGGCCGGTTGTGCCGTTCGAGGCTTTCGTGTTGCCACCGGCGGCAAAGGAGTGCGTGACCAGCTTGTCGGGCGCTCGAGCTTCGAGCTCGCAGGCAAGGTCAGTGAGCTGCGCGCTGGTGACCGGACCTACCCAGTCGCTGCCGCCCTGCGGGCTGAAGCTGTCGAAGTCTGCCAGCGCTCTAAGGGTGCTCGCTGCCGACCGGCTCATCGCCTGGGCGTATAACCCTTCGTGGCCGCCGTTGGGGAAGGAGTGGAGCCGATAGGCGGTCGTGTCCCACGCGGCAGTTATCTCGGCTTCCTGTGCCTTGATAGCCATCGTGAACGCCTCGCCCACGTACATCGAGTAGAGCGCAAGGGGCACCAGCAGCAGCGTCGAGAGCCCGAATTCGGCGACCGCCGCTCCTTCTTCGCTGTCGTATCTCGGCTCGGTCATCGGCAGCGTCTCCGCGGTCAGTAGTTGAGCGCCACTTCGCCGGCCTTCTCAAGGAGGCGCGCCGAGGAGTGCCCTTCGAGCGCGGCTCGGGCGTCGTCGAAGCGAATCGGGTGTGCTTTGGCCCGCCAGAACGGATTCCAGAGTGTCGGCGGCTCGCGCCAGTTTTCCCCGGAGCCGCTGTCTGGCCGGTGGTAATAGACGAGCGCTCCGCCGATGGCGACCATCGGCTCGGTTTGGCTGAGCGTCGAGAAGCGCACCGGCAAGGGCAGGCTCGCCTTGAATTCGAAGTCCCAGACCTGGCGGCGGGTAAGGTCCTTGCTCACCGCCGCGATGACGTGCGGCTGCATGAAGAGCCTTGCTTCGGCGTTCCGCCGGTATGGGTCATAGCGCATGAAGCCAACGGCGATGCCACAGTCCCAAATCGGCCACTTGTCTGCGTAGATGCGTTGGCCCTCGTCGGTCAGCACCGACCATTCGTTCTTGTTCTTCGGCCAGCAATTCCCCAGCGCGTGACCGCTGCCGCCTTCGTCCACCCAGCTCGGGAACTCGAAGATGTTGTGTCCCGAGACACCGTCGAGCATCTCGGTGACCGAGGTGTTGTGGCTCTCGGGCATATCCTCGTGCATGACGATGCCGGCGTAGGAATGAAAGCCGTGGTGGTTGTTGATCTGCGGGAAATACACGTCGAAGAAGCCAAAGAGGCTCAACTTGAAGCCGTTGTGGTTGAACTTCGGGTTGTTCGGATCGGAGTAGATGCCGTTTTGCTGGCCAGAGCGGCTCGCACTCGCCGAGCACCCGCTACATCGCCAACTCGCGCTGGCCCGGCCCTGATCCTTGGCGCCCGCGCCGGTCATGCCGCCGAACCGGGACGAATCGCTCGCGTTCGGGTCGTTGCCGCCGGGCCGGTTGATCCGCTCGCGCAGCTTCGGCAGGTCGCCAAAGCCGACGTAGTAGTCGACGTCGGTTGTCGTCAACGAGTTGCCCTCGTTGAAGAACGACATGGAGGTCGAGTCGCCGACCGAGGCGGCGATCTCGCGCGCCTGCTGCTCGAGGTTGCGGATGTTCTTCGTGTAGAAAAAGCCTCGCTTATATAGCCAGGAGGGGTAGCGGGTGCCGGCGAGCACCTCGACGAAGTCCTCGTGCGACGGCCAGCGGCTTACCGGGCCGTCGCCCCCTTCGTTGTCAGCCACCAGAGCGCGGCGATTGAGCTCCCCGACACTCTCCGGCGAATAGGGCTGGATCGCGGGATCGGTCAGCCTCGCAAGCTCGGCGGCGAGGCCCTGCGAGGCAATCTTGTTGTTGATTAGGTCCCTGTGGATCGATTCCTGTTGCCTGCGAATGGTGTAGGCGATCTGCAGGTGCGTGCGGCTCGCCAGCGCCATTGCGTTGTCGATTCCCGAGATTTCGTTGGCGTGTCTCCAGACCAGCTCTCTCCACCAGTTGTGCGCCCCGGGCGGCATATAGGTCTCGGCCATCCGGTCGTACTCGTCATTGAAAAGGCGGGCGACCCGGTGCGCAGGCTCGACCGCGCGGCAGGCGTCCCGGCATGGCCTCCACGGTCGTGCGCACTGGGCGGCAAGGCTCAAGGCGATTTGGTCGTAGTTGTCCGCGGTGTCCTTGACCGCGTGCATCAGCCAGCTCAGGTAGCTCTGGTGCGAATGGATGGACAGGATGCTCACGTAGTGGCTGATGATCGCCCGGTTGCTCCACGCCCAGAAATTCATCGCGCGCGCCTCGGAGACGGCGAGCGAGTAGGCGGCCGCGTCGGCAGTCGCCTGCAGCTTGATCTTCTCGCGCGTGCGGTAGCCGGTGGCGAAGGTGAGCATCACCACCAGCGTGATGACCAGCGCCATCAGCGCGGTGATGACCAGCGCCTGCCCGCGCGGCCTGCGCCGTCGGGGTTCGGTTCGAAGCGGCTTTAGAGACATGAGCCCGAGCTCCAGGTTCCGGGGAGCGGATCGCTCATCATTCGCAGGGTCCACGAGGTGACGACCGGCAACGTGAACAGGCCACGGTCGGCGTTGTTGGCGACGAGCATGCCGTGGGGATTGAAGCCGACCCTCTCGACGTCGTAGGTGCGGCCGGGGACCGAGGGATCCTGGACCCGGGTTGAACGCCCCGCGAAGTTCTGCGCCAACCAAGCCTGGCTGATGAAGTAGTTCGCAAAGGGGATGCGCAGCTCGTAGTAGTAAGTCAAGCGGATGCGCACCCTCATCGGGTCCTCGCCCGGCTCGAGTGGAGTGTCGAAGGGCGTGACCCGGTTCTCGAGCACGTAATCGATCCTTACGTGCGGGTTGCCCACCCGGTTCTGGTTCGGCCGCTCCTCGAGAACCTGGCGCAGCGTGGAAACGTAGGCGTCCTCGACGCTGCCGCTGGCGCTTCCGGACCCAATCGTCGGGGCCAGCGCAACCAGGGCGGCGTTTCTCACCCGTTCGCAATCGAGCCGGTAGACGCTGGCGGCGCGGGCAGCCTTATAGGCTGCATACTCGGCGACGATGCGGGCCTGGTAGGCGAGCGCGATTTGGAGCACGCCGAGCAGCGCAAAGACGAGCCCCGGTACGGCCAAGGCCGTCTCCACGGCGGCCTGTCCTTCTTGTCGCCGGAGAGCGACTTTGAGCAAGCGTACGCGCATAGTTTCGGATCTTACCGGACTGCCGCGTCGCGGCATCGGTCGACTGGCCGTATGATGCGGCGCAATACCCAAGAGCGCAAAATCGTGCAATGCCTTGGGGACTTAGCCGCCTCGCAGCTTCCCGCTCCGTCGCAGCGCCAGCAGCGCCCATCCGAAGAGAAGGGGCAGCGCTCCCGAAGCCTCTGCCGTGAAGCAGCCGCATCCACCCTGCGCCTCGACGACCGCGGGCGCCACCGCGGGAATGGAGCCGTCCTGCGCGCCTGCGTCGAGCGCAAGCCCGCCATCGGGCACTCCGGCGTCCTCCCCAGCCGGCCGCCCGGCGTCGGGCGTCGGGGTCGAGTCGCAGGCGTCGCCTTCCCCGACTGCGTCGGCGTCCGCTTGATCGGGATTCGCCTCGGCCGCGCAGTTGTCCTCCGAGTCGGGGATGCCGTCGCCGTCGTCGTCCGAGTCGCAAGCGTCGCCCTGCCCGTCGGCGTCCAGGTCCGCCTGATCCGGGTTGGCGACGGCGTTGCAGTTGTCCTCCGAGTCGGGGACATCGTCGCCGTCGGCGTCCGAATCGCAGGCGTCGCCCTGCCCGTCGGCGTCCAGGTCCGCCTGGTCCGGGTTGGCGACAGCGTCGCAGTTGTCCTCTGAGTCGGGAACGCCATCACCGTCGTCATCCAGATCGCAGACATCGCCCTGCCCGTCGGCATCGAGGTCCGCCTGGTCGGCATTGGCGCTCGCCGGGCAGTTGTCGTGTGCATCGGCGATCCCGTCCCCGTCGGCGTCCTCGAGCAGCGCGGCCCGCCGCCGGCCGACGTAGGACGAGGATGCGGTCCGCAGGTTGTAGACGCAGCCGTAGCCGCAGCCCTTGCACTCGTAGGCCCAGAGGTTGCCCCAGCCGTTGCCCTCGGCGAACAGGATGATGTGGCCCGAACCGTCGGTGTTGTAGACGAGCGCGTCGGCGGGCAGAAGCGCGCCGCGATCGACCGCGGACCAGTTCGACGAGCTCCCCATGTAGCTGCTGGTCGAGTACGGGCCGTGGGCGCACGTGGAGAGGCTGTCGCCGGTCCCCGGCAGGGCCCATGCCTTGTTGACCATGCCCGAGCAGTCGGCGCCGTACTCGGTGCAGCCCGCGGGCGCCGGGGCGTGCGAACAGTTTGGGCAGCCACAGCCCGAGCAGTTGGGTGTGCAGGCGCCGGAGCAGGTGCCGTCTTCGCGCCAGCAGCCGCCGCCCCACCAGTACGAGTAGCCTACCGAGTGCTCGGCCCGGGCGATGATCTCCGCCCGCGTCATCTCCTGCAGGGCACCGCGCGCGGCGGACGGCGCGGCGAAGACGGCGAGCACCAGGAGCGTGGAGCGGTTCATGGCCCGAGCCTCCTCAGCACCGCCGCCTCCGCTTCGCAGCGAAGCTGGTAGAGCGCGCCGTCGGCCCCGAGTCGTATCGGGCGCATCTGCTCCTCCGGCCCGACAAGCGGTGGGAGCTGGAAGCGGCGCAGCTCGCGCCCCTCGGCATCGAGCGCGACCACCTCGGCGCTCGTCGAGACGAGCCGGCCGTCGGGCGCGGCCTCGACTACGTCGGCGACGAGGAAGACTCGCCCCTCGTCGTCGGGCTCGAGCGCAAGGATCCGCAGCACGTCGCGCGAGAACGCGATCGAGCGCATCCAGCCGCCGCCTTCCGGCAGCTCGCGGCCGACAACGACGGCACGCCGACCGTCTCGCCGCGCGGCGAAGGAAGGGCTCTCGACGCGGGCGAAGCGGCCGGATCGAGCCGGGCGCCGCTCGACCGCAGCCAGGGCGGCGTCGCTAAGCTGCACGCCCCGGGCGTTGTCGTACTCGACCCAGAGCCCTTCGGCGAAGAAGAGCGCGGAGACCCCCGCGGCAAGAGGTACTCCCGGGCCGACGATCGGCAGGCTGCCAAGTCGCTTCCCCGCGCGGTCGATAAGCAGCACTTCGCCGCGCACGAGCCGGTCGAGCACCGCCAGCCGGCCGCCGGGGAGCAGCGCGAGGTCCTGGAAATACTTTCCAGGCGCGGGAACGGCGCCTATTGCGGCGCCGTTCTCGATGATTTGGACCCGGGCGTTCACCTGATCGAGGACGAAAGCCCGGCCGTTCTCATCGACCGCGAAGCTCATCGGGCACTCGGGGTTGGCCTCCGAAGGCAGCGCGCGGCCGAGGTGCGAAGGTCCCGAGCCCCACGGCATCCGGGCGATGGTTCGCAGCGCCCAACCCGACAAGTCCTTCTCGTCGGCCCTGGAATCGGGCGCGGCGACGACGGCCAGAGCGGCGAGCAGCAAGGCGGGACGTCGAACCATGTTCGGCTCCTTTCGCGTGCCGAGCGTCCATTCTTTTCGAATCAGGAGGCGCGCGCTCGCCCGAACATACCGATCGCCGGCGCCGCGACTCGGACGCGGGCAAGGCAACCCTCCCTCAGCGAGGGGCACTAGTCGGCAGCGGCGCGGGCAGGCAACGAGCGACATCCTCTTGGAGCAGCGCCCAGCTTGCGCCCGGAGCGAGCCGCAGCCAATCGAGCTCGGGCAAC
>JBMNNX010000062.1:0-26719 GCA_050942745.1 Myxococcales bacterium
CCGTGGCGGGACACAATCGCGCCCTACCTTCTGGAAGAGGTCGGCGAATTCCTCATCGGGAAACAGGTGCCCGCCGTCTCGATACAACAGGGAGTAGATCGAGTTCGGCGACAACCACTCGGCACAGAATCGCGCCGGATTCCGAAACGGGTCAGCACCAGCAGGCGTACGGCCAAGACTCATGGGGCGGCATCTTTCAGATGCCGCCCGCATCGTCTACAGAAAAACACCAGCCACCTAGAGCTCGTCGCCCCGAACCGGCTGCAGCGAAGCCAGGCCGCGCTCGATGAGTGAGAAGGGCACGTGCGAGAGGCGGCTCCACTCGGGGCCGAGCGCGCGCCGCAGATCCCAGACCAGGGTCCCCTCTGCCTTGATCTGGCTCAGCACCCAGTGCTCGGGGCCAGTGAGCACCAGGTTCTTCGGCGGCAGCGGATAGAGGCGCGCCGTGTAGGCGATGGTCGTCGGGTGCTGCTTCAGCCGGATGGCGAGCGCCGGGTTGCTGATGACGAAGGTCTCGTAGAGGTTGAGCGCAGCCTCGAACGCCTCGGGTTTGCCGACGTTGAAGGCGATGCCGACCGACACCCCGCTCTCGTGGGCGACCCTGCCTTTGAGCTTGAGGGGAGCCTGTCCTTCGGGACGAAGCAGGAGATCGAGGTCGGTCCCCGCCTCGGGCAACGAGTCACTCGCGAAGCGCAGGCCGCCCGGCGACAGGTCGACCGCGTGGCCGACATAGCTGTAGGAAAGGTCTTCGACCTCGACCGGAAAGCGCACGGGGATGCGCGCGTAGGCACGCCGGTCGCGAATCTTGTCTTCGAGGGCCATCGACTCTCCCGCTCGGTCTCGTGGGCTAGCGTGTCGTCTACTCGGAAGCCTTCGCCTCGGCGCCGCCGGCGGCCCGGACCTCCGACGAGAGGATCAGGTCGCCGCGCTTCAGGTAGCTGCCGTCGCCGAAGGCCGCGTAGAAGTCGTCGAGGACCGCGTCGAAGTCGGGGTATCTGGCCTCGCGGCGGTCCTGGGTCATCTTGTCGAAGAGGCTGTCGAGGGCCTCCGGGGCCTTGTCGTTGACGGCCGACGGCAGCGGCGAGCGGCGCCCGGGGAGCTGGCCGGTGAGCATCTCGTAGAAGAGGATCCCGACCGCGTAGACGTCGGAGGCCGGCCCCAGGTCCTTGGTCGAGCGGGCGAGCTGCTCGGGGCTCATGTAGCCCATCCCGCCGGTGCCGACGAAGACCTGCGGCATGCCCTTGGCGGTGTCCACCTCGATGACCCGCGAGAGCCCGAAGTCGGCGAGCTTCGCGTTGCCCATGGCGTCGAACAGGACGTTCTCGGGCTTGATGTTGCCGTGCGTCAGGCTGTGCGCGTGAGCCGCCCGCAGGCCGTAGGCGAGCTGCAGGAAGATGCGGATAGCTTCTTCGGGAGCCATCCCCTTGCCGCCGGCCGCCGCGAGCCTGTCGGCCAGGCTGCCGCCGGGGCACAGCTCGATCACGAAGAAGGGCCGCGCGACGTCGCAGTTCTGGTCGAGGATCGGCGCGATCGCCGGGTGGCGCACCACCGCCTGGGCGCAGATTTCGCGCTTCAGGCGCTTGATCACTTCGCCGCGCTGCAAGAACGAGAAGTAGCCGAAGATGTCCTTCAGCTCCTTGATCGCCACGTCGAGACCGAGCGCGGTGTGGCGCCCCCGGTAGACGGTGCCGAGCGGGCCCTGGCCGATGGCGTCGTACTTCACGTAGCGCAGGTCGATCTCCTGGCCCTTCGGCTCGGGCCGCGCCTCGTTCTTCACCGCGGGCGGCGGAGCGGCCGGGAACGCGGGCGCCACCTCGGCGTCCCGGCTCAGCCGAGGCCGCGGCGGCGGGGCGACCGGACGAGGCTCGGGGGCCGGCGTCGCCTGGGCTGCGGCGACCTTCGTCGGCTCCTCGACGACGGGCTGGGGAGGCGGCAGGGGCATCGGCGGCGGCGGCGTGTGCTCCTCGGCGATCATCGAGGAGTCGGCGAGAATCTCGGCGACCGGCCCCTCCATCTCGGCGATGCGGCCGGAGAAGTACTCCTGGACCGCGTCGATGAAGCGCTCGCGCCTGTCGCCTTCGACGATGCGCTCGCCCTCGGGAGTGAGCTGGAGGCAAGCCTCCCTATCCATCCCGATGTAGTGGTACTTGCGCAGGAAAAAGAAGTAGGTGTCGAACTCCAGCGACACCACGGGCTCGAACGCGCTCTTGACGTCGGCGAGCTTGTTCGAGCGCCCCGAGCGGGCATTGTCGCGAAGCGTCGACAGGATGGTGAGGGCCTCTCCGGCAATCTTCTCGCGGGTCATCGCTGCTCCGGCCATCTCCCCTCCACGTTAGGTTCTGTGTCGATCGTGCCGGAGACTCACGAGGCGCCCCGGGCGAAAGGCGGGGATTCTAACAAAGAGCACTCGTGCGGCAAGACAGCCTTGTGGACGATCAGCGGTACCTCCGGGCGCGTCCGCCCCTACCACAGCGAGTGGTGGTTCTCGGTCACGCCGGGCAGGCCCTTCACCTCGACCCTCTCGCCGTCGGGCCCGAGCACCGTGCCAGTGAAAGCGCCGATGGGCTGCACGTACTGACTCGCGAAGACTCGGTACTCGAAGCTCTCCCGGCGCAGGCCCTCCGGGTCGAACCGCAAATCGACGCGTCCGTCCTCGGTGCGCAGCCTCCAGGGCGACAGGGGAGCCTCCGGCGACAGCTCGAACCGGGCCCGCCCGAGAGGCGAGAGCCGGCCATCGATCCACAGGGCGTTCTCGGTCACCGGACCGTCGTTGTGACCCTCGACCAAGTTGATACCGACCACCCTGCCGTCATCGAGCCGGCCGCAGCCGCTCGCCCAGCGCCAATGCGTCTTACGCAGCAGGTAACCGTGGGAGTAGTCGAGGCTCGCGAAGGCCTCTTGCAGTCTGTAGGTGCTCGGACCGACCCGGATTTCGCCGGTAGCGGGGATGCACGAGGACTTCTGGGTCATCGCCACCCTGTCGCCAGAAACCGGGCAGATCGCCGTGAGCGCCTCGGGCGCGCCCTCGGGCCTCAGGATTATCTCCGCGAGCACCTTGCCGGGCAGCGACACGACGAGGCGCCCGCCGAGGCGCGAGGCCTCGAGGAGGAAGTGGGTGCGCACGCGCCGGAGCGTCGCGCGGGTCTCGGCGGCGTTGTCGTCCAGGTTGACAAGGGCCGGCATGATCGTCCGCTCTGCGAGCATGCGGCGGTTGCGGCGGTCGAACACGTAGAAGAAGCCGCCGGCCGCGTAGCCGAGGTTGACGACCGAGGCGGCGAGCACCAGGGACGGCGAGCTGACGCAGGCGTAATACCACCGCTTCTCGGAAGCGAGCCGCGCCAGGCCCGTGCGGCGGAAGCGGCCGGCGAGGGGCCGCAGCGACGTGTCGTAGACCCGGCCCTCGAAAGCGCCGAAGTGCGGCGCCCCCCGTTCGTCGACCAGCCTTCGCGGAGCCTCGGGCAGCTTTTCCATCGTCTCCTCCGCAGATCGCGACAAAGCGCGTGCTTTGGGGAATCGAGCGCGCAGGGCGAGGCGAGCCTCTAGGTTCTCTGGGCAGCGCGGGCGTCCGGCTCGGGCACTCCTGCTCGTCGGAACAGCTCGATCGCCCGGTCGCGCTGGCCGGCGGCGAGCGCGGCCTCACCGGCGAGCTCCCACGAGCCCATCTGCTCGTAGAGCCGCAAAGCATCCTCGGGCCGGCCTGCCTCCATCCAGCTCTGGGCCGCTGCCGGAAGGTCGCCCGCCCGCTCGAGCCAGCGGGCGGCTTCGCTCAGATCGCCCGACTCGCGGGCGCGCCGCGCGCTCGCCAACGCAAAACCGAGCGCCTGTTGGTCGAGCCCGGCCTGCTGCAGCCACTGGAAGGCGAGATCGGGCCGTGTTTCGCGGGCGATCTCGACCGCCCGCGCGTGCCGACCGAACCAGCGGAGCACGTCGCCCGCGGCGGGGATGTCGCCGCGGGCGAGCCGCAGCTCGGCCTCGGCGGCGACGAGCCGCTCCATGCCTGCCAGGTCACCAGCCTTGCGCAGGCACTCGGCGGCCTTGAGCGTGCGGCCCGCGCGCTCGTAGGCCTGCGCCGCGTCGAGCCACTGTTCGGCCCGCTCGTAGAGCCGGCCTATCTCGACCCAGTCGCCGCGGCCCGCGAGAAGATCGAGGTAGAGGTCGGCCTGGTTGTGGCGGAACAGGAGCTCGCGCGAGACCTTCGGTCCGAGGGCCACGGCGATCTCGCGGGCGGCCTCCACGTCACCGGCCAACAAGGCCACCCGCAGCGCGGCTCGCTGTTCACCTGCGGCGCGCCACTCGCCGAGCGCCGAGGCGTAGTCCTTGTGCTGCTCGAGGATCCGGGCAGCTTCCGCGTGCCTGCCCTCGCGCGCGGCGAGCGAGGCCGCCTCCTGCCATTCGCCAGCCTCTTGCAACATCTTCATCGCCGGGGCGGTGCGGCCCGAGGCGGCGAAGAGCAATGCGGCGCGCCGCTCGTCATTCACGGCCCGCCATATCTCGCCGAGGGTAAACAGGATGTCCCTGCGCCTGGCTTCCTTCTCGGCATCTTCCTGCGGGGGCTGACGGCCCGCCCTCAACAAGGCGGTGAAGAGGCGGGTTCGCGCGTCGAATTCGAGCTCGTCGATGCTTCCGAGCCGCAGCGACCGCAACAGCTCGAGGACCTTGGCAAACGGGACCTTCTGGGCTTTGAAGTCGCCCGTCGTCAACGGGCGCTCGGCCTCCTTGAGCGCGCCGAGAATCGCGGCCTCGGCCCCTGCGCGTCGGGATGGAGGCGGCTCGCCCCCATGCCTTGCGCGTCCGCGCGGCGGCCCGCGCCTTCGAGCGCCTCGCCCCTCGATGCCAGGGGCCTTCGACCCCGAGCTGCCGTCCTTCGAGTCTCGATTCATGTGGTCAAGGGTGCGTTGGCCAGGCGAATTCGTCAACGACCAACGAACCTTGCGAGCGAATACGGCCAGACAACCGATGCGAGCATAGGGGCCCTGCACGATAATGAGCCCGGCACGCCACGCTGACGTCGCTGGTCGACAGGAGGGTGGGAGCATGCGGGCGCGACATGAAAGGGAACGAGGTCAGGCAGCCGTCGAAACTGCCCTCACGCTCCCGATGATGCTCTTTGCGCTGCTGGGCATCCTGCAACTTACCCTGGCCTACCACGCCCGGATCCTGACCGAATACGCCGCCTTCAAGGCCGCCCGCGCCGGCAGCGTCTATCGCGCCGATTGCCGAAGGATGCAGCAGGCTGCGCTGATGGCGCTCATCCCCTCGATGCCCACGGTGAAAGCCGAGCCGGCCGAGCAGTTCATACGAACCGCCTTGGCAGTGACCAACTTGCGATTCAACAAGAGCAGCAAGCTGACGCCACTGGTCTTCGTCGACTACAGGATCGAGAACATGCGCAGGCCGTTCGACGAGCCGCTCGCACCGGGCATGCCCCCCATGCGCCTGCGCGTAAAGCTCGCGTATTTCTTCGAGTACCGCATCCCCATGGTCAACTGGATCATGGCGAAGTACTGGCTGGCGGTGAACACGGGGCGGCGGTGGGCATCGGCCGATCCGACGATGGCGATGCTGCAGGCCAAGCAACCATTCGCCCTGGGGAGCACCGATGAGCTGGTGACCAACGCCCAGGCGGCGATCGGACGCAGCTACTACACCACGCCCATCGTCGCCACCTGGTCGATGCGGATGATGAGCGACCCTCTGCCCAACGAGCGTGGCGAGGGGCGCTGCAGGTAGTCGGAGGGAGGCCGCTGATGCACGGATGGTCGAGGCTCGATAGACGGCTGGGGCGACGCAGAGGCCAAGCGCTGGCCATCGCGGCGCTCATCATGCTGTTCACCTTCGTCGCGGTGATGCTCACCTTCGCCATCGGCAATCGCACTCGCGAGAAGGTGAAGCTGCAGGCGATCGCCGACTCGGGCGCCTACAGCCTCGCCGTGGCCGGGGCCCGCACCTTCAACTTCATGGCGTGGGCAAACCGCGCTCACGTCGCCCACGACATCAGCATCCTCTCCATCCATTCGCACCAGAGCTACCTGAGCTGGTACGACAACATGCTGCAGGCGCAGGGAATGGCCCACATCATTGCCGCGGGTGTCATGGCCGCCTACTGCGTTCCCTGCGTGTTTTCTGGAGTCTGCTGCCAGTCGTGCAGCAACGCGGGCAAGGCCGTCAGGGTCGGCAATTTCTACCGCAACCAAGTGCACCGCGACTTCCACCGCGACTACTTCACCAACACCAGCTACCACGATCGGCTGGCGTGGGGCTCGGAGGCCCACAGGGGGCTCATTGCCGCCACCGGGGCTGCTCAGCGGGCGATGCTCCTCGATTTGGCCACGAAGGGGACAAGCCAGACCTTCGCCGCCGACGCCGCGAGGATCATCGATGCGGACATCCACGTCCCGGGTTTCTTGAGCGGAGCTGGCGTGGCCAACGGCCTCAACATCAACGCGGCCGTTGGCTTCAAGCCGCCCAACGCCGAGGAGTGGTTGGAAATCAACTCGGCCTCTCGCTGGCCGCAGTGGATCACCCGGCGCGGCTACGTCGCCGAAGGCGGCCATTGGTGGGCGAAGTACGCGGAAGCCGCGCGGATGGGCACCCCGTGCGCCGTGATTCCCGTCCTGCCGAACAACAGCGGCAACGCGAAGATCCTCGGCATTAGCCCCCAAGGCACCGAGGCGCGCGCATTCAACACCATCAAAGACGCGGTCAACCGCAAAGAACCACACGGCCGCGACGCCTGGTCTGGTTTCAGAGAAGGCGGCGGCCACGCCTTCGGCGCCTGGGACTCTGGCGGCGCCTCGGCTTTGTGGATCTGCGACTGCCCGGCCCCCGGCTACTGGACGGCCACCGGCGCCGTCTACTCGGACCCGAACGACCGCGGCCACCAGCACGGCTGGCACCTCGTCGACGGACGCCCGACGCGCGCCAATACCTCCCATGGGCTCGGCGGCTGCGACAGCAACATGGCCTGCGGCATTTACCAGGGCCATATGCGCTACAAGATGGCGACCGAACAATCCACGGGTGGGCACACCAACAACTCCTACCTGTGGCACCAGCCGCACACGGTCGCCTTCGTCACCAAGCAGGCCAACCGCCGGCGCGAGGTCTGGGACTTCAACTTCAGAGCGACGCTGCCCCTCCCCGCCGCTTTCACGACCACCCGTTCCAAAGGCGACGACCCGCCGATGGCCGCAATCGCAGGCGGGCTAATCTACTACCACAAGCCTCATATCGGAGACAGCGACGGCTGGAAGGAGCCTCCGAGCCTGTGGAATCCGTTCTGGCGCGCCAAGCTGCACCCGGTGACCCCGGCCGATGCGCGCAGGGCCCTCGCCGGGCACGCGTCGCTTCCCATCTACACGGTCTTGGGCCACAGGGCCCTCAACTACTAGCCCCCGCCGGAGGACGCCATGCGCAAAACCCTCACGATCGAGGAAGGCGCGGCTGCCGCCGAGCTTGCGCTCGCCACGATGCTCATCGTGCCTATGGCCCTGTACTCGATGTACGTCGGCGAGGCATTCGTGGCGGCGCTCAAGGCTCAAGAGGCGGAGATCGCAGCCACCTGGGAGATTACGGCCTTCCGCCTGCACGACTTCCGCTCGGGAAGCTACACCGGCCTCTACAGCAGCGCCGTCTCCGGCGCGGCCAACCGGGTCCGAAACGATCTGCGCGACTTCGACTCGTTTGACCCCAGCAACCGCAGCGGACGTATCAACGCGGTCAGCGAGTACGAGCTCACCCAGGTCGATTGCGGCGTGCGGCGCGGCGGCAACGCCGGCTCGGGGATGGGACCGGGCGGCGGACTCGGGTCCAGCTTCCTGCACTCGGATGGCTGGGTCGGCTGCCAGGCGCGCGTCGAGTTTTCAAACCGCTTCCTGCCCCGCAATGCCCACCGCGAGTTTTTCCGGCGCTCCGAGCTGCTGCCGAGCGAAGCCTCGTCGTTCGCGCTGTGCGGTCTGGGGCGCGACCCGCAGGGCTGCCGCGCGAGCCGCAACCGCGGCATGGTCCTGTTCACAGACGACTGGGGGCTTGAGAACCCGAGCGAGAATCCTCTGGGAACGCAACAGAACCCTCAGTATTGGAACGTCGGCAACGCGATCTACAGCGTCCTCGGCACCGCCAATCTCGGCGCGCTCGCGGTCTTGGGCGGGTTCACGCCGCTCGTGTACGCCTTCGACCAAGCGAACACCAGCTCGTTTCGCATGACCTATCGCAAGCGAATCACCGTCGAGCAGGACGTCAGCACCGCTGCCGGCACGTTCCGAGCCCACGCATCGCCGCATTGCGACGAAGACCGCCCGGCCCTCGAGGAGTACACGCACCGCATCGCGAAGATGAGCGCCAAGGTCTATTCCGAGCGAGTTCCCGGCAATTATCTCGGTAAGCAGCAGGCGGATTGGAACCTGCAATGAGCTCCGGCCCGCGCCATCTGGTCAGCATCCGGACGGCCGCCGCGCTTCTTCTTGGACTTGGCCTCGGCCTGCTTACCGGTCGGCTGACCGGCGCAGGGGCGGTCGACTACGGCGTCCTGGCCCACCGCGACGCCCTGGCGGCCACCGAGCCCCATCGAGACACCGGGGCGGTTCGCCCCGAGGACCGCGTCTGCGGACCCGATCCCTTTTTCTGGGAGAACTCGCTCTGTTTCGATCAGACCGCGCAGGAGCAAGCGTTGCGCGAGCTTGAACGCGTCCTGGTGCGCGAGTCGGGTATTCTCGCCGGCCGGCTCGGCAAGCTGCGCACCGGGCAGGAGGCTCTGCGCGAGCGCTTTCCGCCGTTTCCGCAGGCCTACATGCCTATCGTCCCGATGGGCGACGAAATCGTCGCCAACGGCGTCCCGATGAACCTCGCGTTCTTCGAGGCCAAGGCCGATGCGCCGCGGATCCTCGAGTACTACGCCACGCACTTCAGCTCCCGCGGCTGGTCATGGAGCGGGGTCAAGGAGAACTACCAGGTCATCCCTCACCCCGCGATCAGCGCCATCGACCTCGAGGAGCGCGTGCAGATGACGGTGATGGTGCTGGAAGACCGCGAGGAGGGCTACAGCACGGTGTTCCTTGGGCTTGCCGACATGCTGCCCGAAGCGCAACGGCCGCTCGAGGACGTCGGCGACCTGCCCGTGTTCCCGGGCAGCGGCCCCGTGGCGCTGCGCTCGTTCGACCTTGAGGCCTCGGGCCTGACCGTCACCTTCACGGTGGCCGAGCCAAACGAGACGGTGGTGAGCTTCTACCGGGAGAGAATGCGCGAGCTTGGCTACTCGGAGCACGAGCCCGCCCCCGCCGTCACCGACGAGCTGGGAGCGACGATCCAAACCCTCCGCTTCGCGTCCGATCACGGGCGCTGGACGCTTGCTCTGACATCCTACGACGGCGAGACTGGGGTCACGGCCGTCAATTCGATTCAGGAGGTGCGGCAATGAAGCGCCATATCCTCGAGCCAGCAAGGCGCCTCGTGGCAGCGCTGCTGCGCGACGAGGCTGGACAGGCCATGGTCGAATACTCGGTGACGACCATCTTCATGTTCGGCGTCATCGCCGCGGGCGTCTCCTGGCCGTTCACACGCGACCTGTTCGATGGCCTGCAGCGATACATCGACCTTTACTTCTACGCGCTCAACCTCGCCCTCGGCTAAGGGGCGAACGGAGGCCGCATGAAGCGCTGGATTCTGGCTCCGCTGGCGGCATTGATGTGCACGGCGGCGGCCCCTGGACTCAAGGCCAAGGATTGTCCGTCCTTCTGCAAGCGCTCGGTCGCCGAGTGCAAGAAGATGTGCAAAGACGATGCCGGGTGCACTCAAGGCTGCGAGGAGAGCAGCAAGATGTGCCCCAAGATGTGCGAAGCGATGACCAAGCATCCTAACGATCCGGCCCGCCTTCAGATGGAAATGCGAAAGGTCATCGAGGCCGAAGAGGCAAGACAAGCCAAGGGCTCGAACGCTGCCGAGTTCAAGGGCGGCAAGCACGTCCACTGAAAGCCGCACAGCGAAACCTGCCCGGGCGCGCCCTCTCCAGGCGCGCCCTTTGTACCTGAGGCCCCGGACAAGAGAGCTCGCGCGCCCTCTCAGCTCGCCGGCTATTCGAGCGTGGCGGCAGGCATCTCCCGGCGGCAGCGCGCTATCCCCTGCCCCGCCGCTGTGACCCCCGGGTTGCGCCGCCGGACCTGTTCATAAAGCTCGATCGCCTCCTCGCAGCGCCCCTTGCGGTAATGGGCGTCGGCCCTGCGCATCAGCGCCGAGAGCTCATCGATCTGCTTCTCCAAATCGACGACCTTTCGCCGCATCGGACTGTCGGCCGGAATCGCCTTGAGCATCTGCGCGGCGGTGGCGAGACGTCCCGCGAGGTATTCGTTGTTCGCCTGGGCGAGCATCGCGGACTCCGCCAGCAGCCGCACCGAAGCAGTGTCGTCTCCTCCGCGATGCGAGCCCGGCTGCGCCGCCTGATCCGGGTCGCCTCCGGCGCCTGCCTCCTCGGCGATCGCCGCGGGTACAGTATCCGGAGACGCCGTCGCCGCGGACGCGCTTGCCGCGGGCGCGGGCGCGGCGGTCACTGTCGCCGAGGACGCGGTTGGCTGAGCTGCGCTCGGCCCAACGGGACTCGACGCGGATGCCGACGTGTCGAACGCCCCGTGTGCCGGAGGGCGCTCCTGCCCGACTTCGACCGGCGGCGGGCCTCTGCGCAGGAGCGCGTAGCCTGCCGCGCCCCCGGCGCCGACGAGCACGACGGCGACGAGCGCGGGCGCGAGCGCCCTTCGCGGCGCACGCCGATTCGGACTGTACGGAGAGCTCTCGTACGAGGTCTTCTCGAGCGCCCGGCGCTTGAGAAGAGTCGCCTGAAAGGCTTCCCCGCCGGAAGCCAAAGCGCCGGGCACGGCGGCCGGCGCCAGCGCCAGGAGGGCCGCGGCGAACTCGCCCATCGACTCGAAGCGCTGCTCGCGCTGTTTTGCGACCGCCTTCTGCACCACCCGGTCGAGCCCCTCGGGCACCGCGAGGTCGGGCGCGACATCCGCAAAATGCGGCATCGGCTCCACTACCTGTTTGCGCAGCGTCTCGGCGATCGAATGACCGGAAAACGGATGGACTCCGGTGATGAGCTCGAAGAGAACCAAGCCGAGTGCATAAATGTCGGTGCGGTGATCGACATCGCGCCCTTCGGCTTGTTCGGGAGACATGTAGCGAGGAGTGCCGCAAATGCTGCCGGCGGCCGTCAAGCGCGTCCCCTGCTCGCCCATCAGACGCGCGATGCCAAAATCGAGCACCTTGGCGTGGTAGCCCCTCAGCCCCTTCACCAACATGATGTTTTCGGGTTTCAGGTCGCGGTGAACGATGCCCGTGGAATGCGCGTATCCGAGCACCTCGCAAACCTGCAAGACCACGTCGAGCGAATCCTCGAGCGAAAACTGCTGCCGCTGTTCGAGCTCGCGCTTGAGATCGGTGCCCTCGACGTACTCCATCGATATGTAAAGCGTGCCGTCGGCGTCCTGGCCAAAATCGTGTAACTGCACCGCATGCGGATGGGAGAGCTGGCCGTAGGATTTCGCCTCGTTGAGGAAGCGGCGAACGAGGTCGGGATTTCCCGAAAAATTGGGATTCAAGAACTTGATGGCGACGCGTTGGCCCACCCCTACGTGCTCGGCCAGATACACCGAGCCCATCCCGCCTTGGCCCAGCTTGCGGGTGATGCGATAGCGGCCCCCGACCACTCTGTCGAGCATCGGGTCGCCCGCGGGCTTCATCTCAAGAGCCACCTGGCTGCCGCAGTGAGGGCAGCTTCCCGTCCACGTCGCATGCTCGGCCCCGCAACTCTGGCACATCGCCGCCATCTCAGCTCCTTTGCCGATGAGTTGGGAGTTCACGCACCCGCGTCAGTCAGCCTTGGATTCTATCCTTGTGCCAAATTGAAATGCGCCGCGCGGGCTCGCCCGATTGTCGCCGCCGCCGAGAGCGCGGCCGTAAGTCGGCCCGCGATACCCGGAGCAGCAACCCGCGGGCCATGCGCGCGCGGCGATTCGGCGCTCGCCGTAAGTCTCCTTCCGTCGCACCGTCGAGCGCGGCTCGAGCCTATCGTTCGAAGCGACGCTCGAAGAGAAAGCGCTCCAGCTCGGCTGCCGCGGCCGTCGGGCCCAAGTCGAGGGCGACCGCAAGGCTGAGGACCGCGGTCCTCGGATCGTCCGGGAGCCCCGAACGCAGCGCCTTGAGGGCGCCCACCTTGTCGCCGGCAAGATAGCGAGCCAGGCCCCGGTGGAAGACGGCCTCGAGGTTGCTCGGGTCCGCGTCGGCAGCGGCGGCGAACTGCTTCTCGGCCTCACCCGGGCTTCCCTCGATGAGAAGCGCCATGCCCTCGAGGACGGCGATGCGCGAGGTTTGCGTCTGCTGCTCGATGCCGCAATCGAGGGCAAGCTGATACAGGCGTGCGGCCTCCCGAAGCTCATCGGGCGCGGCCCGCTTTCGCCGTGACGCCGAGAGCTCGAAGACGCCGTCGGCCTGCTTCATCGCGGCGCGCCCGAGCTTTGCGGCCATCTCGCCCATCTCGGGAGCCGCGTAGCCCGCCGAAAGCAGCGCTTGCAGATGCTCGGAGGCGGCGACCAGCGCGCCCTTGTCGAGCGCCTCGAAGAAGGACGCCTTCAGGTTCACGTACGTCCTGCCGAGGTCCTTGCCGCTCGGCTTCGCCGCCAGCCTGCGCTCGCACAGTCCCAGCTCGCTCTCAGCCTTGTCCCGGTCCGGGGACACCGCCGCGTTGCGCACGTAGGCCCGATAGGCCTGGCAGGCGTGCTCGATCTCGTCGAGCGCATACAGGGCCCGAGCGAGCGACAGGTAGGTTGGCAGCGTCGAGGGCGCAGCGCGCGCCGCCTTGTAGAAGTGCTCCCTCGCCTGCGCGTAGGCCTTCTCGTTGTAGAGGCGCATCCCCTCCGCGACGAGGAGGTCGGCGTTGCCCACCCCCGGCCCAACGAGCGGCTCGGCCCGCGCCGCGGCGGGGGCAAGCAGCCAGACCGCCATCGCCAGGCTCGCGAGGCTCGGCCCCGAGAGGGCCGCTCGCCGTCCCCGCGACGGCAAAGCGCGCCCGCAGCAGCGCGGCGGCACTTCAGCGTGGGCCCGGGGCTCCCGGAGATTATCGAAGCCACTAGAACGCATAGCCGACTCCGACATGGAACCCCTGGAAGCCCGAGGTCTCCGAGAGGGTCCAGCTATGGCGGAAGATGCCCTCGATGTAGAGACCGGCGAAGACGAGTGCCCGCAGCCCGATCTGCGCGGTCCCCTGAAAATCGAGCAGGTAGAGATCGTCGAGCTCGCGCCCGTCGGCGGCCCGGACGTTGTTGAGGATCATCCCCCGCGCCTCCAGGCCGATCTGTCCGACGAGGCTAAAACGCCACAGGGCCACGCGCAGGTGCGGCTGGAGGGCGCGAATGACGACCGCGGTCGCATCGGCGCGCCCTTCCTTGGGCGTGACGCGCTCGAGGGTAAAGGCGAACGGCGCGGTGCTGTGGTAGTAGCCCGCCCCGAAGACCATCAGGCCGAAGTGGCGCCCGTCGTGGCCGTATTCGAAGGAGAGCCCGCTCAGGCTCGGCTCGTTTGTCAACCGGCGCGCGAGCGGGCCTTTGTCCCTGAAAGGATTGCCCTCGGCGCCGAGATCGCCGCCGTGCAACCAGGCCTGCTCGTAGCTGACCTGGAAATAGGCGCCGCCCGAATAGACCTGCTCCTGCGCCCGGGTGAGCTCCCGGCGAAACGCGGTCCAGCGGGTCGGCTCGAGCGTCCTCTCGACGGCAAGCGTCTCCCCAGGCCGGACTTCGACCTCCTCGGCGAGCGGGACGAAGCCCTTGAGATCGATGAGAATTCGGTGCTTGCCCGGCTGGACCACCTCCTCGACCTTGCCGGTCCCAAGCCGCTTGCCGTCGACGCTGATGCCAGCGCCCTCGGGCGCGGCCGCGACGACCAGGCGCGCCGGGCTCTTCTCGAGCGTCTCGGAGACGACGAGCGCGCCGCGGATCGGCACGTCGATCACCTTCTCGATGGCCACGTGTGAGGCGAGCTCGAGCCGGACCTTCCGTTCGCCCGGCAGCACCTGGCCGGAGTAGGGCGTCCCCCCCACCTTCTCGCCGTCGATGAACAGCGTGGCGCCAGGAGGCACGGTCGCCACCTCTATCGTCGACGCGAGCGGCACCACCTTGACCAGCGCGGCGATCAACGCGCGGTCGAGGCTGCTGCCGGTGCCTTCCGCGTGGGCGCGCTCGCCGGTCCGCGGCACGTAGCTCGTGACCCGGCACCGATAGGCAAGCTCCTCGTGCCCGGCCTTGAGCATCACGACGCGATCCAAGCCCAAGAACGCAACGAAGGAGTCGATGGGATCGGAGCAAGCCGCCTCACCGGTCAGGCAATCGAGGCTGGGCCGCTTGCCCACCAGCGCCTCGGCCAGCGCGCGCCTGCCGACGATCTGGCCCCCTTCGCCCGCCATCAGCTTGCCGAGCGCCTCCTCGGTGCGCGACACGAGCAGCTCTTGCCCCGGATACAGCGGCTGCACGAGCCAGACGGTATTCGGCTGTGACGTAGCCCCTGCCGAGGAAGCGAGCAGCAGGCAGAGGGTCGCTGAAGAAAGCATTGGTGCGGGCCCCGGCTTGGTGGTTTGCTGTGAAAATCACAAAGGCGAGGGAATCGCAACGAGTGCCCGGGGCGCGCGCGCGAGCGCCACAGCGGCAGATCTGGCGCGCATCCGGACAGCTCTGCCCGGCGAGAGCGCGAGGGGCGCCGATAGCTGCTCGGGCGCTTTCTCGAGAGGGGCGAGAAGAGATCAGACGGCCCAAATGCGCTGCGGCGAGATCTCCAGGCGCTCGAGCCGCCGTCTGAGCAACCGATCGCCCGGGCCGTCCGCCGTCCACTTCGGCACGACGAAATGCAGCTCGGCGCCATAGAGCTTGGCCGCCGACGACAGGAGCGTCCAACGGTGCTCCATGCGCGGGTCCTCGATCTCCTCGCCAGGCACCGCCTCGAGCAGCATGGGCGTTCGAGCCCCGTTGCTCTGCCGGCAAGTCAGGTCGGGCCGATGGTCTTCGAGGGTCCCGGAGAGCATCACCGGCGGCACGTAGCCAGGCAGCCGCACCTTCAGGTCCGTATAGCCGAGTACCTTGAAATACTCGGCCATCAACCAGAGGAGCTGGCGCCTCTGTTCGGTCTCGGCGATCGCGTCGATTCCGAATCTGGTGGCTTCCGCGTCCACGCCACAACGCTGCGGTCGCGCAGAGGCGCCAGCAAGAAAGAGGGCGGGGAGCGCACGCCGTCAGGCGCCGCGGACGAGGCCGGGGCCGCCCGTCTGTTCGAACCCGGCGTCTCCTCCCGTCGCGCCCTGCGCAGCCCAGAGCCTCGCGTAGAGGCCGCCGCGCATCATGAGCTCCCGGTGGGCACCCCGCTCCACCAGCCGGCCGCCCGAGAGCACGGCGATCTCGTCGGCGCGCTCGACGGTGCTCAGCCGGTGGGCGATGACCAACGCGGTGCGCCCGCGCAGCAGGCGCTCCAGCCCCTGCTGAACGAGCTGTTCGCTCGCCGTGTCGAGGGCGCTCGTCGCCTCGTCGAGCACGATGATCGGCGCGTCGGCGACGAAGGCGCGGGCCAGCGCGATGCGCTGGCGCTGACCGCCCGACAGGCCCGAGCCGCGCTCACCGACCTGGGCGCCGAGCCCTCCCATCTCCGTCACCAGGTCCCAAGCGTGCGCCGCCTTGAGCGCGGCGATGACCTCGGGCTCGCCCGCCCGTTCGTTTCCACAGGCCACGTTGTCGAAGACCGAGCCCGCGAACAGCACCGGCTCCTGGGGGACGTAGGCGATCAGGCGCCTGAGGTCGGCGAGCCGCGCGGTGCGCAGGTCGCGCCCGTCGATCGCTATCGAGCCCCGGGTCGGGTCCCAGAAGCGCAGCAGCAGCAGCGCGGCGGTGCTCTTCCCTGCTCCGCTCTCGCCCACGAGCGCGAGCGTCTTTCCCTTGGGCAGCACGAGGTCGAGATCCTGGATGACAGCCGGCCCCTCGGCGCCCGAGTACGAGAAGGAGACCCCGCGGAACGCTATCTCCCGCTCGAAGCCGAGCGGCGCCGCCTCGGCCGGCTCGCAGAGGCCCGCGGGCGCGTCGAGGACTTCGAAGACCCTCCGCGCTCCGGCCATGCCCTGGATCACCTGCTGTCCGGTGATCGAGAGGGCCTTGATCGGCTGGTACATCATCGTCAACGCGGCGAGGAACGACAGCAGCGTCTCGCCCTTCAGCGCGCCCTCGGCTATCGCGGAGCCGGCGAAGTAGATCGCCAGCGCGAGGCCCAGGATGCCGAACAGCTCGACGACCGGGCTGAAGGCCGCGCGCAGCAGAAATGACTTGTGCATCACGCGCAGGTAGCGCCCCTGCGCCTCGTCGAAGCGGCGCAGCTCGGCCCCCTCGCGGCAGAAGGCCTGGACGACGCGGACGTTGGCGACGCTCTCGCCCGCGTGGCTCGCGAGCGCGCCGAGCTTCTCTTGCGCCTCGTCGGAGACGCCCTTGAGGCTGCGCCCGAAGCGCGCGATGGGGATAAAGGTGAGCGGCACGGCGATCATCGCGGCCGCGAGCAGCCGAAGGTCGAGCCAGGCGCAGACCGCGAGGAGCGCGAGCGCCTGGAGCGTGTCCTTGACGTAGCTCGAGAAGGCGACGGTCACCGCGAACTCGACCGACTGGACGTCCGCGCCGAAGCGCGAGATGAGGTCGCCGGAGTGGCTCCCCGACAGCCAGGCCTGCGGCAGCTCGAGGAAGCGCCGGTAGAGCGCGCGGCGCATCTCGGCGACCACGCGCTGCCCGGTCGACTGCATGAGGAAGGTCTGCAGCGCCTGCGTGCCCGCCCGGACGATCGCGGTGGCGATGAGCAAGGCGGGCAGCGCGACGAGGAGGCGCTCCGGCGAGAGCCCTTCGAGGAAGCGAAGGCCCGCAACCGGCGCCGCCTCGCCGGTGAGCAACAGCTTGAGCAGCGGCCCCAGCAGGAAGGCGTAGAACGAGGTCGCGGCGGCGAACAGGAGGCTCGCGAGGACCGCGACGGCGACGCGGGCGCGGTACGGGCGGACAAATCCGAGAAGTCGCTGGTAGACGTCCACGAGGTCCCCTACGCCCCCGGGCTCCGAGCGCACGCTGAGGCCGCGCGCGGGCGCCCTACCGCGCCGCCGGCAGACCGCCAGGCTTGGGCTTGGCCTCTATCGGGAAAGGCCCTCCCTCGATCGCCGTGACGACCCAGACGCCCTCGCGGTCTTCCCATACGAGCGCCATCGCCTCGGTCTTCGTCGTCACCGACGGGAGCCGGTGCCACGTGATCTTGCTCAAGACGGTGGCCGTGTCCTCGCCTATCTGCGCGTCCTCGAGCTCGTAGTCGGTGATCTTGAGGGTCTCGTCGTCGTTGCGGTCGATCACCGCCTTGAGGAAGTCGATGCGCAGCTCGGGCGCGAGGAACCGCGCCGTGCTCTTGAGGTCGCTCCAGCGCGCGAGCTTGTGGAAGGTCTCGGTCGCCTCGCGCAGCGCCTCCACGTCGGCCTTCTTCTTCTGCGCATGCAGGCAGCCGGGCAGCAGAGCGAAGGCGAGGGCCGCCACCGCGGTCCTGGCAAACGCTCGCCCGAGCGCCGAGCGGGCGGGCTGATGTGCTCGCATAGACATTGTTCGCGCGACGATAGGCGCGCGCGGGCGGCGTTTCAAGGCATGCGTCCATTTGCTAGCATTTGCCGCTTATCTGCCGAGCAACTGCACCGGGAGCCCGCATGGCGAAATCCCTCGTCGACAAGTACGAGCAGATTCTCGATAACGACCCGGGAAGCCTGGTCTTCATCGAGTTGGCCAAGGCCCTGCTCGAACGGGGGGACGCAGCGCGAGCCATCGAGACGTGCCGGCGCGGGGTCGAGCACCACCCCGACTCGATCATCGGGCACGTCCTGTGGGGCAAGGCGCTCATCACGTGCGGCCGGCCGGCCGAAGCGATGGAGCAGTTCGACAAGGCGATAGCCATCGAGCGCGACAACCCTCAGGCCTACAACCTCATCGGCGAAGTGCTGCTGCACAAGGGGCTGTATCGCTCGGCGCTTCCCATCCTGAAGAAGGCCGTCAGCCTCCAGCCGGACGACCTGCGCGTGAGGCAGTGGTACGAGCAGGCACAGCGCGCGCTCGGCGTGCTGCCGCCCCCAGCCGCGGAGCCGCAGGGAGACGCGACCGAGGTGGATGTGCGCGCCCTGCCGAGCGCATTGACGCCGACCGAGAGCGGCCTCGAACCGACAGTCACCGAGCTGTCGGCCTACACGCCGAACGAGACCGTGCCCGGCCTCACCGACGTCTTTCGATCGCTCGGGTCCCGGGAACAGGAGCAGTCCCACGACAAGCAACCGGCCGCGGCCTCGCCCGCCGAAGCGGCTCCTTCCCAGCCGTCCGGGCTTCCCGGCGCCGGCCCGGCATCGGAGGCTCCGGCGGGGGCAGGCACGCCGGCGGCCGACCTTCCCTTCGACGAGGCTTGGCGCTCGCCCGAGGCCAGGGCGCTCGCCAGCCTGGAAGCCGGCGCGGACTCCGCGGACGTCATCCCCGGCTTGACCGGTGTCTTTCAGTCGCTCGCCGCCCGCGAAGAGAACGAGAGCGGTGCCGCCGGGCCTGTCCCGAAGGACAAGCTCGAGGCCGAGCAGAAGGTGCAGATCGACCCGGCGTGGGAGCTGCCTGCTCCTCAACCCGCGGAGAAACCCCCGGAGAGCGCTCCTTCCGCCGAAGGCGAAGCGGCCGCATCCCCTGCGCCTTCGACCGAGTCGGCAGAGCCCGCGGCGACGGCCGCACCCGAAGAGCCATCGGCCGATTCCTCGCCGGCCGAGCCTCCTGCCCTCGAGGTGACGCCCGACCGAGCGGCCGAAGCCGAGGCGGCAGAGCCGACTCGCGAAGTCAAACCTGAGCAAAGTGAGGAGCCAGCCGCCGCCAGGCCTCCCGCCTCTTCTCTCCTTCCCGAGCTCGACGAGCCGCCGCCTCCTCCTCCGCGGCGCAACACCGAGCGGGAAATCACCGCCGTCATCACTCCGCCGGCCGAGGCCGCGCCTGACGCCACGTCCGACGCCGCGCGTAACGCCGCGTCCGAAGCCGCGTCCGAAGCCACGTCCGAGGCCGCGCGTGACGCCGCGTCCGACGCCGCGTCCGAGATGCAGCCTGGCGGCGAGGCCGACGAACGAGCCCCTGCCGCCGAGGAGCAGGCCTCGGTCGCTCCACCGCCGCCCGCGCCGCGCGCGGCCGCGGAGCCGAGCGACGAGGCCGCACCAGGGGCGGCGAGCCCGCCCCCACTCCCCAAGGCGCGCCCGTCGCAGGGCACCGGCCTGCTCGCCGATCTGCCCGACCTCGAAGAGGACGAAGATCCCGCGGACAGGCCGCGCGGAGGGGCCAGCCCGTCCGTCTCGGTCGAAATCCCAAGCGTGGTCATCGCCCCGAGCGCCGCCGAGGAGATTGCCCGCGAGTACGAGCGCGAGCTTCGCGAAAAGCTCCTGGCGACGCCTCCGCCGTCGTTCTGGAGCAGGGCCTGGCTGCGACTGAGCGTCGCCGCGGCCCTCGTCGTCGCCGTCGCCCTCGGTGCCGCCATCTACGTGGGCACGCGCAAGCAGAACCGCGGCAACGACCTCATCGAGCTGCGCACGCAGGCCTTTCGCTCGCTGGCGCTGGGCACGCCTGTCGGGTATCGCGGCGCTATCGAGCTGTCGCTCCGCGTGCTCGAGATCGCGCCCGGTGACAAGGACGCCTTGGCCGCGAGCGCCTACGCGAACGCGGCGCTCTTCCATCGCTTCGGTGGCGAGCCCGGCCGCAAGCGCGATGCGGAGAGAGACCTCGAGCGCTTCGCCGACACGCACGCCGGCTTCGCGCTGGCCATCCCTTACCTCCTCGCCACCGAGCCCAAGGCGATCGAGGCCGCCGCGGCTCAGGTCCTCGAGGCCGATCCCGGAACCCTGCCCGAGGGCTTCGAACGGGCGGAGCTGCTCGCGCTCGCCGGGCGCCTGCTGCTCGAAGCAGGCCAGCCCCAGCCGGCGCTCGACAGGCTGAAGGCAGCGGTCGACGCCGACCCGTCCCACGTCGGGACGCTGATGGCTCTGGGCGACTACTACTTCGGCCGCTCCGAGTTCGAGCAAGCCCTGCGGTTCTACGAGCGCGTGAAGGGCGCCTCTCCCGGTCACGTGCCTGCCCTGCTCGGCGCGGTCAACTGCGCGCTCGCGCTCGAAACCGGCAGCGTCCCTGCCGCCGACCTCGACCAGGCGCGCGCCGCCTGGCTTTCGGCCCGCGAGGCAAAGGCCGAGTGGCCTGCCGATCTGGGAGCCGACCTCGCGCTCGCCGAGGGCAAAGTGCTCGCCCTTCAGCGCAAGCACACCGAGGCGGTCGCTCGGCTCGAGCAGGCCGCAACCGAGTACCCTACTCGCGCCGTCGAGATCTGGAGCGCCATCGGCTCGGTCCAAGCCCAGGCTGCCAACTACGACAAGGCGGAGGGCGCGTACAGAAGAGCGCTGGCCAGGCAGCCCGATGACATGCAGCTCAAGGAAGAGCTCGCGCGCGCGCTCATCGCCCAGGGGCGCTACGGCGAAGCCCTCAAGGTCACCGACGGGGCGCCCGGCGACGACCGCAGGTTGCGCATCGTGCGCGGCATCGCGCGCTTCGAGATGGGCCAGCCGGCGAAGGCGCGCGTCGAGTTCGCGGCGACGGTGCGCAACGGCAAGGTTCCCACCGAGGTCGCCATCTACCTCGCCCTCATCGACGCGGCCGAAGGCCAGCGCGAGACGGCCCGGGGCGTGCTCGAGAGCGCGATCAAGGTCTCGAAGGAGCGGCCAGGCCTCGCGCGGGCCGCGCTCGGGCGGCTCTACCTGGAAGAGGGAAACGAGGCGCAGGCCATCGCCGAGCTCAAGGCAGCCGAGGCCGACCCGCGCGACTGGGAGGGCGCCTGCACACTGGGGCGCCACCACCTGAAGGCCGACAGGTTCCAGGACGCGCTCGAGCACCTGAACATCGCGGTGGAGCGCAACCGCTGGCACCAGGAGGCTCGCCTCGCGCTGGGTGCGACCCTGCTCGCCCTTGGCCAGGCGGCGCAGGCCCAGGAGCACTTCGCGTCGGCGCTCCGGCTGGGGCCGAGCGGCGCGGGTAACCGCGGGCTCGCGCGCGCGCTCTTGGCGCAGGGCAAGCTCGCCGAGGCGCGTCGCCACAGCAACCTCGCCGCCCGACAGGAGCCCAAGCACCCGGACAACACGCGGCTCGCCGCACAGATAGCGCTCGCGTCGGGAGATGCCCGGGAGGCCCTGCGAGGGCTGCAACGCGCGGTGCGGGCCGCGCCGCGCGAGCCGGAGGGTTTCTGCGAGCTCGGCGAGCTGCTCGTGAAGGTCGGCGAGCTGAGCGACGCGAAGAAGGCGTTCAGGACCGCCCTGTCGCTCGACCGCACGAGCCTTCGGGCGAGGCTCGGGCTCGTGAACGCGGCGCTTCCCAAGGAGGCCCGCTCGGTCAGGCAAAAGAGCGAGCAGCTCGTCGCGCGGACCGCGGACAGCGAGCCCCGGGTCAAGGCGCGGGCCCTGGCGCTCAACGCGCGGGTGCTGCTCGCCCTGGGCCATCAGGGGAAGGCGGCCGAACGAGCGCGCGCGGCGGTGCAGGCCGACGACTCCTCGGCCGACGCACACCTGAGCCTCGCGCTCGTCGCCAAGGCGACCAAGGACAGCGAGCTCGCGCTGGCCGAGCTGAAGCGAGTGGTCGGGCTCGATCCGACCATCGCCGAAGCTCACCTCGCGCTCGCCGACTCGCTGGCGACCGATCCCACGCAGCTCGAGAGAGCTCTCGAGGAGGTGAAGATCTACCTGCGGATCGCGCCCAAGGGTCCCGACGCCGCGGTCGCGAAGAAGTACGCGGCCTTCCTGAAGAAGAAGCTGGACGGGGACTAGCGCGTGCCCGCCCGGCTTCGCGGCACGCCAAGGAGGCCCGGGGCCGCTCGTTCCCGCGCCGCCCCGCGACCGACCGCAGGGTCCTCGGCCCGCCGGGGAACCTATCGGTTGCCTCTCCGCCGCTAACCGTGGATTCTTCCCGCGCCCCGGACGGTTCCCGGGATGCCCGGTGGCTGTGGCTGCGCTGCTCCATCATCGACACGAGCACATGTCTTCAGACAGCGATCCCACCCAGAGACAGGCGTCTACGCGCGGCCCGAAGCCATCGACGCGCGCGCTGATGGCGGTCGCCTACGAGCAGGCCTGGGCGCTGAGCGCGGCCTATCTCGCCGCCGGCCTGGTGGCCGAGCTCCTGAGGCGCGGCGAGGTAAAGCTCGGCACCTCGGCGCAGTCGTTCCTCGACGCGCTCCCCATGTTCGCCATCCACAAGATCGGCCTGCTCGACCTCTACCTGCGCGCGGTGGTGCTCGGCGACCTCTCGCCGTTCTGGAACAGGGTCCTGCTCAGCTCGGTCACCCTGGCGATCATCCTGCTGCAGGCGACCTTGACCGGTCTGGTCCTGGCGACCGCGATTCGCCTGTTGCACAAGGACGCGCGCTGAGCCTGCCGCTGCGGCGGGCGGCGAGCACCACGCGGATCTCGCCGAAGAGAAAGTCTGGCGGAAGCGCCCGCTTGATCGCGTCGAGGAAGGGCGGCGCGGCGGCGGCGGCCTCCAGAATCAGCGCGACGCGGGCCGGCGCGACCACGCGGTCCACGTCGATAGGCTTGCCCTCGTCGATTAGATCGGCGAGGTGGCCGCGCACCGTCTCCGCGCTCAGGCCGCGCTCGGTGGCTACCTGCTCGACCGACAGTCCATCCTCGAAGAGCGCGAACGACGCGAAGCGGGTGTCGCACGATCCGGGCGGCGGCCTGCGGCTGCGCTGGCGCGAGGCGCGGCGCGCGCAGTTGTCGCAGCGGCCGCACGGCTCGCGCGGCTGCTCGCCGAAGTGGCGCAGCAGCACCTGGCGGCGGCAGCTTCGCGCGTAGGCGAACCGCGTCATCTGTCGCAGCAGGTCGAGCTCGTGTTGCTCGCGCCACTTCGCCCGCCCGATGGCCTGCTCCAGCCGCTCCCCTTCGAGCTCGTCGCCTATCGCCTTGAGCAGGTGCGCCGACGGCGGGAGCTGGTAGAAGAGCACGCCGCCGGCCTCGAGCGCGGCCAGGGCTCGGCGCACCGCGTCGGTGCTCAGCCCCGCGCTGGCCGCGAGCGCCTCGAGGCGCACTTCGCCGCTCTGCGCCGGGCCGAGCGCGCTCGCGAGCGCGCCGAGCACCGCCCGCTGCGCGTGCGCCCGCGGCGACAGGGCGGCCCTCGGCTCGAGGAGATCGACCCGCACGCTCACTCCCTGCGCCGGGACCCGCTCGAGGCGGCCCGCCTCTTCGAGCAGGCGAACGGCGGCGGCCACCTGCGCCTGCCGGACGCCGAGTGCGGCGGCGAGCTGGGGCGCCGTGCCGTCGAAGGCCGAGGCCCGGCGCGCGTGGCGCCACAAATCGCGGAGCAGCACCTCGTCGGGGCGCCCGCCGCGGATCATCCGCTCCTGCAGGAAGACGTCCCCGTGGTTGAAGAGCAGCCGCGCGGTCGCGGGCTCGCCGTCGCGGCCCGCGCGGCCGATCTCCTGGTAGTAGGCCTCGAGCGAGCGCGGGCAGTCGGCGTGGATGACGAAGCGGATGTCGGCCTTGTCCACCCCCAGGCCGAAGGCGTTGGTCGCCACGACCACCGTGTCCCGGCCGTCCATGAACGCCTCGTGCGCGCCGCGGCGCTCGAGCTCCGACAGGCCCGCGTGGTAGCAGAGCACGCGCAAGCCGCGGGCGCCGAGCTCGCCCGCCATCCTCTCGGCCGCTTTTCGGGTCGCGGCGTAGACGACGCCGCTGCCCGCCCCGAGCGCCAGCGCCGCGGCCTGCTCGACCTTGTCGCGGTGGCTGCGCACCGCGATCACCTCCAGGAACAGGTTCGGCCGATCGAAGCCCGCGGCGAAGAGTGCCGGCGACTCGAGCCGCAAGGCCCGGCAGATGTCGCGCCGCACCTCGGCCGTGGCCGTCGCCGTCAGGGCGAGCGTACGCGGCACCTGCAGGCTCTCGCGCACCTCGCCGAGCCGCGCGTAGTCGGGCCGGAAGTCGTGCCCCCACTGCGAGATGCAGTGGGCCTCGTCCACCGCGAAGAGCGAGATCGGCGTGCGGCGCAGCACCGCGAAGAAGCGCGGGCTGCGGAAGCGCTCGGGCGCCAGATAGACCAGCTTGAACGCGCCCGAAGCCATTGCCGCCGAGCGCACCTGGCGCTCGCGCTCGCCCAGCGTCGAGTTGATGAAGGTGGCGGCGATGCCCTTTGCGAGCAGCGCGTCCACCTGGTCCTTCATCAACGCGATGAGGGGCGAGACCACCAGCGTCACCCCGGGTAGCAGGAGCGCCGGGAGCTGGTAGCACAGGCTCTTGCCCGCCCCCGTCGGCATCAGCGCGAGCGTCGGGCGCCCCTCGAGCACCGACCGGATGACCTCGCGCTGGCCCTTGCGGAAGCCGCCGAATCCGAAGTGCCGCGCCAACGCCGCGTCGAGCGCCGCATCGTCGGGCGCGCTCACGGCAGGCCCTCCAGCGTCAGGTCGGCGCCGTCGTCGCCGGCGGCCAGTCGCGCGCGGCGCTCGGCGATCTCGCGCCTGCGCCACTGCGGCTCTTCGTCGTCGAGCCGGTTGTCAAAGAGCGCGTCGCCCTCGGCGGTCCCGTCCGGAAGCTGCTCGAACGGGACCGCCTTCACCTCGCCCCAGTCGTTGACCAGCACCGCCGCCCTGCCCTCGACCCTGTCTACGATCCAGACCGACCTCGCCGCTCCGCACCCCGACGCCAGCAACAGCCCCAACCCCACGACCGCCATCGCCCTCATCGCCCCTCCCGCCGTTTTGCGGCCCAGCCCGCGCCGCCGGATGCTCGGCGCGCACCGGGCCCGCTCCCGCCCGTCACCCGCTGCCTTCCACCCTCGCCCCTCGCCGCCAACCCTCGCCCCTCGCCGCCAACCCTCGCCCGCCGCCGCTGCGCCTGCCGCTACAACTGCCCCGCGTCCCTCAAGCTCACGTAGCGCCCCTCGCCGATGATGAGGTGGTCGAGCAGCGATATCCCGAGCACCTCCCCGGCCTTCTTCAGCCGCGCGGTGAGCGTCAGATCGTCGGCCGAGGGCGTCGGGTCGCCGCTCGGGTGGTTGTGGACGAAGGCCACCGCCGCGGCGCCCTCCTGCAGCGCGGGCGCGTAGGCCTCGCGCGGCAACACCAGGCAACTGGTCAAGCCGCCCTGCACGATGCGCGCGTCGCGCAGCACCCGGTGCTTGGCGTCCAGGCACATGGTGAAGAAGCACTCGTTGGTCAGGTGGACGAGCCGCGGCCCGTAGTACGCGTAGATGTCCCACGAGCACCGGACCGAATGGCGCCTCCTGCGCGGCGCCTGCGCGCGCCGGCCTATCTCGAGCGCCGCGGCCAGCGCGCAGGCTCTCGCCGGCCCAACGCCGCGCCGCGAGGCCAGGTCCGAGACCGCCGCGCGCCCGATGCTCGGAAGGTCGCCGTAGCTCGCCATCAGCTCCCGCGCGACCTCGAGCGCCGCGGCGCCGCGGGTCCCGGTCCCTAAGAGCGCCGCGATGAGCTCCGCGTCCGAGAGCACCTCTCCGCCGTGCGCCAGCAGCCGCTCGCGGGGCATCTCGTCCTTCGAGAGCTCGCCATCTCGGACCGCATGGAGTCGCGGAGCTGGAGCTCCGCGCTCCATCCTCCCTTGCGAGAGCTCGCCGTCCTGCACCGCCTGGAGTCGCGGGAACGGAGCCCCGCGCTCCATCCTCTGTTCGTCCATCCTTCCTTTCGAAAGCTCGCGCCGTCCCATCGCCCTCCCTCCTGTCGATGTTGGCTCGGCCTTTGAGCAAGGCTCATGCCTCACGGGCTGGTGAGAGCGGGACGCACACGAGTGTCTGAAGCGAGACGTTGACCTGTGCCGTGCCGCAACTCCCGCAGCGTCCGGCTGTTCACCGGCGGGCCCGCCTGCGCCAAGATGGCCGCTTCCCCACTGATCAGGGGAAAGGAGAGCCACCTCATGACCACTTCGCCGCAGGCCATCCTCGAGAGGTTCATCGAAGTGCGCGTCGACGCCGACCTCGGCGCGCTGACCGACGACATCCGGGCCGCGCTGCCGCACCTCGCCCGCGCGATGCGCGCCATCGACCCGCTCTTCATGGCGCAGATGGGCGCGAGCGTCCCGTCGATGGCCGAGGGGCTGGCGGGGCAGCAGACGCCCGAAGCGCGCGCCTTCCGGCTCTTCAAGAGCCCCTGGAACAAGCTCGAGCACGACGAGCCGTTCGTCGAAGGCGCCGGGCCAGCCAAGCCCGGCCGAGCGCTTTACCCCGAGGACCTCAGCGCCGATCAGCTCGAGCAGTACCTGGCGGGCCACCCGGACCAGCGGGCAAGCCTCCTCGACCCGTACACGGTCGTCGAGCGCCGGGGCGACGGGCTCGAGGCTGTCCCCTATCACCAGGCGTACGCGAAGCAGCTCGAGCCGGTCGCCGAAGCGCTGCGAGACGCCGCCGCGGTCATCGAGCACCGCGCGCTGGCCGCCTATCTGTCGGGCCGCGCCCTCGCGCTGACCGGACACCTGCCGTTGCGCGAGTCCGACGCCGACTGGGTCAAGCTGAAGCTGCCGCCGCTCGAGGTCGTCATCGGCCCCTACGAGGTCTACCAGGACCATCTTCGCGGGGTGAAAGCCTTCTACGAGGGCATGCTCCTCGCGGTCGTGCCCGAGGCTTGCGAGCGGCTCGCCGCCATCGAGCGCGGTCTCGACGAG
>JBMNNX010000095.1:0-21901 GCA_050942745.1 Myxococcales bacterium
CGGCAGCAAGCCGGCGGTGGGCGGCATGGCGCCGATGATCGTCGCCGACGAGCTGCTCGCCACCGGCGACGGCGCCTCGGGCATCCACGCGGTCGCCTTCAACCTGCCGAACGACCCTTGGGTGCGCGGGCACGTCGGGTGGAAGCAGATCATGATCCGCAACATGATGCGCGCGAAGTTCGACCACATCGCGCGCCCGGTGGCCGAACGCGTTCTCGCCGCCGACCAGCTCGCGCACCTGTCGTTCGACGCGTTCTTCCACTTCGTGCTGCTGCACGAGGTGACGCACGGGCTCGGCCCCGCCTACCGCGCCGACGGGACTTCAGTGAACTCCGCGTGCGGCGTCGCCTACAGCGCGCTCGAAGAGGCGAAGGCGGACATCGGCGGCCTCACGCTTCTGCTCGGCATGGGCGGGCGCATCGGCATCCCCGCGCTCGACCCGCTCGACATCGGCTGCTCGTACCTCGCCGGCCTCTACCGCTCCTCGCGCTTCGGGCTGGCCGAGGCCCACGGCAAGGCCAACGTAATCCAGTACAACTTCTTGAAGGAGGAGGGCGCCCTTCGCCTCGCCGACGGCCGCGTAGTCGTAGACGCAGGGCTGCTGCCGCGCGCGGCGAGGCGCCTGCTCGACGAGCTCACGCGGCTGCAGGCCGCGGGCTCGCCGCAGGAGATCTCCGAGTTCCTCGGGCGCTACGCGACCCCGCCCCAGGAGCTGCTCGACGCGGTGGCGGGGCTCGCGGACCTGCCGGTGGACATCATCCCGGTGTGGCCGCAGGTCGATTAGCCGCGCCCTCGCTCTCGCCGTCCGAGCGCGATCCTCGCGACGGAGCGAGCCGCCCACTATCGAGCCTGGCGCGCTGGCGCTAGGCTCGCCCACTTCTTCGATGGAGGCGACGATGCGCTTCTCCGATTTCCTCGAGGCCGAATGGAAGCCCGCCCTCGGCTGCACTGAGCCCGGTTCCATCGCCTACGCGGCCTCGAGCGCCGCTGCCCAGGCCGACGGCCAGATCCTCGCCGTGCAGCTCTTGTGCGATCCGCGCATCTACAAGAACTGCTACGCCGTCGGCATCCCGCACTCCGGGCGTCAGGTCGGCATCCGCTGGGCCCTCGCCATCGGCGCGCTCCTGCCCGACCCGAGCGCCAAGCTCGAGGTCTTCAAGCAGGTGAACGCTGACATCCTCGGCGAGGCACAGCGGCTCGTCGACTCCGGGGCCATCACCGTCGAAGTCGCGCGCGACCGCGCCGAGCTGCTCGTGGACTGCCGCGTCGTGCGCACCGGCGGCATCGGGCGCGCGGTCATCGAGCGGGAGCACACGCGGCTCGTGCGCCTCGAGCGCGACGGCCAGCTCGTCTCCGGCGTGTCCGACGACGGGCCCGGTGCCGACCGCTCCTCGCCGCGCGAAGAGATAGGCCGCCTGCCGTTCGAGTCGCTGCTCGACCTCGCCCGGTCGGCGACGCCGGCGGATCGCGAAGAGCTGCGCCGGGGCGCCGAGCTCAACCTCGCCATCGCCCGCCACGGGCTCACGCTCTTTCCGCGGCCCTTCATGGACCTCATCGGCGTCGATCCGCTGACGCGCATCAGCCGCCTCGTTTGCGCCGGCGTCTACGCGCGCATGTGCGGCGAGGACTTCGTGGTGATGTCGCTCGCCGGCTCGGGCAACAAGGGCATCGTCGCCTCGGTGCCGCTCGCTCTGTGGGGCCGCGAGATCGGCGCGAGCCAGGAGCAGATAGACACCGCGCTCGCGCTCGCCTGCCTGGCGACCTCCTCGACGACCCAGCACCTGGGGACGCTGTCGGCGGTGTGCGGCTGCTCGAACGCCGCCGGCATCGGCCTCGCCGCGGGCCTCGTCCTGCTGCAGGGCGGCGGCGCCAAGGAGATCTCCCTCGCGGTCAACAACATGGTCGGCAACGTCACCGGCATGATCTGCGACGGCGCGAAGATCGGCTGCGCGCTCAAGACGATGACCTCGGTGGACGCCGCCTTCCGCGCGGCCTCGCTCGCGATCTGCGGCATCGGCATCCCGGTGAGCGACGGCATCGTCGGCGCCGACGGCAACGAGTCGCTCGAGAACCTGGAGCAGATCGCGACGCTGGGGATGAACGCCGTGGACGAGCAGATTCTGCGGATCATGCAGACCAAGCTGCGCCGCGCTGGGTAGGCCGGGAGCGCGCATCCGCGGCATCGGGTACACCTGTCCGCATGAGCCTTCACGCCCTGCTCCTGCCGCTCGCCCTCGTCCTCGCCGCCCCGGCGCCGAGCCCCACGGCCGCTACGCCGGCAGCGCCCCAAGCGGCGAAGAAGCCGGCCAAGGGCCGGAAGGCCAGCCGCGCGTCAGCGGCCAAAGTCGATTGCGGCCCGTTCGAATGCTGGCTCTTCGACTCGCCGCGCGAGGCCTTTCGCAAGGTGCTCGAGAACAACCCGGCGATCCTCGGCGTGGGCGAGTACCACGAGATCGAGGGCGAGCGCCGCGTGAAGTCGAGCCTGGCGCACTTCACCGCCTCGATGCTGCCCGAGCTCAAGGGCAAGGCCGGCGACCTCGTCGTCGAGACGTGGCTTGTCTCCGGCACCTGCGGCGAGGTCGAGAAGAAGGCCACGGCCGAGATCGAGGCGACGACGAAGCGCCCGCAAAGCACCGCCAACGAGCTCGAGACGATGCTGCTGCGCGCCGCCGACCTCGGCATCCAGCCGCACATCCTGGTCGTCACCTGCGAGGAGTACGAGGACCTGCTCACCGACGAAGGCGAGCTCGACGCCGAGCGCCTGCTGCAGATGGTGACCGCCTGCTGCGCGAAAAGGCGCTCGACTACTACCGCAGGGCCCAGGAGACCGACGCCAACAAGATGATCGTCATCTACGGGGGCGCGCTCCACAACGACGCACGCCCCCGCGAGATCATCCGCGACCTGAGCTTTGGCCCCGAGCTGTCGGCGGCGACTGGCGGCCGCTACGTCGAGCTCGACGTCTGCGTGCCCGAATATGTGCTCGCCGACGAGGACGCGGCGAAGGAGCCCTGGTTCGAGGCCTTCCGGCGACACGCCTCGCGCAAGCGCACCCTGCTCATTCGCCAGGCGCCGGATTCGTTCCTGCTCTTCCTGCCGAAGAGCCGCTGAGCCGCGGCCTCGGCGCGATCACCGCTCCTTGCGCAGCTCCCAGAGATCGTCGATGGGGATGCCGTACTTGCCCCGCTCCGGGATGCTCGGCTTCACTTGGCGAATCCGCTCGACCGCGCCGCGGTGGATCTCCACCAGCCGGTAGCCGTGCCGCTGGAAGAAGGCCGTCGAGTCGCCGTTGTCGTTGGAGACCATCGCGCGGAGCGAGCGCACGCCATCGGCGAAGAGCTGCGTCTCCAGCGCTTCGAGGAGCCGGGTGCCGATGCCTCGCCGCGGCACGAGCGCGTCCATGCTCACGATCTCGGCCGCGTCGCCTTCCCTGACCCAGCTCACCAGGCCGCGGAGCAGGCCCTTGTCGGTGAACGCGCCGAGGCCCTGGACGTCACCGGGCCAGTAGTGCTTGTCGGCCGTGTGGATGGGCAGGCCCCAGCGCTGATGCCAGGTCGCCTCGATGTGGCCGACCGACGCCGGAGCGATCTCCAGATCGCCCGTCCCCAGCTCGACCGGCTCGAGCCGCATCACCTGCAGCTCGCCCTCCATCAGCGCGTGCCACCTGCCGAGAATCTCCTGGTATTCGGGCGTGTCGAGGCGCTGCTCGTCGGCCGCGCGGTCGGCCTCCGAGGCGTAGGCGACGATCTCGAGGAAGACGCCCGGCTCGTCGCGGCTCTCGTAGAGGCCCATGCGGATTCCCCCCGGCCGCTCGTAGAACGGAAACGCGTCCGACAGCAGCGCGAGCAGCTCGCCGCGCTTTTCGAGCGGAACCTTGTAGGCCAGGCTCACGAAGGGTCCTGCGGGAAGGTTCGGCCTCGCCCCGCGCCAGGTCAGCTTGCCCGAGAGCACATCGCCCATAGCGTCCTCCTGTAGGAAAGGAAGGACGATACCAGAGGCTTCCCTGACGCCGGCAAGGGGGCACTTACGCTCGCATGGCCAACAAGCCGGAGCTCGAGCCCCAAACTCCCAACCAAGAGCTAATAACTAACAACTAAGAAAAGTCCTGCTCAGCCGCGCGCCACAGGTACCAGCTCGCCGCGGTCCGGAAAGGGCGCCACCGCTCGCCGTGCCGGGCGATCTCGGCCGGAGCCGCCGGCTCCTGCAGGCCGACCATCCTCGAGAACCCCTTGCGGATCCCGTAGTCGGAGACGGGCAGCACGTCCGGCCTGCCGAGCCGGAAGATGAGCAGCATCTCCACCGTCCAGCGCCCGATCCCGCGCACGGCGCACAGCCTCTCGACGATCTCCTCGTCGGTCATGGCCGCGAGCTGCTCGAGCCCCGGGACCTGGCCCTCGATAGTCTTCGCGGCGAGATCCCGAAGCGCCGCGACCTTCGGCCGCGACAGGCCCGCCGCGCGCAGCGTCTCCTCCGCGATCTCGAGCAGCTCGCGCGGCGCGGGGAACCGGTCGTCGAACAGCGCCTTCACGCGCCCGAGGATCGTCGCCGCAGCCTTGCCGGTGAGCTGCTGGTACACGATGGCCTCGGCGAGCGACTCGTAGGGGCGGTTCATCGATTCGGGCTTGAGCCGCAGCGGGCCCACGGCCTCGATGACGCGGGCGAGCTGCCTGTCGGCCTTCACGAGGTGGCGCACGGCCTTCCGCGGATCGAACGGGAGCGCGCCCTCGCCGGAGAAGAGGGACCGCTGTGGCCTCAGCGCGACGCCCTCGAGCGCGAGGAGCCGCTCCTTGGTCTTCAACCCGCCCGCCGCCGAGAACCCGCCGGGACGCCCACCCGCGGCGACCACGCGGTGGCAGGGGACGACGATCGGGAAGCGGTTGGTCGCCATGACCTGCCCGACCGCGCGCGCGGCGCCGGGCGAGCCGGCGAGCGCCGCAAGCTCGCCGTAGGTGATGGTCTTGCCTGGCTCGACCGCGCGCGCCACCTCGCAGACCTTCCGATGGAAGGGCGGCAGCGCGCCGAGATCGAGCCGGATGCCCGTGAGCGCCTGCGGCTTGCCCTCGAGGTGCCGCGTGAGCAGCCGGATGGCCTCCGCAACCCACCGCGGCGCCTCGGCGCGCGTCGCCTCGCCCGTGCGTTCGAAGAGGCGGGCGGAGGTCTCGTCGGGAGTGGGCTCCGGAAGCTGCAGCCCCGCGATGCCGCGCTCGCTCCAGGCGATAGCGCAGGTACCGAGGGGCGTGTCGAAGAGGGTGTAGTCGAGGCTCATTCCGCGGGGCTCCTGTGCGCCGGCATTCTACCGGGGTCCGGCGCCATCCCTGATGAACGCGTGCTTGACCCTCTCGCTGCCCGTCACGATACTGCGCGCGCTTTGGCACGCGGCGCGCTGATAGCCATCGAGGGCATCGACGGGACAGGCAAGGGCACTCAGGCCCGAATGCTGATGGACGCCCTCGCTCGCGCCGGCCGCAAAGCGCAGCTCTTCTCGTTCCCGTCATACTCGAAGACGCTCGCCGGCTCGCTCGTCGGCGCCTACCTCGACGGCGAGATGGGCGATCCCCGCGCCATCGACAGCCGGCTGACCGCGGTGCTCTACGCGCTCGATCGCTTCGAGAACAAGAAAGAGATGGACCAGGCGCTCGCCAGATGGCGCGTGGTCGTCTGCGATCGCTACGTCGGCTCGAACCTGGCCCACCAGGTCGCGCGCGCCCCCGCGGCGCGGCGCCGCGCGGTCCGCGAGCTCATCGAGAAGCTCGAGTTCGAGGTGCTCGGCCTGCCGCGCCCCGATCTCGTCGTCTGCCTCGACATGCCCGCCGCGCTCGCGCAGCAGCGCGTCCTCGGCAAGGCCGCCCGCGACTACACGAAGAAGCAGCTCGACGTCCAGGAGGCCGACAGCGAGCACCTTCGGCTCGCGCTCGCCGAGTACCGGCTTCAGGCGCGGCGAAACCCGAACTGGGTCACCGTCCCCACCGTGCGCCGCGGCGGCGCTCCGCGCTCGCGCGAAGAGATCCACGCCGACGTGCTCAGGGCGCTCGCCGAAGCTGGCATCGTCCGCACGGTCTGATCGAAGGGGCCATCGCCCGACCGCTGACGGGCCGACAAGGGAACGCGGCGGCATTTCCACTCGGGTGTCGCGGGTCTACCTACACCTCGCCTCACACACCAGGCGACCCCCTGGGCCAGGTTGGCCTCCTTCCGGCCGTGGCGCGAATGGCGACTCGGCCGAGTAGGATAGTGGCCCACAAGCTACCCTCGGCGGCTACCTACCCCTGGCTCTCGGCGCGCCAGCCGGGGAGATCGCGATCGGTCGCTCTTACTACAGGCTTGCGAGCGCGGCCTCCCAAACGGGGGAGACGGTGGAGGCCGGCCGCCTGCGTTTGCTGGACTTTCAACAACGATCGTTGCCACGCCAGCATCGGACCTTGCCGCGGCAGCATCGGGCCTCGACCGCCTCAGCATCGGGCCTGACCGCGCCAGCATCGGAACCTGTCGCCGCAGCATCGGATCTTGACCGCCTCAGCATCGGATCCTGTCGCCGCAGCATCGGATCTTGACCGCCCTGCGAGCGACGAGGCAGCGAGCATTCCGCAGGCAGTCGAAGCTGGTCGATGCCCGGCCCCGTGACCTTCGCCTCCGCGGTCAGCGAAAGCCTCCCCCTCCTCCGCGGGCGAAGCTTGCCGCGGTCCCTTACGCTTGCCTGCTCGGGAAGAACGCCTGTACACCGAACCGAAGCAGCTTCGCCTGCCGCCAACGATCGGCTCGAAGCCCCGCCTTCTCGGCGAGCGCTTCCAGGTACTCTTCCCTGCCCATCCCGTACTTGGTCGCCACCTGCGGCAGCAGCAGCCCGCGGTTGAACCCGTGCGTCAGCAGCAGCCCGTGCCGCCCCGGCTCGAAGTCTTCGCCGGAGGCTATCGGCACGAACGGCCCGAGCGCCGAGACCTCCAGCTCGATCTGCGAAAGCAGCTCCGGCCGCAGCGCGCTGAAGCGCGGGTCGCTGCGCGCGGCCATCTGTCCGGCTCGAACGACCGCGTCGGAAAGGCTCTCGGCCTCGAGCAGCCCCATGCAGCCGCGAAGCTGACCGTGCAGCGTGATGGTGACAAAGGCGCCGCCGGGCTGCGTCAGCCGCGCCGGCAGGTCGTCGGGCACGCTCAGCTCGCGCCCTGTGACCGCCGCGTAGACCGCATCCCACGCCAACCTCCCCAGCAGGCGCTTCTCCGCCTCGCCCAGCTCCGGCACTGCCGGGAAGCGGCCGGGGAAGACGAAGCCGACGTACGAGGTCCCCGACGGATCGTCAGGATCGAACTCGACGTCCATCGTCGAGCCCTGCGCCGCGACCCTGCCCTGCTCGCCCTCGCCGAGCGCGTGGAGCGCGGCCAGAGCGGCGGTCAGCCCGCACACTCTGGCGCCGGTCTCCCTCCACAGGTCCAGGAGCTGCGCCGGGTTGCGCCCGACCATCGCGTCGACCAGCGGCTTCTCGAAGGCGCGCAGCGCCTGCTCCATCTCCGCCTTGTCGCCCTTCGGCTCGAACGGCTCGTACCCGTGCGCAGGCCCGAAGTGCGTCATCGTCATCGTGGCGACGAGCAGCGTGTCCTCGTCGAGCGCGTTGCGCAGCGTGCGACCGACTTCGGCGAGCTCCTCGTCCTCGACGTCGCCGATGAGGACCGGGACCAGCTTCGCCTCGGGCCACAGCCGCTGCACGAAGGGCAGGTTCACCTCGAGCGCGTACTCGTGATCGAAGGCGGTCGCGCGGCGCCCGAAGAGCGGATAGCGCTCGAGCAGGGCCACCGCCCGCTCATCGACCTGCGTCGGCCCAAGCGGCGTCTGGAAGCCTCCCTCCGCCGGCAAGGCCACGCCGCGGAAGACCGGGTCGTGGCTCGAGCCGAGCATCACGATGCGCGCGTAGCGCTTGCCCTTCAGCGCACCTAGCGTGCGCCCGACCACCGCGCCGGACCAGTAGTGAGCCGCGTGCGGGATGAGGACCGCCTGGACCGGCCCGGCTTCGGGCTCGGCCTTGGCGAGCAGCTCGTCGAGCGCGCGGGCGAGCGTTTCAGGATCGCGCTCGTACCACTCGCCGGCGAACTCGGGCGGGCGGACGGCTTTGCGGCCAGGGAGCGTCCCGGCGCACGTGCAGCCGGAGAGGACGAGCGCGGCTATCAGACTCGAAGATTCGGGGCGTCGCACGGACGCGAGCGTAGCAGACATAGTTGGTGCCTCGACAGACGGCCGGGTGCGAGCCGTCTGGCCGCACAGCACGCCTTCGAGAGTGAATCGCGCGGCCGCCCGGGAAACTTCCCCGCCGTCCGCTCGCGACCCGCCTGACCGCTACTTCGAAATCAGGCTCGAGAGCGCGAAGAGCGCGTTCTCCTTCCGCTCCGAGATGCGCCGGTAGAAGTAGCGCGCCCAGTGCGTGCCGAACGGCACGTAGACGCGCAGCCGATAGCCCTCGCGCACGAGGCGCCGTTGCAGCGCGGGCCGCACGCCGTAGAGCATTTGAAATTCGAAGCGCGAGGCGTCGATGCCCTCCTGCCTCGCGAACGCCTTCACGGCCTCGATGATCCGCGCGTCGTGCGTGGCGATGCCCGGGTAGTTGCCGCGCGTGAGCAGCGCCTTGGCCGCGGTGAGGAACTGGGCGCGGATGGCGCGCATGTCCTGGAGCGCTATCTGCGGCGGCTCCTTGTAGGCGCCCTTGCAGAGCCGCACCCGCGCGCCGAGCTCTATCGCGCGCTCGACGTCCCGCGGCGTGCGCTTCAGATAGGCCTGCAGCACCGGGCCGACGTTCTTGTGGCGCGCGTAGGCCTCCTCGAACAGCGTCAGGGTCTGCTCGGTGACGTTCGAGCCCTCCATGTCGATGCGCACGAAGGGGTCGGGGTTCTTCTCGGCGCGCTCGAGGATCGAGGTCAGGTTCTCGAGCGCGAAGCCGTGGTCGATGAACAGGCCCATCGCGGTCAGCTTCAATGACACGTTGCTGCGAACGCCCGACTCGCGGATGGCGTCGAGCGTGGCGAGGTAGACGTCGCGCGTGGCGAGCGCCGTCTCGCGGTCGAGCACGTCCTCGCCGAGGAAGTCGACAGTCGCGGTCATCCCCTCGGCGTTGAGCCGCTTCACCGCCTCGATGGCGCTCTCGATGCTCTCGCCCGCGACGAAGCGCCGGGCGAGGAAGAAGAAGCGCTGCTGGAAGCTCGACTCCGGCGAGAGCAGGCGATCGATCAGGTCCATGGCTTTCGCTCCCTATCCCTGGCGGCGACTTTTTCGACACGCGCGCGCTGCCGCGTATCGTGGGCTGCAGCTCTCCGCGACCAGGCGCGGGCATCCGGCAAGGCGCTGCGCCCCGGTGCCCGAGCCCGAAGGTCGCCCGAGAAAGCTAGCCCCGGCGCGCACGCTTCGACCAGCGAGGAGGCGCAGCCCGGGGGGCAAAGCGCGGACTTGTGGAACGACGCCCCAGATCGAAGCTTGAGCACCTGCCTGCCCTGCCGCCTCCCTCCCCGGCAAGCAGGCAATCGATAGACACAACCTCGACGAGCCGACGGCTCGACCCGTGATCGCCATGCTCACCCACCTCGCCCTGTCCCTCGCACTGGCCGCCGCTCCCGCGCAAGAGGCGGCCCCGGTAGACCACTACGCGCGCGGCGTCGAGGCCCTGCGGGCGCGCGACGCGGCCGCGGCGGCCCAGGCGCTGTCGGCCTGCACGGCCGAGCAGCCCGAGCGCGTCGAGTGCCACTGGGAGCTCGGCTGGGCGCACTGGCTCGCAGGCGACTGGGCCAAGGTCGTCGCGGCCTGGGAGCAGGTCGAAAAGCTCGATCCGACTCACGCCGAGCTGGCCGAGAAGCTCGCCGAGGCGCGCGCGCAGCTCGCCCTGCGCGAGCGGCTCGCCGCGGCGAAGGAGGCCCCGGTCGAAGCGGTACACCGGCCCGCGCCCGAGGGCGCCGCGCTGCGTCTGCGCGCGGTCGGCGACGTGATGATCGGGACCGACTTCCCCGCCGGTTATCTGCCGCCAGAGGACGGCGCCGTCGTCCTCAGAGCGGTGCGCGAGCTGCTCGCCGACGCCGACCTCACCTTCGCCAACCTCGAAGGCCCGCTGTGCGATCGCGGCGAGACGACCAAGTGCCGCAAAGGCGGCAACTGCTACGCGTTCCGCTCGCCGACCCGCTACGGGCGATATCTGAAGGAGGCCGGGGTCGATCTGGTCGGGGTCGCGAACAACCACGTCGGCGACTTCGGCGCGGTCTGCCGCGCGGACACCGAGGCCACGCTCGACGAGCTCGGCATCAAGTGGTCGGGGCCACCGGGCACCGTTGCGAGCCTCGAGCGCAACGGGCTGAAGGTGGCGATGATCGCCTTCCACGCCTCGACCGCGACCAACGACCTCAACGACATCGAGACGGCCAAAGCGCTCGTGCGCGAGGCGAGCAGCGCGCACGACCTCGTCATCGTCTCGTTCCACGGCGGTGCCGAGGGTCCCAAGGCCCTGCACGTCCCGCATGGCCCCGAGACCTTCTACGGCGAGAACCGCGGCGATCTGCGCCGTTTCACCCACGAGGTCGTCGACGCCGGCGCCGACTTGGTGGTCGGCCACGGCCCGCACGTCGTGCGGGCGATCGAGATCTACAAGGACCGGCTCATCGCCTACTCGCTGGGCAACTTCGCGACTTACGGCCGCTTCAACCTGCGCGGTCCCAACGGCCTCGGGTTCATCCTCGACGTCACCCTAGACGCCGAGGGCCGCTTCCTCGCCGGAAAGGCCATCGCCACGCGGCAGATTGACAAGGGCATCGCGGTGCCCGATCCCGACGGCGCGGTGCTCGGGCTGCTGCGCAAGCTGTCGGCCGAGGACTTCCCCGACACCGGAGTGACGGTCGCCGAAGACGGCAGGCTCGACAGGCGTACGCCCACGATGGTCGCCACGCCGGCCTCGGCCGAGAAGCAGGCCAAGCCGGCGTCGGTGAAGCCTCAAGAGGCTCCCTGAGCTCGGTCCAGAATCCGCTCGTTCCGAGCTTCAAGCCAGTCCCGGCGCCTGCATGGCAATGCGCCCGTCGAGAAATCGAGCAGAATCTCAGCGAATTCGAGCCCCCGGCGGCCTGCACGAATGCCGACGCTCCAACTCCAGGTGCGAAAAAGCACCGTTGTGGAAGCGATCCGAGATACCCTCCAGGGCCTCGCCTGCCTGCTCCGAGGGGGGCCCATGCTCAAGCGAGCCTTGCAGGAATTCGCGCGGAAGCTCGCGCCGGAGAAAATCGCGCCAGAGTACGGTTTCTCGTTCGAGCTCGTGACCTCGCTCAAGCAGCGCCCGCGGGTTCCGCGCTCCGTTGACATCAACATCCACAACTACTGCACCGCCAAGTGCGACATGTGCCCCATGCCGTCGCTTGGCCGGAAGCTAGAGAAGGGCGTCATGCCCTTCTCGCTTTTCGAGCGGATCGTGGACCAGATCGTGGCCGCGGGGCGCCCCACGGTCACCTTCTGCCAGAATGGCGACGTCTTCGCGCTCCCCAATTCCATCGACTACCTGAGACATGCCTGCGCGCGCGGCCTCGACATGTATCTCGTGACGAATTCCGCGATGCTCAATCGCGAGAAGGTCGATGCGCTCGTCGAGATGGGGTTCGCAGGCAAGCTCTACGTCTCGTTCCACGGCATCCGGAAAGCGACCTACGAGAAGACGATGGGGCTGCCGTTCGAAAGGACGCTCGCCAGCGTCAACTACCTCCTCGAGCGAGGACTCAAGGTCCAATTCATCCGCGCTCTGACGCACAACTTCGAGCCGGGAGAGCAGGAGGAGGCCGAGCGCTACTGGAACCGCAGGGGCGTCGCCGTCACCTTCGCGCCCCCGCACTCCTGGAGCGGCACCGTGCGTGAGCAGCCGCCGGTCAAGGAGACGATCAAAGGCTGCATCCAGCCGCTCAATCAGCTCTGCATCGACTTCAACGGCGACGTCTACCTCTGCTGCATCGATTTGATGAAGCAGGTCGTCGTGGGCAACGCGAAAGAGACGCCTCTGCTCGATATATGGAACGGCGAGCGTTACCTCTCGGTCGTACGCGCGCTCTTCGACAATTCGCTGCCGCAGGACCACATGTGCCGCAAGTGCCACGCGGCGATGGTCTAGCTCCGAAACCAAGTCAACCTGGCAATAACCCGAAGGTTGCCACAGCGCGGCGTTCGGCGGGCCTAGGTAGCTCAAGCGTCGCGCTCGCCCGGCGTGATCACCACGCGCCGAGGCTCTTGTCGAGAGTCTGAATGGCCAGAGGCCGCCGGCTCGTCGTCCGGCCGGAACGCCGCGCGGGCGAGCCTGGGCTCCGCCTGTCGCCTTCGCCTGCCGCGCGCGCGGTGCCCACGTTGTGGAGAGCAACGACGGAGGCGACCATGGCCAACAACACGACCGAGCATGAGCTCCTCGACCTCGAGCGGAAGTACTGGGAGGCGCTCAAGAACCGGGACTACCAGACTGCGATGAGCCTGTCCGACGAGCCGACGACCGTCGCCGGCGCGGACGGAGTCGGCGTGCTCGACCGCAAGACGATGGGCGAGATGATGCGGACGGGCCCCTACTCGCTCACCGACTACGAGATGAAGGACGTGCACGTGCGGCTGCTGCGCGACGACGTCGGCATCGTCACCTACCGGGTGCACGAGAAGCTGATCGTCGACGGCAAGCCGCTGACCCTCGACGCGACTGACTCCTCGACGTGGGTGCGGCGCGACGGCCGCTGGGTCTGCAGCCTGCACACCGAGTCGATCGCCGGCGATCCATTCGGACGCGACCGGCAGCCGGTTCACTAGAAACGGGCCGCCGCTTGTGCGCCGGAGGGCCGTGAGGTCGTCCGGCGAAGGGCATTGTGCCTTCTTCGGCGCAAGGCCCTTTTCGCGCGGCTTGCGGGCGCTTTGGCCGGCAGCACCAACGGGATGGCTCCGAAGGTGACCGCTCGACCTCGCGGGCGCGCGATGGCGCATTGCCTGGCGCCCTAACCGCTTCCGGGCAAGCAGGCGCGGGCGCATTGCCATGCCGCCCCCGGGTGCCCGCGGGGACGAGCGGGACCGTCGTCGGTCCTGGCGAAGGAGGGGAGGCTCACGCCCGCGCAGCGGCGACGCGCGGCGCGACGAGGACGGCGCCGACCGCGGCGCCGACCGCGGCGAGCCTCAAACCCCAGCGCGGCGGGCGCTTGATCACCGTCTTGTCCTCGGGCGTGCGCTCGGCGAAGAGCGAGACCATCGCGCGGTTGAAGGCGAAGAGATCGCGCGGGCCGCGGCTCGAGAGGAGGTTGCGGTCGCGCACGACCTGGGCGTTGAACCACTCGGCGCCCGCGTTGCGCACGTCGTCGGCGATCCCGCGCCAGGAGGTCATCTTGCGCCCAGGCAGCAGGCCGGCCGAGGCGAAGACCCAGGGCCCGTGGCACATCGTGGCAATCGGCTTGCCGGCCTCGTCGAAGGCGCGGACGAAATCGCGCGCCCGCTTCGACTGGCGCAGCAGGTCGGGGTTGATGAAGCCGCCGGGGACGAACAGCGCGTCGTAGTCGTCCGGGTTCGCGGAGAAGACGGTCTTGTCGACGCGCACCCGCTTGCCCGGCAGCAGGGCGTTCATGCCGAAGATGCGGCCGGGCCGCAGCGAGATGATCGACACCTCGGCCCCCTGGCGCTCGAGCTTCCTGACCGGTCGGGTCAGCTCGACCTGCTCGAAACCGTCGGCCACCAGCACCGCTACCTTCATTCCTTTGAGCTTCTTCCTCAGCATCGTCGTCCCCCTCCCGCGTGCATGACCCGAGTCGGCCCGCGCGCCGCCCTGCGCGCGACGTGAAGACTGCTCGACAGGCCGGACGGGCCTCGAAACGAAGCTAGCGATGCGCCCCGACGACCGGGACATCCCTTGGCGCCGCGGACGGCGGCCGAGAGTCCGCTACGGACGGCACGACTGCGAGAGGACCAGCGGCCGTTTGACAGCCGGGCGAACCCGGGACTGGCGAATTGGAGCCGAACGCCAGGCACGGCTCCGGGCACCATCGCCCTGACCGGCGCGCTCAGCGGCGCCGGGGCAAGCTCTGAGGAGAAATTGTCGGTTTGCGGGCGGGGCTATATAAGGTCGCGCCTTCGTTCTGGCAGTCAGGAGCTTGAAACCGTGGCTGACGCAATCCCGCTGCCATCCAAGTGGACCTTGGACAATCCCGCCCCTCTGTTGCGCTGGCTGGCGGCCGGGCCGTCGAGCCTCAGCTTCGACTCCGTCCAGATTGCCGAGGCTTGGAGCTTGGTGGCGTTCGGAACACTCGGCCGTCAGGAACGGCCAGGGGCGTTTCCGATCCAGCTCTCGACCGATAGCCCGACCGGCCGGTTTGCGTACGCCTTGGGCCTCGACGACGTCATCCACGGCACGCCGCCGATTGGTGCCGGACAGGAAGGGCGTACCGTCAAGCTGACTCGAGTCAAGCGGATCGACGAGATCGAAGCGGACGCCGACAAGATTGCGCGCCTGCTCTTTCCGGGCGCGACTCGACGCGATACGGCCTTGACCATCAAGTACGTGCTCGTCGAGCTGCTGCGAAACGTCATCCAGCACAGCCAGGATCCGCTCGGCGGTGTCGTGGCCGCTCAACTCCACGCCGGCGGGCGAAACGTGGATCAACCGGCCGTGCAGGTTGCCGTCGGCGACGCGGGGATAGGCATCCACGCGAGCTTGCTACCCAAGCACCCGAAGCTCACCAGCGCAGAGGCCGCGCTCGACAGAGCGCTCTGGCCACATATCTCAGGCACGTTCGAAGAGGGAGAGAGCGGAACGCTGGAGAACGCTGGGATGGGGCTGTTCTTCATCGCAGAGATGACGAAGCTCCTCGCTGGCACGCTGCTCGTCGCCAGTCGCGGCGCGACGCTCGTCCTCCGCGGCGACCCAGAGTATGGCGACCACCACGAGATCCGGTTTCTGGAGAGCGGGGCGGAGTTCCCGGGGACGCTGGTGGCGTTCGAAATCCCCGAGTCATCGGTGGAGGACAAGGACGGGTTGTTCGAAGTCATTCGCGAGCGAGCGCGGACGCGTGCGCCGCGGCGAGCCATCCACCGATGGCTGAAATTCGAGGAGCCGCCTCCGGCTGCCCAGCGCTTCCTGGTTCAAGTCGCGGTGGAGAACACCGGCAAAGCGCTCGAATTCGCCGCAAAGCAGCTTCTTCCGCGGCTCATGGCGAAGAAGCCCGTCGCCCTCGACTTCCGAGGCATTCCGGTCCTTACACAGAGCTTCCTTCACGCCCTGCTCTACGAGCCGCTGCGAGTGGCCTGGGCCTTGCGGACGGAGTTCTACATCGTGAATGCCGAGCCGGCCCGTCCGAAGCAACCTAGAGCTTCTGCAGAACTACGCGCTTGGCGGGTAATCTTCGGCCGCGCTCTCGGCGCTCGGGCGCCAGCAGTCCGAGCCAAAAGGCGCGCGAAGGCGCGTCCCGGGCGGCTTGCGCAAGACCGTTTCGGTCCGCCTCGCGCCGAACCTGCGACGTCGCGATGCTGACTCGCCCCCGGCCTCAGCGCGAAGTCATGACGCCGTGAAGATGCTTTCGGCCTCCGCGCCCTCGCGCGCGTCGTGCCTGGGCGGTCTCCCAGGAACCCTTCACCGCGTCAGCAGGAAGCCGAAGACGGCCGCCGCCACCGCGACGCCCAGCACCGCGAGCGCCACCTGCAGACGCCTGGCGCGCTCCCGCTCCCTGATTACGAGCGCCGTCTGCTCGAAGGGGTAGCACTCGCCCACGGTCTGCCAGCCTTGGCCCACGTCGACCAGATCCGTCAGCGCCATCCTGCCCTCGAGCAGCAGGCGCCGCACCTGGACGAAATCGGCTTCGCCCTCGGAGTCGAGGACCTCATTCGGCGTCTCGACGAACGCGCGAAGCAGGCCGAACGGACCGATGAACCTGACGAGGCCATGCCAACCGAAGAAGTGCTCTCCGTAGTAGGCGCCCTGGTCCTTGAGGTCCTCGACGACCTCGCGGTACTGACGGCGCGCGCGCCTGCCCGTGAGAATTCGGTAGCGCACCTTCATGTGGCCCCGCTGCGCCGCCGAGGCGCCGCCCGCGTCGCGTCCGCGGTTGCCCTCGCCTCGACGCGCTCGCCGTACGACAAGCTCGGCTCACCCGACAAGCTCTGGCCCCGACACACGCGACCTGCGACGACCTTAGGGTGAGCAGGCCCGCCGCCTAGATCTTCGCCTTCTGCGCCACCTGAATGCGCACCGCCGCACGCCGCACGCGCCACAGCTCGGTCGAAAAGGCCGAGCTCGCCTCGCTGAGCCCCTTGAGCCGCTCCTGCGCGTCGGCCGCGGCGCGCTGCGCGCGCTCGAGATCGATCTCCTCGGCGGCTTCGGCGGTGTCAGCGAGCACGCGCACGCGATCCTCGGAGACCTCGATGAAGCCTCCGCCGATCGCATACCGGCGCGGCCGCCCTTCGAGCTCGAAGGAGAGCTCGCCCGGCATGACCGCGGTGATGAACGGCGCGTGCCCCGGGCGCACACCGAACAGGCCGCTCGCGCCGGGCGCGCGCACCTCGTCGACGTCGGCCGACACGACCTTGCGCTCGGGGGTGACGATCTCTAGGTGGACCTTGGCCATCGCTGCTTTGGCTCCTAGGCGGCCATGCGCGCCGCGTTCTCGAGGGCTTCCTCGATGGTGCCCACCATGAAGAAGGCCTGCTCGGGGATGTCGTCGTGCTTGCCCTCGACGATCTCCTTGAAGCCCTTGATGGTGTCCGCGAGCTTGACGTATCGGCCCGGCTTGCCGGTGAAGACCTCGGCGACGTGGAAGGGCTGGGATAGGAAGCGCTGCACCTTGCGGGCGCGGGCGACGACGAGCTTGTCCTCCTCCGACAACTCGTCCATGCCGAGGATGGCGATGATGTCCTGCAGCTCCTTGTAGCGCTGCAGGATGCCCTGCACCTCGCGCGCGACCTTGTAGTGCTCCTCGCCCACCACCTGCGGGTCGAGGATGCGCGAGGTCGAGTCGAGCGGATCGACGGCCGGGTAGATGCCCAGCTCGGAGATCGCGCGGCTCAACACCGTGGTCGCGTCGAGGTGGGCAAACGCGGTCGCCGGCGCCGGGTCGGTCAGGTCGTCGGCGGGCACGTAGATCGCCTGCACCGAGGTGATGGCGCCGCGGGTAGTCGAGGTGATGCGCTCCTGCAGCTCGCCCATCTCGGTCGCCAGCGTCGGCTGGTAGCCGACCGCCGAGGGGATGCGCCCAAGCAGCGCCGAGACCTCGGAGCCGGCCTGCGTGAAGCGGAAGATGTTGTCGATGAAGAGCAGGACGTCCTTGCCCTCCTCGTCGCGGAAGTACTCGGCCGCGGTGAGCGCCGAGAGCGCGACGCGGGCGCGCGCGCCGGGCGGCTCGTTCATCTGGCCGAACACGAGCACCGTCGAGCTCTTGCCCGGGACGAGCTTGGGCCGGCCCTGCGGGTCGCGGGCGACGTGGCCGTTCGAGTCCTTCTCGGTCGCGATGACGCCCGACTCCTGCATCTCGACGTAGAGGTCGTTGCCCTCGCGGGTGCGCTCGCCGACCCCGGCGAAGACCGAGAAGCCGCCGCGCTCGACGGCGACGTTGCGGATGAGCTCCTGCAAGAGGACGGTCTTGCCGACGCCGGCGCCGCCGAACAGGCCGATCTTGCCGCCGCGGGTGTAGGGGGCGAGCAGGTCGATGACCTTGATGCCCGTCTCGAACATCTGGACCCGCACGTCCTGCTGCACGAAGGCGGGCGGCGGGTGGTGGATGGGCCGGTACTCGGTCGACTCGATGGGCCCGAGCTCGTCGATGGGCTCGCCGATGACGTTCAGGATGCGCCCGAGGATGGCCTTGCCGACCGGCACGGAGATGGGAGCGCCGGTGCTGCGCACCGGGACGCCGCGCGCCAGGCCGTCGGTCGTGTCCATCGCGATCGAGCGGACGGTGCTCTCGCCGAGGTGCTGGGCGACCTCGAGGACGAGGTTGTCCGGCTTCGAGCTGATCGAAGGGTTGGTCACCGTCAGCGCGGTGTAGAGCTCGGGGAGCGCGCCGGTGGGGAACTCGACGTCCACCACTGGCCCGGTCACCTGCGTCACCCGCCCGACTGCCGCCACGTTCGTCGCCGTCATCGTCTTCCTCGTTTCCTTTCCGCTTCCGGCTTACTCGAACAGCGCCTTGTTCAGGTCGAACTGTCCGAGGTCCTGCCTGCCGTTGGCGCCCGAGCCCCACGGCGCCATGCCCCCGCCCTGCGCGCGCTCGGCCGCCATCACCTTCTTGCAGGCGGGCACGCGTGCCTCGAAGTCGAGCGCGGCGAGGTTGGTGGGATCGACTGGAGCGTCGCAGCGCAGGTTGGCGATCCCCTTGGCGCACGCCTGAAGCTCCTTACGCGAGTAAGGGGCCTTGCCCTGGAGCTGATCGCACAGCGCGCCCGCCTGATCGCACGGCAGCTCGACGCCGCCGCCGAGGCACCTCTTGAGCACCTTGCACTGCGCGGCGAAGCGCGCCCGGCACGACTCGGCCAGCGTCGGCGCGTCCTTGGGCGCCTTCGCGTCGGCATTCGCCTCGCCCTCGGCGCCCTCGCCCTTGACCACGCGGCTCGCGCCGTCTTCGCCGACTTCGATGACCTTGGCCGCGCCGGTGAGCCCGTCCTCGTCGAGCTCGATGACCTTGGCGCCCCCGGCCGCCGCCTCGCTGCCCGCCTCGCCCTCTGCCCGAGCGGGCCCGGGGTCCAGCACCAGGGCGGCTATCGCGGCGAAGACGAGCGGCAACACGTGAGCGCGCTTCATCGGTCACCCCTCCTACTCGAGCGCCTCGGCGCCGGAGACGATCTCCACCAGCTCCTTGGTAATCATCGCCTGGCGCGTGCGGTTGAACTGCAGCGTGAGCTTGGCAATCATGTCGGCCGCGTTGTTCGTCGCGTTCTCCATCGCGGTCATGCGCGCGGCGTTCTCGGCGGCGAGCGACTCGAGCAGCGCCTGCCATACGTGGTTGGCGAGGTAGCGCGGCAGCAGGTCCTCGAGGATGGCCTTCGCGTCGGGCTCGTACTCGTACTCGACCGGCAGCACGGCGCCCGGCTTGGGCGTCGAAAGCTCGGGGATCTCGATGGGCAGGAGCTGCTCGACGTTGACCCGCTGGCTGACCGCGGAGACGAACTCGTTGTAGACGAGCATCACCGCGTCGATCTCGCCGCTCAGGAACAGATCCGCGAGCTCGCGGGCGATCTCCTGGGCCGCGGTGAACTTCAGGTTCGAGAGCAGGCCCGGGTAGTTCTTACGGATCTCGCGGCCGCGGCGGCGGAAGTAGTCGTGGCCCTTGCGGCCGATGGTGCGCAAGGTGACCTTCTCGACCCGGCCCTCGTTCTCGGCCATGAACAGCCGCACGCGCCGCTCGATGGCGCCGTTGAAGCCGCCGCACAGGCCGCGGTCGCTGGTGATGGCCAGCACCTCGATGCGCTTGATCTCGCGCTGCTGCAACAGCGGGTGCTTGGCGAGATCGACGCGCAGGGCGACGCTGTCGAGCACGCCCTTCATCGCCTTGGAGTAGGGGCGCGCCGACAACACCGCCTCCTGGGCCCGGCGCAGGCGGGCGGCGGCGACCATCTTCATGGCGCGGGTGATCTGCTGCGTGCTCTTCACCGAGCGGATGCGCGTGCGGATGGCTTTGAGCGAGGGCATCTGTCACCTCGGCCGCGAACGGCCGGATCAGCTCAGGGCGAAGATCTCGCGGAACTCGCGCAGCGCCTTGTCGAGCTGCGCGGTGATCTCGTCGGTGAGCTGCTTCTTCTCGAGGATGGCCGTGTAGATCTCGGGGTGCTTGCTCGCGACGAACTCGGTGAGCTCCTTGAGGTACTTGGAGATCTGCTCGACGGGCACCGGGCGGATCCACGGCTTGCCGGTCTCGTCCCGGCGGGTGGCCGCGTAGAGCTGCACGACCTGCTGCTCGACCGGCATCGGGACGTACTGGGCCTGCTTGAGCACCTCCATCAGGCGCTCGCCGCGCGCCAGGGTCTCCTGCGTCACCTTGTCGAGGTCGGAGCCGAACTGGGCGAAGGCGGCCAGCTCGCGGTACTGGGCGAGCTCGATCTTCATCGAGCCGGCCACCTGCTTCATCGCCTTGATCTGCGCGGCCGAGCCGACGCGCGAGACCGAGATGCCCACCGAGATGGCGGGGCGGAAGCCCGAGTAGAAGAGGTCGGACTCGAGGAAGATCTGGCCGTCGGTGATGGAGATGACGTTGGTCGGGATGTACGCCGAGACATCGCCGGCCTGGGTCTCGATGATCGGCAGCGCGGTGAGCGAGCCGCCGCCCTCGGCGTCGGACATCTTGGCCGCGCGCTCGAGCAGGCGGCTGTGCAGGTAGAAGACGTCGCCGGGGTACGCCTCACGGCCGGGCGGCCGGCGCAGCAGCAGCGAAAGCTGCCGGTAGGCGACCGCCTGCTTCGACAGGTCGTCGTAGATGATGAGCGCGTGGCGGCCGGTGTCGCGGAAGTACTCGGCCATCGTGCAGCCCGAGTACGGCGCCAGGAACTGCAGCGGCGCGGGCTCGGAGGCGCCGGCGACGACCACGGTCGTGTACTCCATCGCCCCGTGCTTGCGCAGCTTGTCGACCACCTGGGCGACGGTGGACTGCTTCTGGCCGATGGCCACGTAGAAGCACTGAACGCCCTCGCCCTTCTGGTTGATGATCGTGTCGATGGCGATGGCGGTCTTGCCGGTCTGGCGGTCGCCGATGATCAGCTCGCGCTGGCCGCGGCCGATGGGGATCATCGAGTCGATGGCCTTGAGGCCGGTCTGCAGCGGCTGGTGGACGCTGCGGCGCTTGACGATGCCCGGCGCCTTCAGCTCGATCTTGCGCCGCTCGGTCGCGGCGATGGGGCCCTTGCCGTCGATAGGCTCGCCGAGCGTGTTGACCACGCGCCCGAGCATCGCCTCGCCCACCGGCACCTCGGCGATGCGCTCGGTGCGCTTGACCGTGTCGCCCTCGCGAAGGTGCTCGTAGGGGCCCATGATGGCGACGCCGACGTTGTCCTCCTCGAGGTTGAGCACCATGCCCATGGTGCCGCCGGCGAGCTCGAGCAGCTCACCGGCCATCGCTCCTTCGAGGCCGTAGACGCGCGCGATGCCGTCGCCGACCGAGAGGACGGTCCCCTGCTCCGAAACCTCGAGCTTCTTGCCGTAGTTCTTGATCTGCTCCTTGATGACTCTGGAGATCTCGTCGGCGCGGATGGACATTTTTGTGCGTGACCTCGTGATGCGGCCTCAGGGGATTCGCCCCGCCCGCTAGGCCTTGAGCTGCCTCTTGAGCCCTTCGATGTGGGTGCGAAGGCTGCCGTCGAAAGTCTTGCCGCCGACCTGCGCGACGACCCCTCCGAGGATCGAAGGATCGACCGACCGCTCGATGACGACGCTGCGGCGGGTGGCGCGCGTCAGGAGCACGGCGATCTCGCGGGCGGCCTCTTCGCTGAGCGGCACGGCGCTGGTGACCCGGGCCTTGACGCGCCCGGCCCGCTCGTCGGCGAGCGCCGCGTAGACCTCGGCGATCTGCGGGACGAGCACCAGCCGGTTGCGCTCGGCGAGCAGGCGCAGCGCGTTGGCGACCGTGGGGCTGAGCTTCAGGGTCGTGGCCATCGCCTCGACGAGCTGCAGCTTCACCTCCCGAGTCGTGGCCGGTTGGCGAAGCGTGGCGATGAGCTCCTGGTCGGACTCGAGGGCGGCCTTGGCCGCGGCCAGCTCCCTGCCGACTTCGTCGAGCCGATTCTCCTCGGCAGCCAGCTCGAAGATCGCTATTGCGTAGCGGCGCGCGATGCTGAGTTCGTTCACGCCCGAGTCCTCGCGCCCGGTCGGCGAACGAGCGCTGGCTGCGCCCACGCGCTCGCAGTGTCCTGCCGGGGAAAATTGGGGTGTATTGCTAGCGGACCCCCTAACGAGTGTCAATTGCGAAATGGCCGGGGCCCGTCC
>JBMNNX010000214.1:0-11631 GCA_050942745.1 Myxococcales bacterium
GGCCTTCGTGCCGGCGTCGTAGGGCGCGTGAGGGAACGGAGCGCCGGCCTTCGTGCCGGCGTCGTAGGGCGCGTGAGGGAACGGAGCGCCGGCCTTCGTGCCGGCGTCGTAGGGCGCGCGAGGGGAGGGAGCAATGCAGAACAGGCGGGATATTCCCGAGGAGCCGAAGGTCGGCACCGGTGAGACCGAGAGCGAGGTGCTCGACCGCATCTACCGGCTCCCCTACGAGCAGCAGCACGAGGTGCTCGTCGCGCTCGCGCCGCGAATCCTTGGCCGCTTGGAGGAGGAGGAGCGCGAGGCCTTGGTGAATGAGCTGAAGAAGGCGCCGATAGTCGAGCAGAAGCTCTCCCGGCCCGCGCCGAGCGGAATGCTGCCCGATGATCCGGCCGTGGTCGTCGGAGACGTGCTGCGCCAGTCTTTCGGCGAGCAGCTCAGGCTGTGGCGCCTGATCGCGCCGCGCATCCTGGCGGACCTCGAAGGGCACGAGCGCACGGTCTTCTTCGAGAGGCTCGAGCACGAGATCGAGAAGGCGGTCGCCGGCGACACGGCGCTCGAGGAGCACCCGATCGCGTGAGGGAGCGCCGGCCTTCGTGCCGGCGTCGTCGGGCGTGCGAGAGAACGGAGCGCCGGCCTTCGTGCCGGCGTCGTCGGGCGTGCGAGAGAACGGAGCGCCGGCCTTCGTGCCGGCGTCGTCGCGCGCGAGAGAGAGAACGGAGCGCCGGCCTTCGTGCCGGCGTCGTCGGGCGTGCGAGAGAACGGAGCGCCGGCCTTCGTGCCGGCGTCGATGCGCCCGGGCGCAATCGCCTGGTGGGCGAAGGATTCGAGACCGGCGCCGCGGCCATGAGGTGGGGAGGGCCGCCGTCTCGGCGGCCACCGCGCAAGGCCCGCGTCCACGCCCCTCGGGGCCTGCGAGGCCGGGCGCATTGCCATGCGCCCCTACCGGCCGTCGGCGGCCGTACCTGAGCGGGCGACGGGCGCACTGCCATGCGCCCCTACCGGCCGTCGGCGGCCGTACCTGAACCGGCGACGGGCGCATTGCCATGACATGGCCATGCGCCCCTACCGGCCGTCGGCGGCCGTACCTGAACCGGCGACGCGCGCACTGCCGTGCGCCCCTACCGCTTCCCATCCTTGGCCCGGTAGAAGCGCCGCATGAAGACCGGATTCTCCTCGCCAAAGAGGAGCCCCGCGACCCGGTCGGCCTCAGCGATGAAGCAGCGCTCGAACCAGCACAGCAGCGGCGAGACCTTGCCGGGGCTGCCGGTGGTTTCGTAGTTCGCGCACCCGCACCAGTACATGCACCTCGGGCGCAGCTCGCAGGCGGCGCACTCGGGATCGCAGGTGTTCTTGGCCTTCACCATCGCGTCGCGCCGGGCAGAGTCGATGCCGCGGTCGAGGTCGCCGATGCAGACCTCGGAGTTCGGGTCGTCCTGGCGCACCAGCCGGTCGCAGGGATAGATGCGGCCGGTAGGCGAGACTGCGATCTCGTCCACGCCGAAGGGGCACGCGACGCGCTCGGAGCTGCCGGGCACGACGTGGGTCACGATCTTTCCGTTGATCGGGTCGAGCCTCACGTCCTGCCCCGCCCGCAGGCGAGCGACGTAGCGGTCACCGAGATCCGCGAGCGCGGCTTCGAACCGGTCGCACGACTCGTCCTCCCAGCAGCCGAGGTAGTTGGGGGCAAAGTAGATGTGCGGGACCTTCAGGTCCATCAGGTACTCGAAGCTGTCGCCGAGCAGGTGCACGGTGCGCGGGTCGATGACGCTGATGACCCGCAACGCAAAGCCCGCCTCGACGAGCTGGCGCACGTGAGCTTCGACCTTGCGGTGGGACGAGTTGCCGTTCGGAAAGCGCCGGGTCGTGTCCTGGGCCTCGGCCACTCCGTCGAAGCTCACCTGCACGTTGAAGTCGTGGCGGCGCAGGAAGTCGAGGCGACGGTTGTCGAGCAGGGTGCCGTTGGTCGATAGGGACAGAAAGAGCCGCTTTTCTCGCCTCTTAGCCTCGGCGGCCGCGTAGTCGACCGCCTGCTCCATCAGATCGATCTCGAGCAGCGGCTCGCCGCCGAAGAACGACAGCAGCAGGAAGCCCTTCTTCGAGCTCTCGAAGCCAAAGTCGATGGCGCGGCGGGCGATGTCCCAGGGCATCCGGCGATCGAATTCCTGGCCGTTGTAGCAGTAGACGCAGCGCAGGTTGCAACGGTGGTTGACGAACAGGCTGACCTTCATCAGCGCTCTACTCCTCGGGCCGCGTCTTTCGGCGCAGCGGCGTCCAGCGGGCGTTTCCCCTCATCCACAATCAGTTGGGCGGATGCTAGCACGCGTATCCGCCGTGCATCGGGGCAGGCAGCAGAATCGGCGCTCCGCGCGTGAGGACTTGTCGAAGAATCCTTCGAGCGGTAGCCGACAAGCCCGAGCGTGCGGCGAGCACGCGAGGCCGAAGTAGACGGCATCGTGACGACGGGCAGCCAACACGGCATCGCGCGGGCTCGTTCCGGAGTGTTGCAGGCGCGGCCCGAGAAGGCGGAGCCTGACCAAGCCATGACCCAACCTTCGGACAAGATCGATGTATCCGAGCCCGCGCGAGCTCCAGAGCAGGACGCCGGCGAGCGAGGCGATGGCGGCCGCGATCGGGAAGTGGCGCCCGACGGTGAAGAAGCTCCGTCCCTCGAGCCGCCGGATGGCGAGGAGGCCGAAGAGGAGGAGCCCGCCGACGGCGAGGAAGCGCCCTTCTTCGAAGAAGAAGAGCCTCCCGATGGCGAAGAGGAGGACGTGTTCCTCAACGAGGGGGAGGGCGAGTGGGAGGAAGAGCCGCCCGACGGCGAGGAGTCCTGGCCCGAGCCGGAGGATGAGCCGGAATAGCCATTCGAGCGCGCTCGCGCATGGGCGGATGGCAAAGACGCGAGAGCGCGAACGGAGGCACGGCGCCCGAAGAACAGCGCCTACTCGAGGCCGGCCAACAGCCTCATGCGAAGCTGCCGCGCGGTCTCGATGTCGGCGGTGCCCTTCACCACGACCCGGCCGTCGGCGAAGACGAGCAGGGTGTGCTGGCCGTTCTCGAAGCGCAGCAGGTGCTCGTTTCCCGAGACGCGTCCCAGCCCGGCGAGTCGCTCGGCGAGCGCGGGCAGCGAAGGCCGGTCGGCCTCGTCGGGGAAGAGCTGAACCGCGTCGCGGCCGATGGCCCGGACGAGCCCGGGCTTCGGCGCTTCGAGGAAATCGAAGCGCCGCTGCGAGCAGCACGGGCACCGCTCGTCGCGGGCGACGGCGACCTTCTGGAACGACTGCCGCCACAGGTCGAGCGTGAGCACGCCGCTCGACTTGGGAGCGCCGCCCGCGAGCAGCTTGAGCGCCTCGACCGCTTGCAGCGCCCCGATGACGACGGGCGCGGCGTTGAGTACTCCGACGACCTCGCAGGAAGGGACCGTGCCGGGCGGCGGCAGCTCGGGGAAAAGACAGCGCAGGCACGGGCCGTCGCCCGGGCGAACGGCCATCACCATGCCCGAAGTGCCGACGACGCCGCCGTAGACCCAGGGCTCGCCCGCCCGAACGCATGCGTCGTTGACGAGGTAGCGCGTCTCGAGGTTGTCGCAGGCGTCGAGGACGAGGTCGCAGCCGGCAAGCAGCGACTCGATGTTGCCGGCGTTCACGTCGGCGACGCGGGCCTCGATCTCGATCTCAGTGTTGATGCGCGCCAGCTTGCGCTGCGCGGCGACGGCCTTGGGAAGCAGCGCCGCGGCGTCGTCTTCGTCGAAGAGGATCTGGCGCTGGAGGTTGGTCACCTCGACCAGGTCGCGATCGACGATGCGGAGGCGCCCGATGCCCGCGCGCGCCAGCATCTGCGCCTGGCTCGAGCCGAGCGCGCCGCAGCCGACGAGGAGCACCGAGGCCGCCGAGATGCGGCGCTGACCCTCCGGGCCGATCTCCGCGAGGATCTGGTGGCGGATGTAGCGGTCGTTGCTCTGCATGGTTGGTCACCAGCCGATGGGGCCCCGAAATCGCGCTCGATCGATGAACAGCGAGGACGCGCGCCACGATTCGGCGGCCGAGCGCCGCGTCGGCCAGGCCCGAGCCCGCGCGCGGCGCCGGAGTGGGGCCGATCTTCGCATCGGCCCCTGCTCGCATCCGCTGGGCGAGCGCCGAAAGGCTACCTACGCGTCGGCCTTTCGGCCGACCTTCATCAACTCGCGGCGGCCCGCTTTCGCGCCCGCGGGGCGCGCTTCGTCGAGGCACGAGCCCGCGCCGGCTTGCGCGCGGGGGCATCCGGCTCCTGCTTGGCGGCAGCGGCGCTCAGGAACTCGGCGATGCGGCTGTCGGCCTTGCGCAGGCGGCGCGACAGCAGGCGGCAGATGTTCTGCAGGAGGATGACGAAGGTGTAGTTGTCCTCGCGCAGCAGCTTGTAGAGGTCGAGGTTGTTGAGCGAGTAGGCGACCGTCTTCTTCGTCGCGACGACCGAGGCCGAACGAGGCTGCAGCTCGACGAGCGCCATCTCGCCGATACACTCGCCCTCGCTCAGCTTCACGATGGCGACCGGCTTGCCCTCGGCGTTGTTGCGGTAGACCACGACCTCGCCCTTGTAGATGACGTACAAGGTCCGCCCGATCTCGCCCTCGGTGAAGATGACGGTGCCCGGCGCGAAGGTGTGCTTCCTGAGGACCGACAGCGCGCTGTGGAGCGAGCGCCCCTCGAGCCCGCTGAAGACCGGGACGCCGCGGAGGAAGGTTCGGAGTGCGTTCTGTGAGTTCGTAGACATGGCCCGGAGGATCGTCGGTTTCGCGTAGCCAGTGCAAGGGCGGATCGCTCGATTGCGCGAAGGAGAACCGCAGAAAAGGGGCCGTCGAGGGAGACCCCGGCGGCCCCGAGCTGCGTCCGAGCGGGCGCGGCGCGGCTACTCGCCGCGCAGCAGGTCCTCGATGCCCTGTAGCGGGATGCGCACCCAGTCCGGCCGGTTGTTTAGCTCGTAGCCGAGCTCGTAGACCGCCTTCTCCAGCAGGAAGGTGTCGAGCAGCACGCGCACCTCCTCGCGCTTCTTCGGCAGGAAGGAGGCTCCGCCCACTTCGGCGAGGTAGGCCTTGAGGAACGACGAGGACGCCCAGGCGAGCCAGAAGCGGGCCCACGGCTCGACGGCGCTCAGATCGGGCCTGGCGCCGCCGCCCCGGTGGCGCAGCAGCGGCGCGAACGCCGCGTAGTGGAACGAGCGCAGCATGCCGGCCACGTCGCGCAGCGCCGAGCGCTTCAGCTTGCGCTCGCTCAGCGGCCGCGCTGGCTCGCCTTCGAAGTCGAGGATGACGAAGTCGCGCCCGGTGTAGAGCACCTGGCCGAGGTGGTAGTCGCCGTGGTGGCGGATGCGCATCCCCGAGAGCTTCGAGTCGAGGAGCCTGCGCATCCGCTTCAGGATCGCCTGCTTCTGCGCGAGCACGGCGCGGGCGCTCTCGCGGACCGGCTCGGGGAGCTGATTGATGCGCTCGTTCAGCAGGTTGAAGACCGGGGTCACGTGGCTCTGCATCGATTGGAAGAGCGAGCGCTGGTAGAGCGTGGTGAAGGGCTCGGGCGCGAAGTCCGGGTTGTCGGGCTCCGAGGCGAGCGCCCGGTGCAGCTCCGCGGTGCGGGTGCCGAGCAGGCGCGCCGTCTCGAGGTAGGTGCCGAGCAGGTCGCGCGCGAGGTCGGTCGGAGGCTGCTCGGTCAGGTCGAGCGGGTGAGGCAGCGGCTCGCTCGTCTCCTTGCGCCACCCGAGCGCCAGGGCGCGCTCGTAGTAGCGCTCGACCTCGGCCAGCGTGTAGCTCCAGGCGCTGCCCTGGTTCGGCACGTACTCGTGGAGGATGCCCAGGGTCGTGGTGCCCTCGTTGCTGCGGTGCTCGAGGAACCCGGCGACCTTCGGGGTCGAGACGCCGCCCTTCTTCGTCAGGAAGCGCCCGATCTCAAGGTCAGGGTTCACGCCGCGTTCGAGCCGACGGAAGACCTTGAGGATGAACTTGTCGGAGAAGACGACCGAGGTGTTGCTCTGCTCGTCGCGCATCAGGCGGATGCTGTCGACCGTCTCCTGCAGCGCGTACGCCGAGCGCATGCGTGAGCCGACGAGCTGATCGCCGTTCGAGCGCAGGCGGCGCCGGTTGGCGATGGTCTCGAGCAGCGCGGCGGCGAACGCCTCGTCCACCAGGGCGTCGTAGAGGATGCCCTCGCTGCCCGTGTCGGTCTTGACGCGGGCGACGACGCTCGTCGGGGACTGCCGCTGAAGCTCGCTGGCGCGCTCGTTCTCCGCGTAAGCGAGCGGCAGCAGGTAGCCCTCGGCGGCGCCGTCGGTGTAGTCGACGTGGACCGCGGTGACCAGGGCGATCTCGGCCTCCATCGGCAGGGGAATCGCTTTCGAGATGAGGACCGAGCGCATGCGGCGAGCCTTGCCGCCGAACCAGCGCTGCGCCTGCAGGAAGGCCGGCAGCACGTCCTCGAGGCGGTGGCGTGCGCCGCCCTCGAGCACGTTCTGCCAGTGCTCGGCGACCCGCAGGGTCGGCAGCCCGCCGGCGCGCGAGACGCCTATCCCGTGCGTGCGCTCGATGCGTTGGAGCGCGAACCAGTAGAACATGTGCGGGCCGAGGGTCATGAAGTACGGCCGATCCTCGACCGGCGGGAACTCGGTGCGCCCGAACAGCTCGACCGGCACCATGCCCTTGAACTGCGACAGGTCGAGCTCGGCGTACTGCACGAAGCGCGAGAGGTTGGCGATCACCAGGATCACCTCGTCCTCGTACTGGCGCAGGAAGGCGAGCACGCGCGGGTTGTTCGGGTGCAGGAACTCGAGCGAGCCGCGGCCGAAGGCCTTGAAGCGCTTGCGCAGCGCGATGAGGCGCTTCATCCACCACAGCAGCGACTGGGGGTTGGCCTGCTGGGCCTCCACGTTGACCGTCTCGAAGTGGTACTCGGGGTCGATGACCACCGGCAGGTAGAGCTTCTGCGGGTTGGCGCGCGAGAAGCCCGCGTTGCGGTCGGCGCTCCACTGCATCGGGGTGCGCACGCCGTTGCGGTCGCCGAGGTAGATGTTGTCGCCCATCCCGATCTCGTCGCCGTAGTAGAGCACCGGGGTGCCCGGCATCGAGAAGAGCAGGCTGTTCATCAGCTCGATCTTGCGGCGGTTGTTGCCGAGCAGCGGCGCGAGCCGGCGGCGGATGCCGAGGTTGATGCGCGCCTGGGGATCGCGCGCGTACATCCGGTACATGTAGTCGCGCTCCTCGTCGGTCACCATCTCGAGCGTCAGCTCGTCGTGGTTGCGCAGGAAGAGCGCCCACTGCGCGTTGTCGGGCAGCACCGGGGTCTGGGCGAGGATGTCGAGTAGCGCGTAGCGATCCTCCATCTGAATCGCCATGAACATGCGCGGCATGATGGGGAAGTGGAACGCCATGTGGCACTCGTCGCCCTGGCCGAAGTACTTCGCCGAGTCCTCGGGCCACTGGTTCGCCTCGGCGAGCAGCATGCGGTTGGGGTAGCGCTCGTCGATGTGCCGGCGCAGCTCGCGCAGGAAGTCGTGCGTCTCGGGCAGGTTCTCGCAGTTGGTCCCTTCGCGCTCGAAGAGGTAGGGCACCGCGTCGAGCCGCAGCCCATCGACCCCCATGCCGAGCCAGAAGTTGACGACCTCTTTGACCGCCTTGCGCACGTCGGGGCTGTCGAAGTTGAGGTCCGGTTGGTGCGAGTAGAAGCGGTGCCAGTAGTAGGCGCCGGCGACCGGGTCCCAGGTCCAGTTGGAGGTCTCGAAGTCCTTGAAGATGATGCGCGCGTCCGCGTAGCGGTCGGGCGTGTCGCTCCAGACATAGAAGTTGCGCCAGCGCGAGCCGGGCTTGGCGCGCCGGGCGCGCTGGAACCAGGGGTGCTTGTCCGAGGTGTGGTTGAGCACCAGCTCGGTGACCACCCGGAGGCCGCGGGCGTGGGCCTCGCGCAGCAGTTGCTTGAAGTCGGTAAGCGAGCCCGCCTCCGGGTGCACGTCCATGTAGTCGGCGATGTCGTAGCCGTCGTCCTTGAGGGCCGACGGATAGAACGGCAGCAGCCAGAGCGTGGTGACGCCGAGGTCCTGGAGGTAGTCGAGCTTCTCGATGAGCCCGCGCAGATCGCCGATGCCGTCGCCGTTGCTGTCGTAGAAGGAGCGGACGCGCAGCTCGTAGAAGATGGCGTCCTTGTACCAGAGCGGGTCGTCTGCAAGGCGCTCGATGGGCTGTTGGCGGGAGCGGGCGGTGGCGCGGGCGGGCATCTGGGAACCTCTAGTGAAATCGGGCTCGATTACTGGGGAATCTTATTCGCCGGGCTTCAACGAAGCCGACGAGGGGAGAATCCAAAAGAGCCGAGACGGGCGCGGGGACGCCGAGCATCCATTCGCGGACAGCAAGACGACTCGCGGCACGCTCGCCGGGAGGAGCGTGCAGGGATTCGCGTAGCGGTCATCGAATCGGGCGGGCGGTCATGGCAGGTCAACGAACGGTTCCCCCTCGAGCGTCCGTTCGCTTCGCGGGGCGAGGATGAAGGCTCAGCGAGTGGCGCGCGGCTCTGGATCGGGAACCTCTCCTTGGGAGGATTCCTTCCAGGAAATTCCGCGCCGCGAAGCCGCCTCGGGCGCGGCCGATCTGGAGAGCGCGGCCCTTGCCGCAGCCGCCCGCCATCGGCCGGGAGCCGGAGCTTCGAAGACCGTGGGACGAGTCGCCGCTAGTTCCCGAAGAGCTGGCCCCAGTAGATGCCGTACGGGCCACCGACATAGCTGCCGATGCCCACGCGCTTGAATGCGGGGTTCAGCATGTTGGCGTTGTGACCGGAGCTGTTCTTCCAGGCCTCCATCACCGCGGCCGGCGAGCGCTGGCCGGCAGCGATGTTCTCGCCGTTGGCGCTGGTGCCGCACAAGCTCGCCCGCGTCCAGGGGCTGCTGACCGCTTCCTCGGGGGCGGCGTGGTCGAAGAAGGTGTGGACGGCCATGTGGTGGCAGTGCCCTTCGATGGCAGCCTCGAGGGCGTAGTCGTAGGTCAACGGCGCGCGGCCGTTCGCCTGCCGGTGTTCGTTGAGGAGGCGGAAGACCTCTTCGATGTCGAGCCTCTCGAGCTCGCTCGGCGCGCAGCAGACCGGGATGAGGCCGTCGCCCTCGTCGCCCGTCGCGCCAGAGAGCGTCTGCTCCTCGCGATGGCCGGCGGGGACTCCGCATTGGTGGGCGACCCCTCCGCCGCCGCAAGTCTCGGGGACGGCGCAACCGCCGCACTCCACGGTGCGCCCGCAGCCGTCGTCCACCGTGCCGCAGGCCGCGCCGAGGTCGGCGCAGCTACGGGGCTGGCAGCCGCCATCGAGCTCGGGGAACGAACCGGCGTCGGAGATCTGCCCATGTCCCGAGTCCTGCCCCTCGTGAACGACGCCGCCATCGGGGAGTAGGACGCCGCTATCGGGGAGAGCGAGGAGGACGTCGCCCTCTCCGCACGAGAGGCCGAGGCCCAGCGCGAGCACCACTCCAAGAAATCGTCGCATGGCCATAAATGCTAACAGGCGCAATTGCCACCGTCGAGCAGCCCCCTGCAGTGGGCAGGACAACCGGCCGGATGGCCCGCCAGGAGGAGCGCTTCGCGGTCGCCTGCGCTCTCTGGGGATTCAGACAAGCGGCAGTTTGGCAGCTCGGCCTCCGGGCCGAAAGCGCCGCGACTGTGTGAGCCGGCCTCGATCGGGATTGCACCCATTGGCGCCTCGGTGAGAATGCGACGAGCGCTCCGCGAGCCCGGACCATTCGCCTGGCCGCGAAGGGCGGCGAGCCAGCGAATGGAAACGAGGGACGCGACGGTGGAGCAGGCCGTCTACAGCGCAGGTCACGCCAGGCTCGGCGAAGGCTAGCGTGCCGTTCCAGAGCGGCCGCCCGCGTCTACTTCGCCGGCCCGGCATTGGCTGAGCCTGCGAAGGCCCGGACCTCGCGTTGGCGGTGCGCCCATATGATCGTCGCGCCCGGAGCGGCGCCCGAAGCCCAGTGGATCCAGGTGCCCGCCACAGGCTAGTGTGACCAATCTCACATCCGGGCCCTGTCGAGATGCGGTAGCTAGCGCTCCAACACGCGCACGGGCCGCCATTCCGCAGGTTCGCGGGCCCATGGAGGACAGATGCGAGCTCCGATCGTCATTCGTGCTCTAACCCTTGCTGGCGCGCTTCTGGCCCTTGCCGCCTGTGGCGAGAAGACGGTCGAGGTCGAGCCAGTTTGCGGAAACGGCAAGGTCGAGTCCGGCGAGGTTTGCGACGACGGCAACAACGTGGACGGCGACGGGTGCCGGGCCGACTGTTCGGCGCTCGAGAGCTGTGGCAACGGCTTCATCGACCCGGGAGAAGCCTGCGACGACGGCAACAACGTGGACGGCGACGGGTGCCGGGCGGACTGTTCGGCGCTCGAGAGATGCGGCAACGGCTTCATCGACCCGGGAGAAATCTGCGACGACGGTAACAACGTGGACGGCGACGGCTGCCGCGCGGACTGCTTGGGCATCGAAGTGTGCGGCGAGGGCCTGCTGGACGTCGGCGAGGAGTGCGACCAGGGCGAGGCCAACAGCGACTCGGCCGCCGACGCCTGTCGCAGAACCTGCGTCGCGGCGCGCTGTGGCGACGGCGTCGTCGATTCCGGGGAGGAGTGCGACAGCGGGCTGGAGAACAACGACACAGCCCCCGACGCCTGCCGCACCAACTGCGCCGCCCCGAAGTGCGGCGATGGCGTGGTTGACAGCGGCGAGACCTGCGACGACGGCGAGGCGAACAGCGACACCGAGCCAGGCGCGTGTCGTTCCCACTGCGCGCTCGCCTCGTGCGGCGATGGGGTCCTCGACGAGGGCGAGGAGTGCGACGAGGGCGAGCAAAACAGCGATACCGCCCCGAACGCCTGCCGCACGACGTGCGTCGCCGCGAGGTGCGGCGACGGCGTCGTTGACACCGATGAGACCTGCGACAACGGCCAGCAGAACAGCGACACCGCCCCGAACGCCTGCCGCACCACCTGCGTGCCCGCTTTCTGTGGCGACGGCGTGCTGGACACCGGCGAGACCTGCGACGCCGGCGAGCAGAACAGCGACAGCGAGCCCGACGCCTGCCGCACTTCTTGCGTGCCCGCCTCTTGTGGTGACGGCGTGGTGGACACCGGCGAGACCTGCGATGCCGGCGAGCTGAACAGCGACAGCGAGCCGGACGCCTGCCGCACCACCTGCGAGCTCTTTGACTGCGGCGACGGCGTGATCGATTCGGGCGAGGAGTGCGACAGCGGCGAGGGGAATAGCGACACGGCGGCCGACACCTGCCGCACCAACTGCCTCGCCCCTCGCTGCGGCGACGGCGTGCTGGACAGCGGCGAGATCTGCGACGAGGGGTCGGCCAACAGCGACTCGCTCGCCGACGCGTGCCGCGTCACCTGCGTGCCCGCGAGCTGCGGCGACGGCGTGATCGATACGGGCGAGGAGTGCGACAGCGGCGAGGCGAACAACGACACGGCCCCGGACGCCTGCCGCACGAGCTGCGTCGCCGCGCGCTGTGGTGACGGCGTCGTGGACAGCGCCGAGGCCTGCGACAACGGCGCGCAGAACAGCGACACCGAGCCCAACGCCTGCCGCACGACCTGCGCGGCCGCGAGCTGCGGCGACGGGGTGGTGGATAGCGGCGAGCA
>JBMNNX010000215.1:0-11628 GCA_050942745.1 Myxococcales bacterium
CTTCGGTCTCCCCGAGAACGCGCCCCTGTGGACCGCGCTCAGGTGCATAGTGGTTTTCCACAGCCACCGCGCCCTCAGAGAGAGTCGCTTAACACCAGCCACCTAGCGACGGTCGAGCGTCGAGGGTCGAGAGTCGAGAGTTGCGGGCGGGATGATGCGGCCCGCAGGGAACGACCCGGCGCACGGCCGACGTAGGTAGGGGCGCATGGCAATGCGCCCGGCCCCATCGCGCCCTGGCACCCTCGCGCCATGCGCCGAGCCAATTCCCAGCCTCTAGCCGAGGTAGAGGCGCGAGGCGTGCACGAGCCCGCCCTCGATGATCAGGCTGAGCGCGACCGGAAGAGCGGGAAGGCCTGGCGCGACCCGCTCACACTCGAGAATCGCGGCGGACCCGTCCACGATCAGCCGGCGCTCGTCGAGGCGCATTCCTTCGGAGCGCCCGAGCAGCGCGCTCCAGTAGGCGCGCAAGGCCTCCTTGCCGCGCGCCTCGCCTTGCGGCTCCATCGCCCGCAGGTCCGGGCTCGCGTGCGCGCCGTCGGGGCCATACAGGCCGCAGAGCGCCTCGAGGTCCCTCGCGTTGAAGGCCGCGAGCCAGGCCCGCGCGATCGCGGGTGCGCCGCCCGCTCGAAGCGCCATCCGCCCAAGCTCGACGACGTTGCGCGGGCAGTCGACCTCTGCCGGGTCTTCGACCCAGCGCCACTCGTCGAACCCGCCATTCGGCCGGACCGCTTCGCTCGAGACCTCGGCGACGAAGCTCAAGTTCATGTGCAGGCCCTTGCTGCCGGCCGGATGCTCTTCGTAACCGAGGAAGCCCGCCGGAGTGCCGTCTACGCCAGACACGAGCTCGAAGCTGCCCTCCAGACCTGTCTCCTCGCGCAGCTCACGGCGCGCGGCCTCGAGCGGGGTCTCGCCGTCGTGAACCTCGCCCCCGACAGGCAGCCAGGTGCCGAGCCGCCGATGGCGGATGAGCAGTACGCGGCCGCCATGGCGGGCGAAGACCGAGACCGACAAGGCGCGGCGTTCAGCCACGGGCGACCTCCTGGCTCTGGCCAGCCCGCGGCGCCCGCAACCTTTGGTACATGCTCGCAACCTCCGACTGGACCAGCGCCAGCAGCCGCTCCCGCTCCTCGGGTGTGTCGGGACCGGTGGGGATGGGCTCTCCGATGGCGACTCGAACGGGGCCCGGCTTACGGAGGCTGCGCGCGCCCTTGGGCAGTATCTCGATCGTTCCCCAAATAGCCACCGGCACGATGGGCACCGCCAGGGCGAGCGCCATGCGCACTCCGCCGCGCTTGAAGGGGAGCAGCTCGCCGCCCGCGCTTCGGGTGCCCTCTGCGAAGAAGGCGACCGAGACCTGCTGGGCGATTCCCCGCTGCGCCTCGTGCATGCGGCGCAGCGTGTCCTGGCTGTTGCCGCGGTCGATGTCGATGTTGCCAATCGCCCTCATCGCCTGGCCGAACAGCGGAATCCTCGCGAGCGAGCGCTTGGCAACGAAGCGCACCGGGTTGGGGACGGCGCTCACCAGGCAGGGCACGTCGAGGTGGCTCTGGTGATTGGCCATGAAGATGTAGCGTTGGCCCGGGTCGAGCCGCTCGGCGCCCTCGACCTGAAGCTCGACGCCGACCGCCGACAGCACCCGGCGTGCCCAGGTCTTGAAAGTCGGGTCGTGGAAGCGCCGCGTGAAGGGCGTCGTCGCGAGCGCAAAGGCGCCCATTGCCACGGTGTTGGCGAGGACCGCGGGGGCCGCGTAGAGGTTTCGCCACATGGGGCAGGGCTATAGCAAGAGCCGCCCGACGGGTGAAGTGCAGAGCGCCCGACAGAGCCGCACTCCCGAAGGCCGTTATGCTCGGACCGGCAGTCCTGGCGCCCTGGCTTCGATGCGGTCGCCCGAGCCCTGAGGCGCTTGGCGCCCGCCAGGCGAGCCGAGGCCCTCTCGAAAACGGCGAGGCAGGCCTCGCAGGCGCGCTCAGCAGCGTCGCGGGCTTCGGATGCCGCCGAGCGAAGCCCGCCCCAGCTCGCTCGCCGGAAGGTGTCCTCGACTTGCGCGGGCGCGGCCGGCGGGGCGGAGCGCGCCTCAGGCCTTCCTGCCGACGCGGATCGCCGAGTAGAAGAAGCTGCGATCGGCCGCGTGCAGCTCGCGCTCGAGCCCGGGGTCGAAGTCGAGCCCGCGCGTCCAGGCGGTCGGCAGCGGGCGCACGTTGTTGAGCTGGCGCACGAGCAGGAATCCGCCGGGGGCGAGGTTGTCGAGGACCGGCACGGCGACGGCCTCGCACTCCGCGTCGCTCGACCAGTCAAGGATGTTCGAAAGCTGGATAAGGTCGTAGGGCCCGGGGTGGGCGCGCAGCGCGTCGATCAGATCGCCGGTGAAGAAGCGCACCCGCGAGGCGCCGCGCGCAATCCTCGGGTAGCGGTCGGAGAGCAGGAACTCGGGGACCGCGTCGTCCTGGTCGATGGCCCCGTAGCGGCCGCGCAGGGTGTGCGAGAGGTACGGGTTGGACGGCGCGTCTGGTTGCTGGAGTGCCCACTCGAAGCGGGCGCGGAAGTAGCGCGCGTAGCTGCCGGGCGGCGCGTGCTGGATGGCCTGGGGGCCGAACAGCTCGAGCAATAGGCTGTGGTGGAAGAACAGCTCGAACGAGATGGGCCACATCGGCGAGGCGACCAGGGCGTCGCGCAGGCTCGCGTCGCCATCGAAGATTCGCTGGATAGCCTCGCGAGGAAGCGCGAACCGCTCGAGGAAGCAGCGCCAGCCGGCGAAGAGCCGCTCGAAGCTGCCATTGTCGAAGGCGCCCGCGGCGAAGAAGGCGCGCTCGGCTCGGAGGTAGGCGCGGTCCTCGGCTGGCAGCGACGGCTCGAGCTTGTTGAGGAGCGACTCGCGCACCGCCGGATCGATCTGCGAGATGCCGGTGACCCGGCAGAAGTCCCTGCGGCTAAGCTGGCGGGCCGCGTTCAGGCGGAGGCACGCCCAGGCGCTCTGGCGCGGATCGAAGTCGGCGCTGACGAGCTCGGCGAGGTCCTCGCGCGCGGCGAGCTGCAGCACCGTGCAGCCGGCCGCCGTCACTCCGAAAAAGCGCTTGTCGCGCCCTGCGAGCCGGTCGAGGAGCATCTCCTCGAGCCGCGGGTCTTCGCGCTGCACGGCAAACTTCAGGGGATAGCGGATCGCGAGGTGGGCTCGCGTGCCGCCGTCCGCGGGCTGCGCGAGGACCTGAACAGAAGAGCTGGGGGGCACAGGTTGGCTCCGAAGACTCCGGCTGCGCCCCGCCCCCAAGCGCCATGCCTGGCCACCCCGCGCCGGATCGGACTCCCAGGTATACCACCGGCTGTTTGCCAGCAAACCCTTTCGTGCCGCCTGCTCGGACGATAGACTGCCGAGCCTTCGAACCCTTCCGAGCGCTTTGCCCAGCGGGTCGTCGAGCGCCCGGCCGACTTCCCGAGGCGCGCAGCCTCGTCTCTTTCGCCAACGAAAGGAGAAGCGATGAGCTCACCGTCCGCGACGAAGGCACTCGAGCACCTGGAAGGCCATTTCGAGGAGCACCTCTCTGATCTGAAGGCGTTGGTGGCCGTGCCGAGCGTCGCCTTCGCGGGCTTTCCGCCGGAGGAGCTGCGCCGCAGCGCCGATGAGATCGCCCGGGTCCTGCGTTCGCGCGGGCTCGAGGGGGTGCGGTTGCTCGAGATCGAGGGAGCGCCCCCCTACGTCTTTGGCGAGTGGGCGAAAGCGCCGGGCAAGCCGACGCTGCTGCTCTACGCGCACCACGACGTGCAGCCGGCTGGTGACGAGGATCGATGGAAGAGCAAGCCCTTCGAGGCCGAGGTGCGCGAGGGGCGGCTCTTCGGTCGCGGGGCTGCCGACGACAAGGCGGGCGTCGTCGTGCACTCGGCGGCGATAGGGAGCTGGCTGCGGTCGGCGGGCGAGCTGCCGCTCAACGTGAAGGTCCTCATCGAGGGCGAGGAGGAGGTCGGCTCCGAGCACCTCGCCGAGCTGCTGCGGCGCCACCGCGACCTGCTCAAGGCCGACGCCATCGTCATCACCGACACCGCCAACTTCGACACCGGCCTGCCGTCGATCACCACCTCGCTGCGCGGCCTGGTGACCGCGGAGGTGGAGGTGAGATCGCTCGAGTCCTCGGTGCACTCGGGGATGTGGGGTGGGCCCATCCCCGACCCCGCGATGGCGCTGTGCCGAATGCTCGCGACGCTGGTCCATCCGGACGGCTCCATCGCCGTCCCAGGCATCCAGGAGAAGGTCCGGCCGCTGACCGAGGAGGAGAAGAGGAGCTTCGCGTCGCTGCCGGCCGGCGAGGCCGAGTACCGCAAGCAGGCCGGAATGCTCGAAGGGACCGAGATGCTTGGCGGCGGGCGCAACCCCTACGAGACCAACTGGCGCCAGCCCTCGATTTCGATCAACGCCATCCAGGCGAGCTCGCGCAAGGACGCGCGCAACATCGTCTGCGACGCGGCCTGGGCGCGCGTCGGCATCCGCCTCGTGCCCGACCTCGACGCGAAGCAGACGCTCGAGGCTCTCACCGAGCACCTCGAGCGCGTCGCGCCTTGGGGGGTGAAGGTCGAGGTGAAGACCGACGTCGGCGGGGGCTGGTGGTACACCGACCCTGGACAGCCGCTCTTCAAGGCCGCGGGCAGGGCGCTCGCCGCCGGGTTTGGCCGCGAGCCGCTGCTCGTCGGATGCGGCGGGTCGATAGGCTTCGTCGACCCGATCACCCGCGAGCTGGGAGGCATCCCGGCCTTGCTGCTCGGCGTCGAAGACCCCTACTCGAACGCCCACAGCGAAAACGAGAGCCTGTCGGTGGGCGACTTCAAGTCGGCCATCCGCAGCGAGATCCTGCTCTTCGAGGAGCTCGCCTCCGCGCTCGCCCGCTAGGGCGAGCCCGCCGCCACCCGAACGCGGTTTTCCAGGGACAGGGCGACCGACCGGACGCCCTATCTGGATGCGTGCGTCCCAAAATGGTATCTAGGAGCGATTCGTGTCCTGGCCCAAGGCCTTCGAATCGGGCGCAGGCAGCGAATTAGGACGGCACCCAAGGGTCGGTCCGCGAGCCTGCGGCCCTGTCCGGGCGTGCGGTTCGTGGAAGCACTTGGCAAACGGGGAGAAGAACATGGTCAAGAAAATGGTTGGAATAGCGCTCGTAGCGCTCAGCCTGTCGCTTGCGGGGTGCGGCGACGATCCGCCCGAGGGGACTCAAGACGCGGGCAGCAAGACCGACGGCTCGACTACCAAGCCCGACTCGGGCGAAACCTGCGAAGTCAAGTGCGGCCTCGACTGCTGCGAGCCAGGCCAAGTCTGCAAGGACGGCGTGGCCTGCTGCACGCCGAGCTGCGAGGGCAAGGAGTGCGGCTCCGACGGCTGCGGCGGCAGCTGCGGCGAGTGCGAAGGTGACGAGACCTGCAACGCCTCCGGCCAGTGCGAAACGCCCTGTGTCCGGGAGACGAACGAGAAGTTCTGCGAGCGCCTGGAGAAGAACTGCGGCTCGGTGACCGCTCCTGACAACTGCGGGGTCGAGCGGCAGGTCAACTGCGGCGTCTGCCCGAACAACGGCGAGTGCGACCTGACGACCAACACCTGCAAGGAGTGCGAGTACGAGGGCGACAACGCGTTCTGCTACCGCATGGGCAAGCAGTGCGGCCCGGCGACCGGCGTTGACAACTGCGAGCAGCAGCGCACCGTCGAGGAGTGCGGCCCCTGCGCCATCGGCGAGGAGTGCAAGGAGAACGGCATCTGCGGCACCTGCACCCAGACGAGCAACGAGGAGTTCTGCCAGGCTCACGGTGCCGAATGCGGTTCGCTGACGGCGACCGAGTGTGGCTCGAGCCGCACGGTGGACTGCGAGCCGTTCGGCGGATGCACCGGTGACGAGGTCTGCGAGAACAACCGCTGCGTCATTCCCGGCGCCCCCGACAATGACAACTGCCCGAACGCCCAGCCGCTCAACTTCGTCGACGGCGTCGCGACCGTCTCGGGATCCACGGCGCTCGCTGGTGACGACGAAAAGGGAGGGTGCGGCTCTTCGTCGGCGACCGCCAAGGACGTGGTCTACAGCTTCACGATCGACCCGGCCGATGCGCCAAAGAACGCCTTCATCGCCGTCACCAACGAGAGCTACGACGCCATCGTCTACGTGACCCAGGGATGCCCCAAGACGCAGGAGCTTGCCTGCGAGGACGATCCCGAAAACATCTCGCTCCCCCAGCTTGCGGCGGGCACCTACTACGTGTGGGTTGACGGCTACTCGTCGGGTAACGGCACCTTCGATCTCAGGGTCGAGCTGACCGACCCGCCGCCGGTGCCCGGTAACGACACGTGCGTTGACGCGGTCGAGCTGCAGTTCGGCGGCTCCGACACCGTCTCGGTGCCCGGTACCACCCTTGGAGCCTTCGATGACGACGCCGGCACCTGCGGCGCCATGGACGGCGGCGACGTCTACTACTGGTTTGAGATCCCCGGGACCGAAAACCGCTCGCTGATCGCGACCGTCACCCCGAGCGACACCACCTATCGGCCTGCGGTCTATATCCGCAGCGGCGACTGCACGAACTCGACCCAGGTGGCCTGCAACCGCGCCAGCAGCGCGGGCAGCAGCGCGGTTGCCACCGCTCTCAGCCTCGCGCCGGGAATCTACTACGCCATCGTCGACGGCGTCGGCGCGATCGGCGCCGAGTTCACGCTCGATCTGCAGCTTGGCGAAGAGATGGTTCTCCCCGAGGACTGCACCACTGCCCAGCCGCTCGTCTTCGTCAACGGCACCGTGACCGTCTCCGGCGACACCTCCATCGCGACTGCCGACAACCACGGGTCCTGCGGCTCGAGCTCAACGCAGACTGCCCCTGACCTCGTCTACTCCTTTACCGTCGACCCGTCGGAGGAGCCGGTGGACCTCGAAGCCGTGCTCGACGACGACTTCGACGGCATGATCTACCTGACCAACGCTTGCCCTGCGACCGGGGATCTCGCCTGCAGCGACCCGGGCACCATCACGGCTCGGAGGCTGCCCGCTGGCACCTACTACATCTGGGTCGATGGCTGGAGCTCGGGCTCGGGCACCTTCTCGCTCACCGTCGAGAAGCAGCCCTCCCCGCCGCCGACCCCGGGCGACACCTGCGACCTGCCCGGCACGCTCAACTTCACCGCGTCGGGAACCTCCTTCGTGGCCAGCGCCAGCGGCGACACCAGGACCGAGTACGACGACGCGCACGGGACCTGCGACACCACCACCGGCAAGGACGTTGTCTACATGTTCGACACCACCGGGATGGGGTTCCGGGACTTCCGCGCCACGGTCACCTTCGGCGGCACGAACATGTGGCCGCACCTCTACCTGCGCACTGATTGTGCCTCGCCCGACATCGCGCACGAGGTTGTTTGCGCTACGCGCTCGTCCGGCGGTCCGATGACTATCGAGGCACGGCTGCCCGAAGGCGTCTACTACTTGTGGGTCGACACCGCCTACCCGAGCGATGCCCACACCTTCGACCTCGATGTGACGCTCGCCGAGCCGCCCACGCCGCCCGACAATGACGAGTGCACGGGCGCGATCCCGCTCACCTTCACCGACGACGTGGCCGAGGCGAGCGGCACCACAGTCAATTCCAACAGCCACTCGACCGGCACCTGCGGAACCATGTCCGGCGGCGACGTCGTCTACCAGTTCGAGGTTCCCGCGGGCGATCCGAAGATGGTCATCGCCACCGTGACCCGCGCCAGCGACGCCTCCTCGTCGTTCAGCCCCGCGGTCTACATCCGCTCGGACTGCGGCTCTGCCGACGCTGCCGACGAGCATGGCTGCGGCACGAGCTCGAGCGGCACGGCGGTCGCCGGTGCGCCCAGCCTCGATCCGGGCATCTACTACGTCGTCGTCGACAGCACCTCGGCGACCGCGGGCGAGTTCAATCTCCGGGTCACCATGAGCGAGGCCCAGCAAGTCCCGGACGTCTGCACGGCGGCCGAGGAGATCGACCTGAGCTCGGGCTCGGCCACGGTCAGCGGCAATACGCTGTTCGCGGCCAACGACACCGAGGGCCTGTGCAACGACAGCCCGGGACCGGACGTCGTCTACTTCTTCCAGCTCCAGCAGCCGATGAACGTCGAGGTCTCGGTCGACGGCGAGGGCACCGACTGGGTCCTTTACGTGCGCGACGACTGCGGGGACACGACCGAGGACCACGAGCTCGCCTGCGCAGACGAACCGGGCGCGGTCAATGCCCGCGAGACGGTCTTCCTGAGGAACCTGGCCGCCGGGACCTACTGGATCTGGGTCGACGGCTACACCGCCAGCTCGAAGGGCGCCTTCACCCTGAGCGTGACCGCGACCGAGCCGCCGCCGGTGCCGGACAACGACACCTGCGCCGCGCCGACCGAGCTCACCTTCGTCGACAATATGGCCTCGGTGACCGGCCAGACCCTCTCGGCGGCCGACGACTACCAGGCGACCTGCGGCACCGCGGACGGCAGCGAGGTGGTCTATCTCGTCAACCTCGCCGCCGACTCCTCGCTCCAGGTGGCCGTCACGGCGCTGTCGCCCACGCTCAAGCCGTCGGTCTACCTGCGCTCGGCCGACTGCGAGGCGGGGGCCGAGGTGGCCTGCAGCTTCTCGACGACTGCGGGGGGCAGCACGTCGCTCCTCGCCCGCTCTCTGGCCGCAGGCCCCTACTACCTGTTCGTTGACGGCAACGCGGGGAGCTACGGCGACTTTGCTCTCGAGGCGCTCATCGGTCCGCCGATGGCGGTTCCCGAGGACTGCACCACCGCGCAGCCGCTGTGGTTCAGGAACGGGGTGGCTGTCGTGACCGGCGACACCACCAATGCGGTCGCCGACAACCACGGCTCCTGCGGCTCGAGCTACACGCAGTCTGCGCCCGACCTCGTCTACTCGTTCACCATCGATCCCGCGGACGCGCCGATGAACATGCGCGCCGTGCTCAACGCGAGCTGGGACGAGCTCATCTACGTGACGAACGCCTGCCCAGCCACTGCTCCGGCCAGCGAGCTTGCCTGCGACGACGAGCCGGGCGAGGTGATCGCGACCGACTTGGCCGCCGGCACCTACTACGTCTGGGTTGACGGTTGGTCGAGTGCCAAGGGACCGTTCACTCTGACCGTCGAGCTCTTCGAGCCTCTGGCCAACGACGGCTGCAGCGGCGCCGAGGAGCTCACCCTGGTCGAGGATTCGATCAGCGGCGACATGGTGGCCACGGTCAGCGGCACGACGACTGGCGCCTACGACAGCGGCAGCGGCTACTGCGGCGGGTCAGGCGGCGCGGACGTGATGTACTCCTTCGAGACCAGCGCCGAACAGACCGTCGGCATCGTGGTAACCCCGGCGCAGGGCTCGACCCTCAAGCCGATCATTCACCTGCGCGCGACCACCTGCGACGACGCGCAGGCCGAGGTGCCGACCGCGTGCGAATCGTCTGCCGCGGCCAGCGCGGGCGGCTCGGCGAACATCCTCGTCCCGAGGCTGCCGCAGGGCACCTACTATCTCTGGGTCGATGGCCAGGGGATTTCGGCGGGCGCGTTCGATGTGACGGTGACCACGCGCGATCCGGACCCTGCTCCGGAGAACGACGTGTGCGACGGCATCACGCTCGACCTATCGACCCTCACCACGACCATCCAGGGCGATACCACCTTCGCGCTCGACAGCGCCGAGGGAAGCTGCGGCGGCGCCGACTCGCCCGACGTCGTCTACAGCTTCACCATCCCGCCCGGAGCGAGCCACAAGGTGACGGCGACGGTCACGCCTTCGGTCGCCACGCCGAACTTCGATCCGAAGATCTACCTGCGGTCGGCCTGCACGAGCGCGGACACCGCTGACCAAATCGCCTGCGGCGACACGACGGTGACCGTGAATGCGCTCGACGAGGGCACCTACTTCATCATCGTCGACGGCGACCGCGGCAGCTACGGCGCCTTCGACCTCACCGTCACGCTCGAAGACCCGTTCTACCTGAACGACACGTGCAACTCGGCCTTCGCGCTGACCTCGGGTGTGCCGCACACCGGTGACACGAACATTGCGACCAACGACTACGGCGCGAGTCACAGCCAGTTCACGACGGTCTGCCAGGACGCGCTCTACGACATCGCCGGCGGTCAGGTCGGACCGGACCTCGTCTACACGTTCACGCCGACGGTTTCGGGCACCTTCACCGTCGAGGTCGACGACGGGTTCGACTCCTCGCTGTGGGTGTCGACGGTTTGCGACGACGTTCCCGGAAATGCCGAGGGTGCCTGCCTCGACGCCGACGACAGCGCTTGGGGCTCTCAAGTCGAATCCGTCACGATCAACGGTACGGTCGGAACGACCTACTACATCTTCGTCGACAGCTACTCGACGACAGCGAAGGGCACCTTCACGATCACTGTGACCGAGCAGTAAGCGGAGCGGGGCTCCGTCCCCGTTCCCCGACGAGCAGTGAGAACGGCCTCCGCCCACCGGCGGGGGCCGTTCTTCGTAAGGGATTAGCCATCCGCGGCGCGGATCCCGAAGACCGAGCAAGCTTTCGGCCGCTTGACTGCCCCTCGGCCGGACGGTATCCCGCTCTGCATTCCGACAATTCCAGGGAGACAGCCATGGCGGACATCTTCGACGTCGTAGTGATCGGCGCAGGACCGGGCGGCTACGTCGCCGCGATTCGCGCGGCCCAGAACGGCCTGAAGACCGCGCTGGTCGAGCGCGACAAGAAGCTGGGCGGCACCTGCCTGCTGCGCGGCTGCATCCCGACCAAGACCTTGCTCGAGTCGGCGGGCCTGTTTGAGAGGGTGGGCAAGGCCGCGGACTTCGGGGTCAAGGTCGACGGCTTTTCGCTCGACTTCGAGAAGGTGATGAAGCGCAAGGAGCGCGTCGTCGCCAAGCTGACCGCCGGCGTCGCCGGCCTGATGAAGAAGAACGGGGTCACTGTGGTGAAGGGCCACGGCCGGCTCGACGGCAAGGGCAAGGTGGTCGTCGAAGCCGAGGGCGGGCCTCAGACGCTCGAGACCAAGAACGTCATCCTCGCCACCGGCAGCGAGGTGAAGGGCATCCCGTTCATCCCCGTGGACCACAAGCGCGTGGTCACCAGCGACTCGATCCTCGAGCTCAAAGAGGTCCCCAAGAGTCTCATCGTCCTCGGCGCCGGCGCGGTCGGGATGGAGTTCGCCTCCATCTTCCGGTCGTTCGGGGCGACGGTCACCATCGTCGAGATGATGCCGCACCTGCTGCCGCTCGAGGACGAGGAAGTCTCCATCGAGATGGAGAAGGTCTACCGGCGCCGGCAGATAGAGTTCATGGTCGGGACCAAGGTCGAGCGCGTGGAGACGACGGACAGCGGTGTGAAGGTGACCGTCGGCTCTGGCGAGTCGCCGCAGGTGCTCGAGGCCGAGATGCTGCTCGTCGCCATCGGCCGCAAGCCGGTCTCCGAGAACCTGGGGCTCGAGATAGTGGGCCTGAAGACGACCGAGCGCGGCTTCATCGAGGTGGACCCGACGATGCGCACGCCGGTCGAGGGCATCTACGCCATCGGCGATCTCGTCCCGACGCTCGCGCTCGCGCACGTCGCCTCGCACGAGGGGATCGTGGCTGCTGACGCCATCGCCGGGAAGAATCCGCAGCCCATCAACTACGACCGCACGCCGTCGGCGAC
>JBMNNX010000216.1:0-11622 GCA_050942745.1 Myxococcales bacterium
ACGCTCAGGGCGAACGGTGGAGGGCCCATTCCCCGGTCACTCCGAGCGTAGTGGCGACCAACGGGAGCCGCGCAGTCGAGGGGCGTGCGCGGAATCGACGAGCCCTTCGACTCCGCCCCCGCCGCTATTGAGTCGGGAGCTACACTCAGGGCGAACGGTGGAGGGCCCTATCCCCGGTCACCCCGAGCGTAGTGGCGACCAACGGGAGCCACGGAGTCGAGGGGCCTCTCCGCACGGCCCCGCACTTTCTTTCCAGCCGGCCGATGTCGTCCTCGCCATCGACTGCGGCACGCAGAGCCTCCGGGCGCTGGTCTTCGACGTGACCGGCCGCCTGCTCGCGCGCGAGAAGGTCGAGTACGAGCCCTACGTCTCGCCGGCGCCGGGATGGGCCGAACAGGACGCGGAGATCTATTACCGGTCGCTCGTCACCGCGTGCCGGCGGCTGCGCGAGCGCCACGGGCCGCTGATGGAGCGCGTGCGCGGCGTCGGCGTGACGACCCAGCGCGACACGCTCATCTGCGTAGACGGCGAGGGACGCGCGCTGCGGCCGGCCATCCTCTGGCTCGACCAGCGCCGGGCCGAGCCGTGCTACCGGCCCGGACGAGCTTTCCAAGCCGCGCTGACCGTCATCGGGATGCACGAGGCGCTGGCGCGAAGCCAGGAGGCGAGCCGGATCTCGTGGATCCGGCAGAACGAGCCGGAGGTCTGGAAGAAGACCGCGCACGTGCTCCAGGTCTCGGGCTTCCTCAACCTGCGCCTCACCGGCGAGCGCGCCGATTCGGTCGCTTCGCAGATAGGCCACATCCCGTTCGACTACCGCCGCCAGCAGTGGGCTCGGTCCGAACACTTGAGCGCGCGCATCTTCCCCATCGAGCGCGAGCGGCTGCCCAGGCTCTTGCGGCCCGGCGAGACCATCGGCCGCATCACCGACCAGGCGGCCGAGGAGACCGGTTTGCCCGAGGGCCTGCCGGTGATTGCCGCGGGCAGCGACAAGGGCTGCGAGACCATCGGCATGGGCGTGGTTGACTGCTCGATGGCCGCGCTCAGCTTCGGCACCACCGCCACGGTGCAGACGACGAGCCGCCGCTACTTCGAGCCCATCAGCTTCATGCCGGCGTATCCCGCGCTCATCCCCGGGGCCTTCAACCCCGAGGTCGAGATCTTCCGCGGCTACTGGATGATCACCTGGTTCAAGAACCAGTTCGCCTATCAGGAGGTGCTCGAGGCGCAGCGGCGGAACCTGCCGCCCGAGCTGATGCTCGACGGGCTGCTCAAGCAGACCCCGCCCGGCGCGATGGGGCTCGTGATGCAGCCGTACTGGAGCCCGGGGCTCGACAACCCGAACGCCAAGGGCGCGCTCATCGGCTTCGGCGACGTCCACACGCGCGCCCACGTCTACCGCGCGCTCATCGAGGGGCTCTCCTTCGGCCTGCTCGACGGCCTCGAGGCAATAAAGCGCAAGAGCGGCCGCCGCGTCGAGCGCCTCACCGTCTCCGGCGGCGCGAGCCAGAGCGACGAGATCTGCCAGATCGCCGCGGACGTCTTCGACCGGCCGCTGGTGCGTGGCCGCACGCACGAGGCGAGCGGCCTCGGCGCGGCGATGGCCGCCGCCGCCGGGCTCGGCTTCTACCCGTCGGTCGAGGCGGCCATCTCGGCGATGAAGGTCTACCAGCACGAGTTCCGACCGCGGCAGCAGGCCTCGGCGCTCTATCGCGAGCTGTTCGAGCGGGTCTACCGGCGCATGGATCGGGCGCTCGGGCCGCTCTACCGCGAAATCCGGGACATAGTGAACTACCCGCAGCGAAGGGGCTGAGCCATGACGAGCAAGAGCGAATTCGAACCCCGCTGGATCACCGAGCCTCCGCCGCCGCGCTCGTTCCGCTCCATCTTCAAGTGGGGCGATCCGAAGGAGTTCAAGAACCCGAACCGCCGCCTCTTCGCGCTGATGAAGCAGAAGTTCGGCATGACCGACGACGACTTCGCCGCGCCGGGCAAGCCGGGCCTCGACCCGGTGCCGGAGGAGGGCAAGCCGAGCGCGCTGGCGGCCGAGCACGCCGCGGCGCTCGCGGGCATCATCGGGCAGGAGAACGCGCGCAGCGACGTGTTCGAGCGCCTCCGAGTCGGTTACGGCAAGACGATGATCGACCTGATGCGCCTGCGCGACGGGGTCATCGAGAACATCCCCGACCTCGTGCTGCGCCCGCGCAGCCGCGAGGACCTGCGGGCCATCGTCGATTACTGCGACCGGCACGCCATCCCGGTCTACGTCTACGGCGGCGGCTCCTCGGTTACGCGCGGCTTCGAGGCGACGAAGGGCGGCGTCACGCTCGACATGGGCGCGCACCTCAAGCGCGTCGTGCGCTTCGACGAGCAGAACCAGACCATCACCGTCGAGGGCGGCATGTCCGGCCCGGAGCTCGAGCGGCTATTGAACGACGCGCCGAGCACGCTCGGCGCGCGCCACCGCTACACCTGCGGCCACATGCCGCAGAGCTTCGAGTACTCGAGCGTCGGCGGCTGGGTCGTCACCCGCGGCGCCGGGCAGAACTCGACCTACTACGGGAAGATCGAGGACATCGTCCTCGCGCAGGACTACGTCTGCCCGACCTGCGATCTGGTCACCGCCGACTTCCCCGCCGCGGCGACCGGGCCCGACACCGACCAGATCATGATCGGCAGCGAGGGCTGCTTCGGGATTCTCTACTCGGCGACGCTGCGCGTGCGGCGCTACCGGCCGGAGAACACGCAGCGCTACTCCTTCATCTTCCGGAGCTGGGAGGAGGCGAAGAGCGCCTGCCGCGAGGTGCTGCAGCGCGAGTTTGGGCTGCCGAGCGTCTTCCGGCTCTCGGATCCCGAGGAGACCGACATCGCGCTCAAGCTCTACGGGGTCGAGGGCACGCCCATCGACACGATGATGCGGCTGCGCGGCTACAAGCAGGGCGAGCGCTGCCTGCTCGTCGGCACCGCCGACGGCGACCGGGACTACGCGAAGCTCGTCGCGAGCAAGGTGAAGCAGGTCTGCCTCGCGCACGGCGCGATGAGCGCGACCGGCTTCGTCACCAGGAAGTGGGAGCACAGCCGGTTCCGCGACCCGTACCTGCGCGACGCGCTGCAGGACTACGGCGTCATCACCGACACGCTCGAGTGCTCGGTGACCTGGGCGAACTTGGAGCGTGTGCACACGCAGGTGCGCGAGTACTGCCACTCGCGGCCGAACACCATCTGCATGACGCACATGAGCCACTTCTATCCACAGGGCTGCAACCTCTACTTCATCTTCATCGCGCGGATGAGCGGGCTCGAGGAGTACCGCGAGTACCAGGCCGGGATCCTCGACGCCATCCAGAAGGCCGGCGCGACGATGAGCCACCACCACGGCATCGGGAAGATGACCGCGCCGTGGCTCGAGGGGCAGATCGGCAAGGCGCAGCTCGGGCTCTTCCGGCACATCAAGGAGTTCTTCGACCCGAGGAACGTGATGAACCCGGGCGGGACGCTGGCGCTGGATCTGCCGAACGAGCAGCGCAGGGGCGTGGCGGGCGAGGCGGTCGTGGCCGGCGGCGACAGGCATCGGGCCGAGGCTTGACGGGCGCGCCGGCCTTCGTGCCGGCGCTGTGCGGGTTGCGGGCGCGTGCGGACAGTCACCGGAGCGCCCGCCTTCGTGCCGCGGCAGCCGCGGGGCTTGTGTACCCGGCGGACGGTCGCCGGAGCGCCGGCCTTCGTTCCGGCGCAGCCGCGGGGCTCTTGCACTCGTGCGGACGGTCGCCGGAGCGCCGGCCTTCGTGCCGGCGCTGCGCGGAGGCCGGTCACAGCTCCAACTCGGGAGGACCTCACAGGTTGTCCGGAGGACCTCACAGGTCGTCCGGAAGACCTCACAGGTCGTCCGGAAGACCTCACAGGTCGTCCGGAAGACCTCACAGGTTGTCCGGAGGACCTCACAGGTTGTCCGGAGGACCTCACAGGTCGTCCTGAGGACCTCACAGATCGTCCGGAAGACCTCACAGGTTGTCCGGAGGACCTCACAGGTTGTCCGGAGGACCTCACAGGTCGTCCGGAAGACCTCACAGGTCGTCCGGAAGACCTCACAGGTCGTCCGGAAGACCTCACAGGTCGTCCGGAAGACCTCACAGGTTGTCCGGAAGACTTCACAGGTTGTCCGGAGGACCTCACAGGTCGTCCCGAAGACCTCACAGGTTGTCCGGAGGACCTCAGAGGTCGTCCGGAGGACCTCATAGGTTGTCCGGAGGACCTCACAGGTTGTCCGGAGGACCTCACAGGTTGTCCGGAGGACCTCACAGGTTGTCCGGAGAGCCTCATAGGTTGTCCGGAGAGCCTCATAGGTTGTCCGGAGGACCAAACAGGGTTGTCAGGATGAACCCCTAGCTCGCGCCCGTACCAGCGACGCCCCTTCGACAACCTCGCAAGAAGCGACGAACTCTCTCGAATTCCCCCTGGCGCGCCTATTCGCCCAAGAACGCCGTTCGCCGTCGGGCCGGCCTGGCAACGGCGTGGAATCAGAGGAAGCTCTCGAAGTCCACGCCGCGCGCCCGCAGCACAGCCTCGGCCGCGCGCACGCCGTGGAAATGCGCTTCCTCAATCAGCGCGAGGCCCGAGAGGTCGGTGTGCGCGAAGTGGACGCGCCCGAGCGGCTCTCGCGCCTTCTGCAAGGCGCCGCTCGAGATGAAGCCGACCTCGGGCCGCACCATCGCGTGGCCCCAGCGCCAGACGTCTATCGAGTCGATGAGCTCCGGGATGCCGCCGTGGGCCGGCTCGAGATCGGCGATCACCGCGTCTGCCCAGCGCTTCCACGGCGCGGCGAGCAGGTCGCGGCGGATCGCTTTGGGATCGCCGTCGGCGAGGGCGCAGTACCAGGTCCAGACGGTCGGCCCGCGATCGATGGCGGCCTGGTGCGTCGAGACGACGTAGCCGAGCGAGCTGCTCTCGTAGAAGACGTTGTCCCAGGCCTGAGGGAAGCCGAGCGAGCCAGGCCGATCGCGCAAGGCGACGTTGGCGATGACCCAGGGCGTGTACTGGAAGCGCGCGTAGTGCTCGGGCGGCGAGCTGCGAAACGGCGCGACGAGGCGACGGGTCAGGAACGACGGGGTCGCGCAGATAACGTGCTTCGCCTTCAAGCTCTCGGGCGCGCCGCTCTTCGAATCGATCAGGCGGATCTCGACCGAGGAGTCGCCGGGCGCGATGTCGAAGACCATCGCCCCGGTGCGAAGGCGCGGGCCGATGGCGCTGGCGAGGTGCTTGACCACCCGGCCGTTGCCTTCGGGCCAGGTGAGGAACTCGGACGGCTCGTCGCCGGGGCCTGCGAGCCGCGCGGCGAAGTAGAAGATGCCCGCCCACGCTGATGTCTGCTCGAGCCTGAGGCCGTAGTCGTCGCGGCAGGCGTAGTCGACCCACCAGCGCAGCCGCGGCGAGGTCCATCCCTGCTCGTCCATGTAGCGGGCCATCGAGATGCGGTCGAGCCGCAGGATCTCCGGATCGTCCGAGCAACGCGCGGTCGGCAGCGCGAAGGCCCGGCGGCCCTGCGCGTCGCACCAGCCCGACCAGGCGCGCATCGCCTCGTCGAAAGCCTCGAGCTGCTTCAAGTCGTCGGCCGTCGCGCCGACGGTGAGGAAGAGCCCTTCCTGCCAATGGCCCTTGTAGAAGAGCCGCTCCTGCGGGGCGAGGCAGAGGGTCTCTTCGTCCCAGGTGATAGAGCCGTCGGCGCCGCGCGCCTCGATCGCGCCCATCTCGTCGAGGAGCATCACGAGCGAGCGGTTCGCCGGCTCGGGCGTCGGCACGTAGTGCGCGCCCCAGGGGAAGCTCGCCTCCGAGGCGCTGGTGCCGCCGGGCTGCGGCTCGAGCTCGAGGACCTCGAAGTCGGTGAACCCGGCGCGCACGAGCCGCCAGGCCGCGGACAGGCCCGCGATGCCGCCGCCGACAATGGCCACCTCGACTTCGCGCGGCGAGCCCGGCTTCGCCGCGACGGCGCCGAGCAGCTTGTGGCCCAGCTCGCTGCTCTGGCCGAGCAGCCGCCCGCCGAAGGTCGGCTCCGGGCGGCGCCGGCGGCAGGCAGCCGCGGCGACGGGCGCGCCGAGCACGGCGGCCAGGAACTCGCGGCGCGTCAGCGTCATGCGCACGACCTCGGCCCGCGGGCGCAGCGGTGGGCGCTCGGGGAAAGTCGCAGAGCTCGAGCGGTGCCGCCGCAGAGCCCTCGACTCCGGCCTCGCAGGCTCGGCCTACGCTCGGGCCGAACGGTGGGCCGCGCGCGCTGCCGCGGACTTCGGCGCCGCCGCCGACTTCGACCGTGCCTCAGTTCCACCGCCGCCATTCCGACTCGTAGTACTGGACGAGGATCTGGTTGTTGAGCTGGTTCGCCTCGACCGGCACCGGGCCCATGTCCGGCGGCATCACGAAGAGCGTCGGCAGCGATTCGTCGGTCAGGTAGCGCAGCCCGCTGACGTGCAGCTTGTCGGGCACATCGAAGGGCCGGTCAAGCGCGAGCACGTAGCCCCATTCGCCGAAGGAAGGCACGAAGGCGTGGAAGGGCTTGGTCTCGAAGCCGGCCTTCTCCATGGTGCGCACGACGCACCAGAACGAGGCGCGGGCCATGAGCGGCGAGGTGCTCTGCACGACGACGGGCGCGCCGGGCGAGAGCGACTGGCGCAGCAGCTTGTAGAAGCGCGTCGTGTACAGCTTGCCGAGCGAGAAGTTGTTCGGGTCGGGGAAGTCTACGATCGCCACGTCGAACGGCCCCCGCTTCTCGTGGAGCCAGACGTAGGCGTCCTGATTGATCACCTCGACCTTGGGCGAGTCGAGCGAGCCCTCGTTGAGCGAGCGCATCAGCGGGTTCTCGCGGGCGGCGCGGATCATCTCCGGGTCGAGGTCAACCAGGGTGATCTTCTCGAGCGCCGGGTAGCGCAGCAGCTCGCGCACCGCCAGCCCGTCGCCGCCGCCGAGCACGAGCGCGTGCCTGGCGCCCGGGCGCAGCGACATCGCCGGGTGCACCAGCGCCTCGTGGTAGCGGTACTCGTCGGCCGAAGAGAACTGCAGGTTGCCGTTGAGGAAGAGCTGGAAGCTGTTGCGCCCGCGGGTGATGACCAGCCGCTGATAGGGGCTCGAGCGCGCGAAGACGATGGGGTCGGCGTAGACGCCGCTCTCGGAGAGCGTGGTCAGCCGCTCGGCGCCGACGACGCCCGCGGCGAGAAGCACTAGCACGAACACCGACTGCGCGCGCAGCAGCCCGGTGCGGCCGAGCATCGGCTTGAGCAGCCAGGTGCTGCCCAGGCCGACGGCCGCGTTGAGCATCCCGAAGACCAGGCTGGTGCGCACCAGGCCGAGCTGCGGCACGAGGAAGATGGGAAAGGCGAGCGAGGCGAGCAGGCCGCCGACGTAGTCGAAGGTGAGCACCCGCGCGATGAGGTCCTTGAACTCGTACCGGTCCTTGAGGATCCGCAGCAGCAGCGGGATCTCCAGGCCGACGAAGGTGCCGACGGCGGCGACGACGCCGTAGAGGATGGGGCGGAAGAACGACAGGTGCGCGAAGGCGATGAACAACAGCGGCGCGGAGACGCCGCCGACCAGCGCGACGAGCAGCTCGATCTCGACGAAGCGGCGCGCAACGTGGCGCTCGATGTACTTCGACAGGAATGAGCCGAGGCCCAGCGCCGAGAGGTAGACCCCGATGACCGTCGAGAACTGCGTGATGGAGTCGCCGAGCACGTAGCTGGCGACGCTGCCCGCGAGCAGCTCGTAGACGAGCCCGCAGGTGGCGATGATCAGGACGGTGAAGAGAAGCAGCACAGAGGTCACGACGGTCTAGCGAAGCTGTGCCTCGGACCGATGAGGCGTGTACCTGTCAGCCCGGGTTTGTCGAAGGAGCCGAGCAAGTCATATGGCCGCTCGATCCCGCGCATCCCGGGCGTGCCGAGGGGGCCGGGCTCGCCGGTGCGCTCGGGCCGGCCGGGGCGGCTCGACTCGACCGCGTCGCTCATGTCCGGCATGCCTAGCGGATCGCGGTCGAGATGATCAGCGAGAGGCCGATGATCACCGACCCGAGGATGATGCCCAGCGAGATGTTCTGATCCTCCTCGATCTCCTTTCGCACCGAGAAGGGCAGCAGCTTGACGATGACGAAGAAGGTGATGCCGAAGATGAGGACGCCGAGCAGCGAGAAGATCACGGAATTGAGGACGCCCTGCGCGAGGTGTTCGGTCATCTATTTGCCTCCGTGGAAGCCGGTGTGCCAGAAGTGGGGCGAGCGGTAGCCGCCCGGTGAGCTGCGCGCGGTCTTGGGGACGGGCTGGCGGGTCGAGGAGCTGAATTCCCAGCCGAGCAGGCCGGCAGCCCCGTAGAGCGCCAAGGCGCCGATAGTCACGATTCTGTAAAGAGTCATCATCGCCGCATCCCCGGTCTAGTCGTCGTCCGAGTAGTCGTCGACGAGGTTGCTCTCGTTCCAGCGCTCCTGCTCGAACAGGTGCCGCCGGTACATCGCGATGCCCGGGAAAGCGACGATGGGCACGAGCACCAGCACGAAGTGCAGCAACCGCGGCACGCCGCTGGTCGCAATCAGCCGGATGGTCGGCGGCGGCTTGTTCGGCTCCCAGATCGACTCGACGCGCATCACGTACCGGCCGGGCGGCACGCTCGAGACGTAGGTCATGCGCTTGGAGAGGTCCTCGGTCCAGTCGTAGCCGCTGTAGTAGGAGCTCTCGAGCGTGCCGAGCTCGATCATCTCGTTGGTCGTCTCGTTGATGAGCACGCCGCTGATGGCGCACCAGCCCTGCTGCACGTTCGAGTCAATGGAGATCTCGAGGTTGCGGTAGCCGCTCTCGATGACGAACGGCTCGGTCACGTCGATCGCGCCCGACCAGGGCTCGGCCGCCGACGGCACGTGCAGGCCCGCCCCCGAGCCGCGGCCCGCAATGGCGGCGCCGCTGGGGAACTGGCCCTGGAAGACGATCTTGTCGTCGGCGCGCACCAGGAAGAAGAGCAGCATCAGGAAGGCGATCCCGAAGCTGAGCATCCCCCACTTCAACGAGCGGTCGACCTCGGCGTCGAGCGCGCACGGCTGCATCGCGCCGACCCCGTTCGGCTCAGGGGGATGCTCCTTCGACCCGAAGGCCGCCCACACCTCGGCCGGCGTCTGGTAGACCGCGTGCGACCAGTTGACCTCCTCCGGCGTGCGCTCGACCGACACGCCCTCGGGCGGTCGTATGTAGTCGGTGCAGTCGGCCTTCTCGCCCTTCTGCACGGCCCAGTAGAACTCGCCGAGCACCATCGAGACTCGCGCCTCGACCTGCGAGAAGGGCTTGAACAGGTTGCCGTTGTAGCGCGCGCCGGTCACCTGCTCTTCGACGTCGCCCGCGGCGAGCGGGGTGACGAACGACCAGTGGCCCTCGGAGCAGACGAGGAAGCGGTAGCTGGCCGTCCTCTCCTCGTACAGCAGGTACTCTTCCCAGCTATAGATGTGGCCGTCGACGGTGCACTCGCGCTCCAACCACCCGATGGCCAGGTACTCGACGCCGAAGAAGCGGCAGCGCTTGTGCAGCCACCTCGGGTTGCGCTTGGGCATCGTCGCCAGGTAGCGCAGCGCGCCCTCGGTCGTATCGAGCAGCGCGTTGCAGTGGCGGCAGGTGACGCGCAGCGACTCGTCGGGCACCTGGAGCTCGACGGGCGCGTTGCACTGCGGGCAGACCAGCTTGTCTACCTTGATCTTCTGGCGCGGCCCCGCCGGCAGGTGCTCGGTGCTGATCTCGAGCGCGTCGAGCCGCACCTCCTTGCCGACGAAGATGTTCGGGACGTCGCCGTCGCTGTAGTCGAGGGTGGCGAAGAGGCCGCCCGGGCCCGACAGGTCGGCGGCGCGCACGGTGTCGCCGGGGGCGATGCGTTCGGGGAGCTGACCCTTGGCGGCCACGTAGCGGGCCTCGCGCGCGTCGGTGGCGACGAGCCGGCCGTAGCCGGCCAGGAACACCGAGCGCCCCGGGCGCAGCGTTGCGAACGGCGGCGCGGGGCGGCGGGCGACGCGGAAGCTGATGTAGTAGCGCCCGCCTGCCTCGGCGAGCCAGCCCCAGCGCCCGTCGGCGAGGCTGATGTACCACTCGTCCCAGATCCCTTGCTTCCACTCAAGCTGCAGCCGGCCGACCACGGTGAAGGCGACGCCCTCGTACCGGCCGGTCGCCCCGAGGGCGAGGTGCGTGCCGGTGGGGACGATGTCGGCGACCTTGCCCAGATCCTCGAGGCCGCGATCGGAGCGGGCAACTGCAAAGTTGCAGTAATCGCAGACCACGACGCGGGCGCTGCCGACCTTGAACTCGAGCGTGACGCCGCAACCGGGGCACTGCGCGGTCTTGACGTTGAGGGCCGTGCTCATCGGGGTCCGTCCTCTGGGCCGGGGCGCGCGAGCTTACGGGCTTCGACCCGCGAGGCCCCGAGCATCTCGCTCAGGCGCTGCGCCCAGGGCCACTCGGGCCGGGGCCGGCAGCAGAAGAGGTTGATGGCGCAGTAGCCGGTCTCGGGGAAGGTGTGGCAGGCCAGGTGCGACTCGGTCAGCATCAGCAGCCCGGTGATCCCTCCGGGCTCGGGGAAGACGTGGAAGTGCGACTCGCCCAGCGGGTGCAGCTCGAGCTCGCGCACCAAGCGCGAGAAGAGCCCGCCAAGCGCGCGCTCGCTGCGCAGCAGCTCGGGCGAACACCCGTGGGCGTCGACGATCCACTCGACTCCGCGTCCCAGCGCGATGGGGCTTGGCGACATGACCCCGAATTTCTATCAGGGCGGAGGACTGATTGTCAGGCCCCAGACTGTCCGCGCTCAGTCGCGCCGGTGGAGCGCCCCTGCGCGGCGCGAGCGTTCTTGGCCTGCGCGGCTCAGCGCACGTAAGGGTTGCCGAGGCGCTGCTCGCCGATGAGGCCCGAGGGCCCGTGGCCGGGGTAGAAAGTGATCTCGTCGCCGAGCGTGAAGAGGCGCTCGCGGATGGAGCGCGCGATCTCTTCATCGGAGCCGCCCGGCAGGTCGGTCCGGCCGATGGAGCCGCGGAAGAGCGTGTCGCCGGTGAAGACGAGCTTGTCGTCGGGGAAGTAGAGGCAGCAGCCGCCCGGCGAGTGGCCGGGGGTGTGGATGACGCGGCCGGTGGCCTTGCCGAGCTCGAGCGCGTCGCCGTCGTTCAGCCAGCGGTCCACCTCGGGCACCTCGGGCGCGGGGAAGCCGAACATCATCGCCTGCACCGGCAAGGCGCCGAGCAGGCCCTTGTCGGCCTCGTGCAGCCAATAGGGCGCGCCGAAGCGGCGCTTGGCCTCGGCGACGGCGCCGACGTGGTCGATGTGCGCGTGGGTGTTGACGATGGCCGCGAGCGTGAAGCCGGTCTTCTCGAGTAAGCGGGCGAGCGCCTCGAGGTCGGCGCCCGGGTCGATGAGGAGCGCGCTGCGCGACTCGGGCTCGCCGACGAGGTAGGCGTTCACTCCGAACGGTCCGACCACGAGGCTTTCGACGACGAGGGCCATGCATCCGACTCCCGGTTTGGCCCGCGGGTGTCCGCTGGGCATCATTCGAAGGGGCGCATGATAGAACATGGGGAGGATCTTTAGACGGCAGCACAGGTTGGCTCGAGATAGGCGGACAGGCGAGCAAGGGAGT
>JBMNNX010000217.1:0-11604 GCA_050942745.1 Myxococcales bacterium
ACCACGGTCCCGGCAGCGCCCGAGTCCGCCCGAGAGGTCCCCATTCCGGTCATCGCCGCGGCGGTGGCCGCGGTCGTCGATCAGCCGCATCGGGTGGTGGAGATCAAGCCGGTGAGCATCGCCTGGTCGCTGGAGGGCAGGCGCCAGCTGCTCACCTCACACAAGTTGCCGCGCTAGAGGTCTTTCGGAATCGGCGCGGTCGGGTCTTCCCGGCCTCCCCGAGCGCCCCTCGCGCCGCCGCCCGCGAGCGGCGGCGCGAGCCATCACGCTCGGGCCGACCGGACCACAGGAATCGAAGTCGCGGCGCGAGACGCCGCGCAGAGAGAGAAAATGAGCTCGAACATCAAGAAGATGCGAATAACTGTGGAGGGGAAGGCCTACGACGTCACGGTCGAGATGCTCGGCGAGCCCGAGCCCGCGAACTACGTCGCCACCCGCGCGCCGGTGAACCTCGCGCGGCCTCTCGCGGAGGTGGCTGCGCCGGTCGCCCCACCGCCTGCCGCCGCGGCGAGCGCGGCGGAAAAGCCTGCGGGCGCGGTTCCCTCGCCGTTGGCCGGCACCGTCGTCGCAATCCACGTCTCCGAGGGCCAGAGCGTGAAGGCGGGCGATCTGCTCGTCACTCTCGAGGCGATGAAGATGAACACGCCCATCCGCGCACCCAGCGCCGGCACGGTGCGCCAGCTCGCGGCCAGGCAGGGCGCGGTCATCGAAGAGGGCGCAACCCTCCTCGTCCTCGAATAGGAAGGCGCGCCATGTGGGATGCACTGCTGGAGTTCTTCGCCTCGACCGGCTTCTCCCTGGTCACCTGGCAGCAGATGGTGATGTGGGGCATCGTCGGGGTGCTGTTCTACTTCGCGATCGCCAAGGGCTACGAGCCGCTGCTGCTGGTGCCCATCGCCTTCGGCGCGCTTATCGCCAACCTGCCGACGATGGGCGTTATCAACGAGCCGGTCATCGGGCCGGGCGGGCACTATGAGCCGGGCGGGCTCTACTACTACATATCCAAGGGCATCCAGTGGGAGCTCTTCCCGCCGATCATCTTCCTCGGCGTCGGGGCGCTCACCGACTTCGGGCCGCTCATCGCCAACCCGCGCACCCTGCTGCTCGGCGGGGCCGGACAGCTCGGCGTGCTGGTGACCTTCCTCGGGGCGACGCTGCTCGGCTTCGACCAGGGACAGGCCGCCTCCATCGGCATCATCGGCGGCGCCGACGGCCCCACCTCGATCTTCACCGCCTCCAAGCTCGCCCCCGAGTTCATCGGGCCCATCGCCGTGGCTTCGTACACGTACATGTCGCTGGTGCCGCTCATCCAGCCGCCGATCATGCGGGCGCTCACCACGGAGAAGGAGAAGAAGATCCGCATGAAGTCGCTGCGCAAGGTGGGCAAGCTCGAGCGACTCATCTTCGCCGTGATGGTCTGCGTCACCTGCATCCTCTTGGTGCCGGCGGCCTCGGCGCTCATCGCCATGCTGATGCTCGGCAACTTCCTGCGCGAGTGCGGGGTGACCGAGCGGCTGGTGAAGGCCTCGCAGAACGAGATCATCAACGTCGTCACCATCTTCTTGGGCACCAGCGTCGGCCTGACGATGGCGGCCGAGAAGTTCCTGACCGCCGAAACCATCAAGATCATCGTCATGGGCGTGGTCGCCTTCGGCGTCTCGACTGCCGGCGGCGTGCTCATCGGCAAGCTGATGAACCTGCTGTTGCCGAAGAACCCGCTCAACCCGCTCATCGGCGCGGCCGGCGTGTCGGCGGTGCCGATGGCCGCGCGCGTCGCCCACAACGAGGGCCAGCGCTACGACTCCAGCAACTACCTGCTGATGCACGCGATGGGGCCCAACGTCGCCGGCGTCATCGGCACGGCGGTCGTCGCCGGCTACTTCATCACGCGGCTCAGCTAGCGGCGGGCCGGGCGGAGCCGCCGCGCTCTCGCCCGGTCGCCGTCCGCAGTGACCGCGCGCTCTCGAAGCGGTCCGCTCGCTCGCGCGGGCGGGCCGCTTCTGATTTGGCCGACCCGCGGCAGATCCGCCGGCCGGCTCGCAGGTCGGGCGTGCTCTGCGCGCGCGCTTGCCGCGCTCTTCGCCGCTCTCCAGATGAAGGGTATGCGCCTCCGGACCGCTCGTCCGAGAGGCCGCCGGACAGACAGGAGAGACCCGCCGCGCAGGCCTCGCTCCAGGGTATGCGCGGCAGGCCGGAGGGGGTCGCGAGATGAAGGTGTGCGTGCCGACGAACGGCGATGGCGGCGTGACCGAGGAGGTCTGCGAGCACTTCGGCTGCGCGCCCTTCTTCACGGTCGTTGACACCGACGACGGCTCGGTCAGCAGCTTCGAGAACCCGAACCGAGAGCACGCCTTCGGCCACTGCAACCCGGACGCGTCGTTCGCAGGCCAGCGCTTCGACGCGCTGGTGCTGCCCAAGGTCTCGGCGCATCTCGCCATCCGTCTGCATGAGATGGGGATCCGCGTCTACCTGTCGACCGCGAGCACGGTGCGCGAGGCGCTAGATCTGCTGCAGGCCGGCAAGCTGAAGTTCATCAAGGTCATGCGCCGGGACGAGGTCGAGCCACCGGGGGCGTGAGCGCACAAGAGCTCGTTTTGCGCGATGAAGCGGCAATCGTAAGTAGGCGAATCCTGGGACGGGCTGCTGGAGCTCCTCGTCCAAGCCAAGCTCGGGGGCGAACCCCTCGACTCCGAGGCTCCCGGTGGTCGCCTCTACGCTCCTAAGCAACAGCCCCACTGCTGCGAGGTCACATCCGACGACGGGATTTGTGAAGAGAGGCTGCGAGTGAAGAGGGAGGGCGGCCGTCTCGGCGGCCTGCGTGTGTGGCGGCGCGATTTGCGCAGCTGGGGAAGGTGGGGCAATACCAGATCCGCCAAGCGTCGTTCGGGCGAGGGAAACGACCTGTCGCCGCGACACGACGCGGAGCTGGAGCTCCGCGGTCCATCGCCGGCTGCCGGGGGGCGTTTAACTCGCTGACGGCTTTGCTTGATTCCTCGACGGGCGCATTGCCATGCGCCCCTACCGGCCTGCGACCGATCGTTTGGGTTCCGGGCGAGGCCCGCGCTGCGCCTGTCGACGTGGCTCGGGCTGACTGGTGTTGGTTCGAGGGCACAGCCGGCCACCGGGCCGGTCTCTCGCTCGGGATGACCGCAGGGGCGGCGCCAGTTGGTTGGACACGAGCGCAATGGACTCTTGCGCCGCCCACGCTCGGCGCGCTGCCGCAAGCCTAGGGTTCGGGGCTTGGCCGACGGCCCACCTCGCCGAGGCTGCGCAGCGCGAAGAGCGCCCGGTCCTTCTGCTTCGCCTCGAGCATCACGTCCATCTCCCGCTCGCCCAGCGCGCGCGCCAGCCGCTCGTCGTCCGCCGGATCGACGAAGTCGGCGTGCGCGCCCGGCTTGGCGCCGGGCTTCTGGCTCGCGAGGTGGAGCTTGGGGCGCAGCCCGAGCCGCGCCCAGCTCGAGGCGCACAGGGCCACCAGCTCCTCGAGGGAGAGCGGAGGGTACGAGGGGAGCACCGCGTTGTGGAGCGTGTCGGCGACGAAGGGCAGGCCATGGGCGACGGCGAGCGGATGGACCTCGCGCGCGCGCCAGATCCGGTCGTCGTGCTCGAGGGCGAGCCGGCGCCGCGCGTCCTCGGGCATGGACCTGAGGAAGCGGTCGGCTGCTCGAAGTGCCGTCGGGCGATCGGGCGCTGCTCCGCCGAGGTGGACGAGCACGCGGGCCTCCGGGCCCTGGCCGAGGAGGTCGAGCACCCGCGTCGAGTAGCGCAGCTCGGCTATCGCCGCCCGGCGCACCTGCTCCCTCGCCGAAGAGATCGATGCGCCGGCGGGCGAGGGGTGCATCGAGAGCCGCTGGCGCGAGCGGGCGGCTATCTGCCCGATGCGCTCGAAGTCGCGGGCGAACGTCCTCCACCAGCGCAGCCGGTTGACCGGGTGGGAGGCGAGCGGCACGAGCGAGGAGCCGATGCGGAACAGCTCGATTCCTTGGGCCTCGTTGAAGAGGAGGATCTGCTCGAGCTCCTGCAGGTTCAGCGCGATGAGTTCCTCGAGCCGCCGCGGGGTCGCGTTGGCGAGCCGGCAGGTGTGGCTCGCTCCCAGGCCGAGGGTCAGGCTGGTCGAGACGTATCCGAGCCGCCAGCTCATCGCGCTCTCCGGCCGACCGCGCGGCACCAGGCTGCTCGCTCGGGCGGAGGGGCTGGCCGAGGCCTCGTTGCGATCGCCGCCGCGCATCCTCAAACATGGATTTGGGGACAAGATCGGTGATTCGCACAATCTCTCGAAAGCAGGCCTACGCGGCGGTCGGCCAGCTCGTCGGGCTCGTCGCTGCCGCCGGGGCGCTCGCCGCCGGCGATCTGGCGTCGAGAAGGCGCCCGACCCGCCGCAGCCTCGTTCGGCGCGTCGAGGCGCACCCCGTGGCCTACCTCGCGGTGACAACGCTCGTCCCGACCGCCCTCGCCTATCTCGGCCACTGTCTTGGCTACCGGCGCGAGCAGCGGCGCGAGAGGAGCCTGGCGGCCGGCCGGATGGAGCAGGACTACGCGGGGATGGTCGCCCACGACTTTCGCGATCCGCTCGCGGCGCTGCGCGCGCAGGTCGGAGCCCTGCGCCGGCGCGCGCGCGGCGACGAGGTGAGCGTGCGCGTCAGCGACCTCGAGCGGCTCGAGCGGCTCGAGCGGCGGCTCGATCGCTTGGTGGGCGACGTGGTCGACGCGATGCTCGTCGAGAGCGGGCACGTGCCGCTGCGCCGAAGGGCCGTGGAGCTGACGAGCGCCATCCCCAACCTGCTGCGGCGCCTCGGTCCGACCTTGGCGAGCCACCCGGTCTCGCTGATGGTCGAAGGGCAGCCCCCGGCCGTCTTCGCCGACCCCGCCCGAACCGACCAGGTGCTCGTCAACCTGCTGGAGAACGCCGCCAAGTTCTCGTCCGCCGGCAGCCCTATCGAGGTCCTGGTCGCCCCGGCGCGCGGCGGCGCGCGCGTCTCGGTGCGCGACCACGGCGTCGGCATCGTCCCCGAGGAGCTCGAGCGGCTGTTCGACCGCGAGTACCAGGCGCGCCGGGCCCGCGAGAACAAGACCGGCCTCGGCCTGGGCCTGTACCTGACCAAGGGCTTCGTCGAGGCCCACGGTGGCAGCATCGAGGTCGAGAGCACGCCGGGGCGCGGCAGCACCTTCCACGTCTTCCTGCCCGCTCCGGCGCGCAAGGAGCCGGCGATGCTGCCGACCTGAGGGCTCGGGGGCAAGAGAGCCGCCGCAGGCGAGTCGGACCACCGCGCTCGCTTCGCGCGCCGAAGGGGCAAAGCCGCGCGGGCTTCGGGCCGGCAGGCGCCCGCCTTGCCGGCCGGAGGCGAAGCCCCGCGGGAGGCTGGAGGGACGATGGTCGACTTCAACGTCGTCGTCACCATTCGCGGCCGCGCGTTCGGCAAGGCGCTGCACGAGCTGCGCTCGTTCGGGCGGGTGTTCCAGACGCGCTTCTACAACGTCGTGCTGTTGCAGGTCGAAGACCGTCAGGAGTTTCTCGAGAGGCTGCGCGAGCGCTTCGAGTCCGACCCCTCGGTGCGCGACTGGCTGGCGAGGGCCGTGCCGCTCGAGAAGCTCTTCTCCTTCCGCGACGCAGGCGAGCTCGACGAGCGCTTGAGGGAGGCGCTCGGCGACTATCTGCCCATGCTCGAGGGCAGCAGCTTCCACGTGCGGGTCCACCGCCGCGGGCTGAAGGAGAAGCTCTCGGGCCACGAGGAGGAGCAGAAGCTCGACGCCTGGCTGATGGAGCGCCTGGCGAAGGAGGGAAAGCCGGGGCGCATCACCTTCGACGACCCGGACGTCATCGTCGACGTCGAGACCGTGGGCACGCGAGCCGGGGCCTCGGCCTGGACGCGCGAGCAGAGGGAGCGCTTCCCGTTCCTCCACCTCGACTGAGCACTCGGCGGCGAGCCGACTCGCGCCGCGCGCGCCGTCAGCGCCCGGCCGGCAGCGCCGGCTCGTGCCTCACGGCGCGGTGGCCGCGCCTCCTCCAGGCGCGCAGGCGCGCGAGGTCGAGCGTATTGATCACGTCGCGCGCCTCGAGCCAGCCGCGGCGCGCGACCCAGACGCCGTAGCGGAGGTTGGCCAGGTGGTCGGCCAGGTGCGCGTCGGTGGAGATCGCCACCGGGACTCCAGCCTCCTTGGCGAGCCGGCAACCCTTGTCGTTGAGGTCGAGGCGGTCGGGCTGGGCGTTGACCTCGAGGGCGACCCCCGCAGCGCGCGCCGCCTCGAGCAGGCGCGGCAGGTCGAAGGGGTAGGGGTCGCGGCTGCCGAGGATCCGTCCGCTCGGGTGGCCGATGACGTCTACGACCCCGGAGCGCACCGCGCTCACCATCCGCGCGGTCAGGCGCGCGCCCGAGTCGCGGAAGCGCGAGTGGATGCTAGCGACGACCCAGTCGAGGCGGGCGAGCACCTCGAGCGGAAGGTCGAGCGAGCCGTCGGGCAGGATGTCTACCTCTACCCCGGCGAGCAGGCGCGGGCCGTTGGGGTGTTCGCGGTTGAAGGCGCGGATGCGCGCGGCGTGCTCAAGCAGCCCCTGCGCGGTCAAGCCGAGCGGGCGCGAGCGCGAGTGGTCGCAGATGGCGATGTACTCCCGGCCGAGCTGCAGGCCGGCAAGCCAGAGCTCCTCGAGCGAGCAGTGGCCGTCCGAAGAGGCGTCGCTGTGGACGTGCAGGTCGCCGCGCAACTCGGCCTCCTCGACGAGCTTCGGGAGCCGCCCGTCCTCGGCGGCCTCGATCTCGCCGGCGCCCTCGCGCAGCTCCGGCGGGATCCAGGGGAGGCCGACCGCTTCGAAGACGTCCTCTTCGCGCGCGCCGCTCAGTCGGTTTCCCTCGCGATCGAAGACGCCGTATTCGCTCACCTTGACGCCCCGGCGCACCGCGCGGGTGCGCAGGGCGATGTTGTGGGCCTTGCTGCCGGTGAAGTAGTGCAGCGCGGCTCCAAGCGACTCGCGCGGCAGCACGCGCAGATCGACCTGCAGCCCGCTCGTCAGGCGCACCGAGCTCTTGGTCGGGCCTTCGGCGAGGACCGCGGAGACCTCGGGCATGGCGACGAAGGCGCGCATCGGGGCCGCGGCGTTGCGCGCGGTGACCAGGATGTCGAGGTCGCCGACCGTCTCGCGGCGCCGGCGCACGCTGCCGACGGGGATCGCCTCGCAGACCCCGGGCACCTTGCGCAGCCGGGCGACGATGGTGTCGGCGTAGCCGACGGCGCGGTGCAGCAGCATCCGCCCGGTGCGGCTGCGATAGCGCTCGATGGCGTCGAGGATGCTCTTGCAGCGCGTCGGGCCCATCCGCGGAATCTGGCGCAGGCGGCCGTCGAGGCAGGCCTTTTCGAGCCCAGCGACGTCGGTGATGCCGAGCGTGTGCCAGACCGCGGCGACGGTCTTGGGGCCGACGCCTTCGAGGCGCAGGAGCTCGAGCACGCCCGACGGCACCTGGCGCGCGAGCCTGTCGTGCTCGGCGCAGCGGCCCGTCTCGAGCAACTCGACGATCTTGGCGCCGATGCCCTCGCCGATGCCCGGGAGCGAGAGCAGTTGCCCGCGACGCCAGTATTCGGAGACCGGGCCGGGGAGCGTGTCTACGACCTGGGCGGCCTGCCGGTAGGCGCGCACCTTGAACTGATTGCCGCCGGTCAGGTCGAGGATGTCGGCGATCTCGGAGAGGACCAGGGCGACGTCGGTGTTCTCCACGCGGACGGGCCTCCTGCCTCAGAGCCTATGCAGCAGGCCCGCCGGCGGGCAGCGCGGCCGCGAGCGGCGTCCGGAGGGCGCCGCGGCGAGCCGGACGGTCGTGCGCTCTCGGGAGCCGGGCGAGCGCCGCTTGCACTGGGGGGCGCGGCGGCGCTCGCCCCGGGGACGGCTCAGCGAGCGACGCCGCGCGAGAGCACGATGGCCGTGCCCGGCGAGGGGGGAGAGGAGGAGGCAGGCCGCTCGATGATCAGGCGCCGCTCGGGCGTCGGCTCCGGCTCGCGCGGCATGGAGATCCAGAGGGCGATGTAAAGGAGGATCCCCCATCCGCCGAAGAGGATGCTGAGGACGAAGAGCAGGCGCAGCAGCGCCACCGGGGCGCCGAAGCGGTTGGCGAGGCCCCGGCAGACGCCGCCGAGGTAGTGGGACTCGCGGGCGCGGGTCCACTCGCGTACGGGCGGGTGGGTAACCATCCAGCTCGCGCACGCCGAACACTTGGTGGCCTCCGGAAGGTTGTCGGTCTTGCAGTACGGGCAGTTCATGGCGTCCTCCTGCCCGCACCTACGAGCCCGCTCACCGCCGATTGCGCTCCGGGGCGACGGTGGCACCAACGTTGGCCCGGGGTCCCGCTCCGCGTCGGGGAAGCGGACGGCTCTCCCGGATTTCAAATGATGGGAGAAGCCCGCTCGCCGCCGGTCCCTTGCCAGGGGGACTGCCACTTCGACGAGTGGTAGCAAGGGGGCCTAAATGCTATGCTTTCTAACCGATTGAGCATCTGAAGAAAGCCGAGAGGGCAGAATGAGAAGGGCGCTCTTACTGGCCGTCCCCGTGGCCGTTGCGCTCGCTGCGTGCAGCGATCCGCCGACCCCGCTCGTCAAAGCGCGGTGTCAGTCCGACGACGACTGTGATCAGGGGCAGCTTTGCGAGGATGGCATTTGCGTCCCGCGCGATGCCTTCCGTTGCGACGCGGTCACCTCCGGCATGGGCATCCTGCAGCCGTCGCCGCACATCGTGGACTTCGGAGCGGTGGGGCCGACGCTGAGCGAGCAGGAGATTACGCTGCGAAACATCGGCGACTGCGCGCTGACGGTCTTCGAGGTGAACTTCGGAGCCGGAGAGGAGGGCCCGTTCACCTGCGAAGGTTGCGGCGAAGAGTCCTTCCCCATCGAAATCTTCCCGATGCGCGAGTACCGCTTGAAGGTCAGTTTCGCGCCCGCGGGCGTCGGCTCGTTTGCCGACAAGCTGCTTATCCTCAGCGACGACGCCGAGTTCCCCGAGCTGCAGGTGCCGCTGCGCGCCCACTTCGACGGCGTCCCCGAGCTTAGGGCGACACCTGGTGTCATCGACTTTGGCTACGTCGCGGTCGGGCGCGAAGGCTCGCGCACGCTGCGGCTCGCCAACGCGGGAAACGGAACCGCTCAGCTCGGCATCAGGGCGGTGCGCATCGATCCGGCGAGCAGCGACGCCTTCTCCGTCGAAGGCAGCCCCGCGGAGACGCTCCAGCTCGCGCCACTCTCGGTCGATCAGCGCGCCGGCCTGACGGTCACCGTCCTCTACCACCCGCGCGAGGTCGGCAGCCACGAGGCCTTCGTGGTCGTCGAGACCGACTCGGAGTCGGTCGGCGTAGTCAGCCTGCCGATTCGCGGCACCTCCGAGACCCCTCCGGTGCTGTCGGTCTCGCCGGACCAGGTCGTCTTCGGCGAGGCGCAGATCGGCAAGACGGTCATCGAACGCATCACTGTGGTCAACCAGGGCGGCTCACCGCTGATGATCAGCCACCGGTGGGCGACCGGGCTCTCGACCGACTTCATGGCGCTGCCGGCGGTCGTCGAGCCCATCGATCCGGGCAGGTTCATCGAGCTCGAGGTCCTGCTCACCCCGACGGCCACCGGCCAGCTCTCCGGGGTGCTGGTGCTCGAGTCGAACGATCCGTCGCGGGCGAGCATCTCGATCCCGGTGTCGGCCACCGGCGTCAACCAGCTCGGCACCCAGGTCGTCAAGATCGAGCTCGCCTACGAGAACGGCTCGGACAGCGCGTTCGACGAAGACCTGCGCAACGTCGATCTGACCCTCGAGCACCCCTACGGCTTCGTCTGCAACAAGCACGAGCCCAACCCGCAGAACTGGGACGAGTTCGGCACGCCGAGCTGGCTGGCGTACGGAGTCAAGGAGGAGCCCGAGCGCATCATCCTCGTCGACCCGCAGCGCGACGGGACCTACCGGGTGATGCTCCACTACGTCCAGGACTGCGCGGCGCTGCCGACCGACCTGCTCGCCTCGCTGCTCGGCCTGTCGGTCGAGGCGCTCGCCGGCGGGCTGAGCAGCGGGACCATCCAGCTCGACGGCGAAGACATCGGCAACATGATCGAGAACACCTGCTTCAGCCGCAGCGCGACCACGGCGATGGTGACCGTCTACGTGAACGGCTCGGTCATCGCCGAGGTCCCGGCGACGCTCCACCGCCGCGGCGACTTCGTCTACGCCTTCAACCTGGTCCGCCAGAACGGCCAGTTCCGGCTGCAGTAGGGCCGGAAGAGGAGAGCGATGCAAACTGAAGTGCAGATGAGGGCCGGCGCTGCCGGCGCCCGAATGCGCTGGGGCCCGCCGGGCCGCGCCTTCGGGCCGGGCTTCGCGCTGCTCGCGCTTTTCGCCCTGGGCTGCTCGGAGCCGGTCCAGCCGGTCGTCACCGAGCCCAAGCCCCCGGGGCTTGAGGCCGAGCCGAGGTGGCTCACCTTCAAGTGCGTCAAGCCTGGCTGCGACGAGACCCTCGACGTGACCGTCCGCCAGGTGGGACCACGGAAGCTTGCCATCAAGCGCGTCGTGCTCTCCGAGCCTGGCCGCGCCGAGTTCAGCATCGAGTCCGAGCTGGAGGCGCCGGCCATCGTCAACGAGCAGTTCAAGGTCTCGGTGCGCTACCGGCCCATCGGCGGCCCGGTGAAAGGCGACGTCAAGCTGCTGGTCACCTACACCGACGCCTCGCCCGAAGAGGACGGCAACCGCATCCCGCCGGGCGAGGTCTCGGTGCCGCTGCTGCGCAGGCTGGTCGGTGAGCCGGTGCTGGTGGCCTCACCCGAGCGGCTCGTCTTCGGCGCGGTGAGCCCCGGCGAGTCGAAGTCGCTCCCCTTGACGGTCTCGAACGCGGGCTCGGGCAACTTGAGCCTGGCCATCTCGGCGGTCGTCAGCGACGAGCCGACCATCCAGGCCCAGGCGCTGCCGTCGCTCGGGCTCGCGCCGGGCATGTCTTCGGAGGTTCAGATCGGCTACGCGCCGCAGGGAGCGGCCTACTCCGAGGCGAAGCTGCTCGTGAGGGCTGCCGGCGACATGGTCCCGCCGGTCGAGGTCATCGCCGTCGGCACGAGCCTGCCGGATCCGACCGTGGCGGCGCTGCCGGCCGAGGGGCTCGACTTCGGGCGGGTCGAGAAGGGCACGCAGAAGCGCGCGGGCATCGAGGTCGTCAACCGCGGCGGCGCGCCTCTCGAGATCGAGTCCGTCCGGGTCCTCGGCAACCCGAACCTGGCGGTGACGCTCCCCAACGAAGCGACGAGCCTCACGCTCGCGCCGCTCGAGTCGGTCGAGGTCATGGTCTGGCTCTCCTCGGAAACCGCCGGCGACATCGACGCCTACGTCGAGCTGACGACCAACGACCCGAGCGCGCGGCAGTTCAGGGTGCCGGTCGTCGGGATGGTCACCGAGCCGCACGCGGTCGCCCCCGAGTCGATCGAGTTCGGCAAGGTGCCCAAGGGCTGGGTGCTCACCAAGCCCATCACCGTGCAGAACGGCGGGTGGGGCGAGCTCGAGGTGAACGGCCTGACGCTGGTGCTGGGCAGCAGCGACCTCTTCACGCTGCGCAGCCTGCCGGCCCTTCCTTTGAGCCTCGAGCGCGATCAGAAGCTCGGCCTCGA
>JBMNNX010000218.1:0-11567 GCA_050942745.1 Myxococcales bacterium
CCGCGCTGGTGCTCCTGGTCGCCGGCGGCTTCGCGACCGGGCTCTCGGTCGTGCTCGGCGTCGTCTCCGCGACCTCCATCGGCGTGCTCTGTCCGCTGTGCGCGGTGCTCTACGGGATAAGCCTCGGTCTGCTCGGCACGGGAATCTGGGCGACCCGGAGCGCAGGCGAGCCTCTGCGCGAGTCGCTGCGCGGCGAGCGGCGCTTCTGGCGGCAGCGCCAGGGGCGGGTGGCGCTCGCGCTCGGGGTGCCGGCGCTCGTGCTCTTCGTCGCCTGGGGCGTCTGGCCGCGGGGGTTCGCGCCGGTGGCGAACCTCTGCCAATTCACCCGGGCGCGCGCGGCCGCTGGCGAGACCGGCCCGATCGAGCTCGTCGTCTACAGCGACTTCCAGTGTCCGTGGTGCGAGAAGGCGAACGACGCGCTCGAGCGCCTGCGCGCCAGCGGCAGGGCGCGCGTCGAGCACCGGCACTATCCGCTCGATCAGGAGTGCAACCGCGCGATGCGCCGGCAGATGCATCCGGGCGCCTGCACGCAGGCCAAGGCCGCCATCTGCGCCGAGAAGCTCGGGCGCGGCTCGGAGATGGCCGGCCGCATCTTCTCCAAGCGCCTGAGCGATCCTGCTGCCCTCGCCGAGGCGGCCGCGGGGCTCGGGCTCGACCGGGCCGCATTCGAGGCTTGCCTCTCCTCGCGCGAGACCGCGCTGGAGCTCGACAGGCACATGGACGCCGCCGACGCGCAGGGCGTCACCGGGACGCCGACCGTCTTCGTCAACGGACGCAAGCTCGAGGGCATGCTCGACGCGGAGAACGTCGCCTGCCTTCTCCGCGGCTGATCCGGGAGGCTGAGGATGGGCGCGAACAAGCGCGTGCTCGTCGCCATGAGCGGCGGGGTTGACTCGAGCGTCGTCGCCGCCCTGCTCAAGCGCGACGGGTGGGACGTCTTCGGCGTCACCTTGCAGCTCAACCCCTGCGAGGACCGGGGGCTCGCGCGCTCGTGCTGCGGAGTTGACGCGGTGCTCAACGCGCGCCGGGTGGCCGACCAGCTCGGCATCGAGCACATGCTGCTCGACTGCCGCCGCGAGTTCTCGCGCCTCGTGCTCGAGCCTGCCTGGCGCGAGTACGCCCGCGGGCGCACCCCGAGCCCCTGCATCCTCTGCAACGAGCGCATCAAGTTCGGCCTGCTCCTCGACAAGGCCCTGGCGCTGGGCGCCGGCCGCATCGCGACCGGCCACTACGCGCGCATCATCGACCGCGAGGGCCGGCTCGCGCTCGCCCGGCCGCTCGATCGGGCGAAGGACCAGTCGTACTTCCTCTTCGCGCTGGGACAGGTGCAGCTCGAGCGCACGCTGCTGCCGCTCGGCGAGCTGACGAAGCCTCAGGTGCGCGAGCTCGCCCGCGAGCTCGGGCTGGCGACCGCCGAGCGGCGCGAGAGCCAGGACGCCTGCCTCGGCTCGGGCGCCGACTTCGCCGAGTCGCTGCGGCTGCGCTACGGCGACGAGCCGCGCTCTGGCGACATCGTTGATACCAGCGGCCGGATCGTCGGGCGCCACGACGGCCTGCACCGCTTCACCATCGGGCAGCGCCGCGGGCTTGGCGTGGCGCTGGGCAAGTCGGCCTTCGTCTGCGCGATCGATGGCGAGAACGCGAACGTCGTCGTCACCACCGAGCCTCGCGACCTGTGGTCCGCGGGGCTCGTCGTGAGGCTGCTTACCGACCGGTCGTTGCCACAGCGCTGCGCGGCGCAGATTCGCTCGCGGCACACGCCGGCGCCGGCGTCGGTCACGATCGTCGAGCCCGGGCTCGCCGAGGTTCGGTTCGACGAGCCCCAGCGCGCGGTCGCGCCGGGGCAGGCGGCGGTCCTCTATGACGGGGAAGTCGTCGCCGGCGGCGGGTGGATTGAGCGGGCTATCGGGCCCGGCGCCGCCCCGCATTCGGTCGGCTGACGTTCGGAGCGCGAACCGGGGCGGGCGCGTCGAGAGCTCCGCGTTCTGCGCGGATTCGGCGTCCAGCAGCGGTGCTCGCCCGTTGAGCCTGGCGGCACGGCTCTCCCCCAGCGCCGACCGCGCGATTGCGTGATTGCCCGAGCGGAGCGCGACCGCGCCGAAGCTCCGCCGTGGACTGAGACGACCTGGCTATCCCGTCGTCCCCCTGCGGATGACCAACCTTCTCCCCGGTGAGCCTCGGGGTGTGGTCGGTGGCCGCTCGAGCCTCCCGGCGGCAGGCCTCTGCCGTTTCGACCGACGCCAGGCGCCCGGTGTCGGCGGCAGAGCGGCTTACCTCGCGGGTTTTCGGTGCCCACCCTTGGTCCCTCGCCTCCATTTCCCCCAGGCGTCGCTCGGTCGCTCAGGTCGCCCTCTCGGCGGAATGCCCATCATGTTGAGCGTATTACTGTACTATTCGGCCCGAGCCGACCGGCGACCCGAGCAATCGTCCCGAGCGCACGGCACGCGGGCCCAGTGCCGAAGGGCCGTCCGGCGGCTCGTTTCGAGCCGGCTCACGCCGGCCGGGAAGGGCAGGGCGAATGAACTACCGAGAGAACATCCTGGGCGCGATCGGCCGGACTCCGCTGGTTCGGCTCAACAAGATCGCTGGCGAGCTTCCGGTGCTGCTGCTCGGCAAGCTCGAGGCGCTCAACCCGGGCGGCAGCGTCAAGGACCGCATCGGCGTGGCGATGATCGAGGCGGCCGAGCGCGACGGGCGGCTCGAGCCCGGCGGGACGATAGTCGAGGCGACCGCGGGCAACACCGGCGTCGGCCTGGCGCAGGCGGCCGCGGTCAAGGGCTACCGCTGCGTCTTCGTGCTCCCCGACAAGATGAGCGAGGAGAAGATCCGCCTCCTCGAGGCCTACGGCGCCGAGGTCGTCATCACGCCGACCAACGTGCCGCCCGACTCGCCCCAGGCCTACAACAACGTCGCCGACCGGCTCGCTCGCGAGATCCCCAACGCCTTTCGGCCCGACCAGTTCTCCAATCCGGCCAACCCCGAGATCCACTTCCGCGCTACTGCCGCCGAGATCTGGGAAGACACCGAAGGCAAGCTCGACGTCTTCGTCGCCGGCGCAGGGACCGGCGGCACCGTCTCCGGCATCGGTCGCTATCTGAAGGCGAGGAACCCGAAGGTCAGGGGCGTCGTCGCCGATCCCGAGGGCTCGATCCTCTCGGGCGACGCGCCGCGCGCCTACCACGTCGAAGGCATCGGCGAGGACTTCATACCCGCCAACTTCGACAGGCAGGTCGTGGATGACTTCATCCGCGTCAGCGATCGCGAGGCCTTCCACACGGCGCGCAGGCTCGCGCGAGAGGAGGGCCTGCTCGTCGGCGGATCCTCCGGCGCCGCCGTCGCCGCAGCGGTGCGCTACTCGCAGCGGCTCGAGCCGGGCAAGACCGTCGTCGCGCTGCTGCCCGACACCGGCCGCAACTACCTCTCCAAGCTCTTCTCCGACGACTGGATGCGCGCCCGTGGCTTCATCGAGGAGGCCGCCGCCCGCGTGAGCGCGGGTCGACGTCCTGCGCGAGAAGCGGTTCACGCCCCTCATCGCGACCGAGCCAGGCTGCCCCGTGTCCGAGGCCGTGAGCCGGATGCACCAGCACGGCATCTCGCACCTGCCGGTCATCGATGCCGGCCGCCTCGTCGGCGGCATCGACGAGAGCGGGCTCGTGCGCCTGCTGCGCGACGGCGCCGTGGCCGGCGCGGCCAGCGCCCGCACCGTCGGCGAGGTGATGGGCCGACCCGCGCCGCAGGTCGATGCCTGCGCCGACGTCGCCGAGGTGAGTCGCCTCCTGCTCGTCGGGCACCCGCTCGTCGTCGTCAGCCGCGAGGGCGCGCTCGCGGGCGTGCTCACCTGCAGCGACCTGGTCAGCTTCTGGACTCGCCCAAAGGAGGTCACGCCGTGAAGTTCGCAACCCGGGCAATCCACGCCGGACAGCCGCCCGATCCGTCCAGCGGATCGACCGTCATCCCGATTCACCTCAGCACGACCTACACCCAGCGCGGCATCGGCGAGCATCTCGGCTTCGAGTACTCGCGCACCGGCAACCCGACCCGCGCGGCGCTCGAGACCTGCCTCGCCGCGCTCGAGGGCGCGCGCTTCGGGCTCGCCTTCGCGTCGGGCCTCGCCGCCACGCGCGCGGTCGCCTCGCTCCTGAAGCCGGGCGATCACCTCGTCGCCGGCAACGATCTCTATGGCGGCACCTACCGGCTCTTCGAGCGGCTGCTGCGCCCGGTCGGCATCGACACCACCTACGTGGACGCTCGGGATCCGGCGGCGGTCGGCGCCGCGCTGCGCGACGACACGCGCCTGGTCTGGCTCGAGACGCCGACCAACCCGCTCCTGCAACTCTGCGACATCGCCGCGGTCGCCCGCCAGCTTCGCCGCCGCAAAGTCCTGCTCGCGGTGGACAACACCTTCGCCACGCCGGCGCTGCAGCAGCCGCTCGCGCTCGGCGCCGACCTGGTCGTCCACAGCACCACCAAGTACCTCGGCGGCCACTCCGACGTGGTCGGCGGCGCGGTCCTCACCAGCGACGAGCAGGTCCACGAGGTGCTCAAGTTCCACCAGAACGCGGCCGGCGCGGTGCCCAGCCCCTTCGACGCCTGGCTCACGCTGCGCGGCGTGAAGACGCTCGAGGTCCGCGTGGCGCGCCACCTCGAGAACGCGCGGGCTGTCGCCGACTACCTCTCGTCGCACCCGAAGGTTCGCAAGGTCCACTACCCGGGGCTCAAGGCGCATCCGCAGCACGCGCTCGCGCGCCGCCAGATGCGCGGCTTCGGCGGGATGGTCTCGTTCTCGCTCGCCGGCGGGCGACCGGCCGCCGAGCGCTTCGCGCGCAGCCTCCAGGTTTTCTCCTTCGCCGAGAGCTTGGGCGGCGTCGAGTCGCTCTGCTGCCACCCGGCGACGATGACGCACGGCTCCATCCCCGAGGCGCAGCGCAAGAAGGCCGGCATCGACGGCTCGCTCTTCCGGCTCTCGGTCGGCCTCGAGGCGCCCGACGACCTTATCGCCGACCTGGCGCAGGCGCTGCCCTCCGCGCTCGCGGGAGGCCGGAGGAAGGCATGAGCGCCATCTACGACAGCGCGCACGTGCGCATCAGCCAGATCATTGGCAGGCGCCACAACAACCCGCTCGGCGAATCGCCCTTCGGCCTGCTCCGGCGCCTGATCGGCCATTGCGCCAAGCCGCGGGTGCTCGACCTCGGCTGCGGCCGCGGCGCGACGACGCTCTGGTGGGCACGCGATGCGAACGCCCGCGTCACCGCCGTGGACCCCTCCGCGGACATGCTCGAGGAGGCGCGCCGGTTGCTCGCAACCGAAGGCCTGGAGTCGCGCGTCGTGCTGCTGCAGAGCGACATCGACGCACTGCCCGCAGGCGAGAGCTTCGACCTGGTGCTCGCCCACGACGTGCTCTGCTACCTCGACGACAAGCCGAGGGCGCTGGCGAAGATCGCGCGGCTGCTCGCGCCCGGCGGGGCCTTCAGCGTGACCGACTACCACTGCGGCGACGCGGAGCGCGCCTCGCCCGCGGTCGTCTCGCTATGGGGAATCGCCCCGCCGCCCGGGTTCGCCGCGTACCGCGCGCTGTTTGAGCGCGCCGGGCTCTCGCCCCTGCTCCAGTGCGACACAACCCGGCAGTACCGCGAGCACTGGGCAGCCATCCGCTCCCGGATCGAGGAGCGCTCGGCCGAGCTCGTCACCGCGGTGGGCGAGGAGGCGACGCGCGCGTTCGCCGAGCGCGCCGGCTCGATCCTCGAGGCCGTCGCCGTAGGCAGCATCGGGCACTTGTGGGCGGTTCTCGAGCCCACGCGCGGAGGTCACGCGTGAGCCGACTGCAGAAGCGCCTGCTCAACGACATGGGCAGGGCCATCCACGACTTCGGCCTCATCGAGGCCAACGACCGGACCATGGTCGCGGTCTCCGGCGGCAAGGACTCGCTCAGCCTGCTCGACTCGCTGATGGAGCTGTCGCGCCGCGCGCCGGTGCGCTTCTCGCTCGTCGCGGTCAACCTCGATCAGGGCCAGCCCGGCTTTCCTGCGGAGACCCTGGAGGCCTGGCTCGCCTCGACCGGGGTCGAGCACCGAATGCTGCGGCAGGACACCTACTCCATCGTCGATGCAGCCCCCGCGTGAACGGCTGTTCGGGCGCCGAGCCGCTTCGCGGCGCGCGCGCCCGTGATTGATCGTCCGACGGCGCTCCCCCGGGGCAGCGAAGACTGCTCGATCGCTCGACGTGCGTGCGGCGAGCGGCCTGAGACCGGTCTCCATCCGGCTCCATAGCTTTTGAGCGGGCGAGCGCCCGGCGTGGGCTTCGGCGATCTGCCGGCAGGCGCCAGGCGCGCCCGACGAAGCGAGGAGCGGCCGGATGAAGGGGCACGACCACTCGCCACACGGCGAGCGCGCGCACGAGCACGCGGGCGAATACGGCCGCGAGCGCCAGCAGATCACCCGCGGCGCGACGGGAAAGCCCGAGCACCCGGCGGAGCACGCCGGCCATCACGAGACGATGGTCGCCGACTTCCGGCGGCGCTTCTGGGTCTCGCTCGTCGCCACGGTCCCCATCCTCGCGCTCTCGCCCATGATCCAGGGCGCGCTGGGCCTGCGCGAGACGCTCACCTTCAACGGCGAGCTCTACGTGCTGTGGCTCCTCTCGTCGTTCGTCTACTTCTACGGCGGAGAGCCCTTCCTCAAAGGCCTGGCCGAAGAGCTCAAGGCGCGCAGCCCGGCCATGATGACGCTGGTGGGCCTGGCGATAACCGTTGCCTACGCCTACAGCTCGGCCGTCGTCTTCGGCGTCAGCGGCGGGGTCTTCTTCTGGGAGCTCGCGACCCTGATCGACGTGATGCTCCTCGGGCACTGGCTCGAGATGAAGTCGGTGATGGGCGCCTCGCGCGCGCTCGAGGAGCTGGCGCGGCTGCTGCCCTCCGAGGCGCACAAGCTGAGCCCCGACGGCTCTATCGAGGACGTCCCGGTGGACAGCCTCGGCCCCGGCGACAAGCTGGTGGTCAAGCCCGGCGAGAAGGTGCCTGCCGACGGCGTGGTCGTCGAAGGCGAGACCTCGGTGAACGAGGCGATGCTCACCGGCGAGTCGCGGCCGGTCGCCAAGGCGCCCGGCGCCAAGGTCATCGGCGGGGCGATCAACGGCGAGGGCGCCATCACCGTCGAGGTCTCCACCTCGGCCGCGGGCTCGTTCCTCGCGCAGGTGATCGCCCTGGTCAAAGAGGCGCAGCAGAGCAAGTCGCGCACCCAGGACCTCGCCAACCGCGCCGCGTTCTGGCTCACGCTCATCGCGCTCGGCGTCGGCGCGGCGACGCTGGCGGCCTGGCTGCTGCTGAGCAACCCGGGCTTCGAGTTCGCGCTCGAGCGGACAGTGACCGTCATGGTCATCACTTGCCCGCACGCGCTCGGGCTTGCCGCGCCGCTGGTCGTCGCGGTCTCGACGGCGCTCTCGGCCTCGCACGGCCTGCTCATCCGCAACCGCGCCACCTTCGAGCGCGCCCGCAACATCCAGGCGATGCTCTTCGACAAGACCGGCACGCTGACCGAGGGCCGCTTCGGGGTCACCGACGTCGTGCTCCTCGGGGATTTGCAGCGCGACGAGGCGCTCGCCTTCGCGGCCTCGCTCGAGACCTACTCCGAGCACCCGATAGCCAAGGGAATCGCCGAGGCGAGCGAGCGGCGCCTGCCGGTCGAGGACTTCCGCGCGATCCCCGGCAAGGGCGCACAGGCAAAGGTCGCGGGGCGCCAGGTGAAGGTCGTCAGCCCCGGCTACCTGCGCGAGCGCGGGATCGAGGCGGGCGACGAGCGCGTCGAAGCCCTCGCCGCGCAGGGCAAGACCGTCGTCTACCTGCTCGTCGAGGACCGGCCCGAGGCGGTCATCGCGCTCGCCGACATCATCCGGCCCGAGTCGCGCGAGGCGATCGCCCGGCTCAAGGGAATGGGCGTCCGCTGCATGATGGTCACCGGCGACAACCGACAGGTCGCCGACTGGGTCGCCCGCGAGATTGGCCTCGACGAGGTCTTCGCCGAGGTGCTGCCGGACAAGAAGGCCGAGAAGGTGAAGGAGGTCCAGGCGCGCGGGCTGCTCGTCGCGATGACCGGCGACGGGGTGAACGACGCGCCCGCGCTCGCGCAGGCCGACGTGGGCATCGCCATCGGCGCGGGCACCGACGTCGCGCTCGAGACCGCCGACATCGTGCTGGTGAAGAGCAACCCGCTCGACGCGGCCGCGATCATCGGGCTCGCCAAGGCGACCTACCGCAAGATGGTCCAGAACCTGGTCTGGGCGACCGGGTACAACCTCGTCGCCATCCCGCTCGCCGCGGGCGTCGCGCACTCGGCGGGCATCCTGCTCAGCCCGGCGCTCGGGGCCGCGCTGATGTCGCTGAGCACGGTGATCGTGGCGATCAACGCGCGGCTGCTGCGGATGCCGGGGTAGGGCCAGGTCGTGGTTTTGCGCCTCCACTACCGGGCGAAGGCGCCCCCGGTTGTGAGGAGATCGGGGCCGCTTGTCACTGGAGCCTCCCCCAATCGGGGGGTGATCCGGGTCACGGAGCAACGCAAGCGACTGACCCCGCGGGTAATCCGGGTCACGGGGCAACGCAAGCGACTGACCCCGCGGGTAATCCGGGTCACGGAGCAACGCAAGCGACTGACCTCGCGGGTAATCCGGGTCACGGGGCAACGCAAGCGACTGACCCCGCGGGTGACCCGGGTCACCGAGCAACGCAAGCGACTGACCCGCGGGTAATCCGGGTCACCGGGCAACGCAAGCGACTGACCTCGCGCGGTAATCCCGGTCAGAGCCGCACGGAGTTGGTTGGGCTCGCGGGCAATCAGGATCACGGACTGGCGCAATCGGTTGCGCCTGCCAGGTGTTCCGGATGACGCGGCGGCGCTGTTGACGGCGCGCTCTCGTCATCCGGAGCAGCGGCCGACGAAAGCGGCGGAGAAGATGAGAACGGCGGAGCCCGAGCTCGAGCTCCGCCGCGTTCGACGGTCCGACCCGTCGGCTGGCCTAACCGGGCTCGACCGGCTCGGGCTGCGGTTCGGGCGCGTCGCCGTCATCGGTCCGCGGGCGCGCCTGCTTGTTCTTCCAGGTGACAACCGGGGCGAGCAGCTTCTCGGCGAGCTCCTCGGCGCCGGGTTCCTCGCTCTCCGCATAGACAGCGACGTGCATGATGTACGAGCGCAGCGCGCCGCAGAACGACTCGAGCGACTCGCGCAGCTCGGGCCGTTCCTTCTGCATGCCGAGCACTTCGCCGAGGTTCTGGTGGGCCGCGCGGAGCCGCGTGACGAATGGCTGCCCGCCGATTTCGGCGATGAGCGCGGCGTTGGCCTCTTCCGACAGCTTCGCGAGGCGCCACTCGCCCTCGGCCCACTCGGTTCGGTAGTCGGCCTTGGTGAAAAGCCTGCCATCTGGATAGAGCGCCGCGCGCAGCGCGCGCGCCTTGTCGGCCTGCGGGCAGCTGGAAGGCAGCCGCGACCAGCTCGAGAGGAACTCGTCGAGCGCGCACCAGGCCTGATCGAACTCGCTGTCCGCATTCCTCGAGGCCGGAGTCGCGGCCGGAGCGTTGCTCGACATGACGCATTTGCGGAGGTTCTCCCAGTGGTCCCTCACGCGGTAGTAGGGCCGCTGCACGAGGGTCGGGATCTGCTCGGCGGGAATGGCGTTGAGGACTTGCGAGCCGAGCGTGAGAGCGTGGTGGCTGCTCATGCGCGGCAGGTCGATGATCGCGTCGGAAGAATAGTTGCGGCTCATTTCGATGACCTCTCGGTGTTTGCGCGCAGCTCCGCCAGGAAAGCCTGCCGGATGCCGCGTCGGTTACCGTCGCCAGCCATCGCCCCCCCGTGATGTGACCTCTATAGCAGGCACCGAGGCCCGGTGTCGAAGCCGCCCGGGCTGTGGCGAGACGCGGCGCGCGGCCCGACCTGTCGAGTCAGGGCCGGCGCGGCAGGCGGAGCCCTTCGGCCATGCCGAGGGGCGCAGCGCGCCGACAGAGAAGGCCAGGCTGGTCGCGCCGCAGCCCGCATCGCGTTGGGGCGCACGGGAAGAGCACGACGCGGTCGAGCGTGAGGACGCGCCGCCGGCTGCGGCTCTACGGTTCGTCTGGCGGCTTCTTCCCGGATTCCGCTCGGCTTCGTGCGCAGCCGGTGGGCCGCTGTGCGGCGCGAGCGCCTGTACGCGCCTCTGGAGGCACTGCTCGTCCTAGCCGGTGAGGAGGCTTTCGAGCCGCGCGCCGAGCGTTCGAGCCGTAGGGTCAGCGAGGCATCCAAGCGATCGAGCTTGGTGTCGAGCTCAGTGAGCAGCTGGGCGGTGGAAGCTTGCAGATCGTCGAGACGCTCGTTGGTCTGGTCCAGGAGGGCGGAGAGCCCACCGCAGGTCGCGCTCAGGCGCTCGTTGGTCTGCTTCAGGCCTGCCGAGAGCTCCTCGCGGGTTGCGTCCAGGCGCTCGTTCGTCCCTGCGATTTCCTTCCGGATGGCATGAAGGACGAGATCGGTGGGCGGCAGCGGGCTATCGGCCATGCGAGAAGCCTCCTCTCGAGCTTCTAGCGCCGCGGCACCGGTCGCCGAAGGCAGGCCGGCGAGCGCGCGCTTGCAGATCCGGCTGGTGGACGAGCGGGCTCTCGCGCCGTCGAGAAGCGTTCGCTCCATGAACGAGTGGCCGCGGCACCGTGTCGGGTTCGGCGACGGGCGCATTGCCATGCGCCCCTACCGACGGCGCACGCGGCACCGTGCCGGGTTCGGCGGTCCGAGTCCCCTGACGCCGCTCGCCACAGTGTGACCGCCGCGATCACACGAACGTGGCGAAGTAGCGCGGCTCACAGGGGAAAACAGGTCGGTACGGTCGCTGCAGTAGGCCTCCCCCAGTAAGGAGATGGCACCTCGTCATGCGACCGTGCACCTGGCTGATCCCACTGCTCATTGCCGGCCTTCCCAGAAGCGCGAGCGGCGCGCCCGCTCCAGTTCTCGACAGCCCGGAGGCGCTCTCGCGCGCCGTGCTCGAGGCCAACCCCGAGCTCGAGGCGGTCGCCGCGCAGATCGAAGCGCTCGAACACGCCGCCGAGCAGGCGGGCCTCTGGAGCGATCCCGTCGCTTCGGTCGAGTACGGCAGCATGCCGCTGACCTCGCCGTATCCCGGGGTCGATCCGATGAGCGGCATTCAGCTCAGCGTGCGGCAGACCATCCCCGCGCCGAGCAAGAACTCCGCGCGCAAGGCGCTCGCCGATTCGAAGGTGGACGTCGCGCGCCAGTCGCTGCGCGAGAAGCAGAACGCGCTGACGGGCCTGGTGCAGGACCTCTATTGGCGCCTGGCGCTGGTGCGCCAGCTCGAGGGCGTCACCAGGGAGCACCTGGCGCTCGTCGGGCAGCTCCTCGAGGTGGTGCGCGCACGCTACGAGTCGGGCAAGGCCGCCCAGCACGACCTGCTGCAGCTTCAGGTGCTCGAGCAGCGCCTGAGCGACGACCTGGCTGAATTCGACCGCCAGGACCGCGAGCTCGTCGCCGCCATCGACGCCGCGGTGCACGTGCCGCCGGGCACGCGGGTGAGCACGCCGGAGAGCGCCGTGGCGCCGCCTCCTT
>JBMNNX010000258.1:0-9509 GCA_050942745.1 Myxococcales bacterium
TGGTCCTTCCCTGTGCGGCGAGTAGCGCAATCTTCGCTCGCTGGACCGTGCGAAACGGCGCGGTGGTGCTGCGGGCGATTTCTTCAAACTCCGCCTTGGCAGACGGAGAGAGAACTGACGGAGCGTGCTGACGGGCCGGGCATGCGTCCTTATGCAGCCTTGGCCCCCTATCGCTCAACCCGGAAGCAACTTGCGGGACGGTGTACTAGTCGCCGAGCATGGCATCCACGAGCGCCGCGAAGCTCTTGTAGCGGGCGCGGCAGACACCATCGTCGTCCAGGTCCACGACCTTCGACTGCAACAGCTTCTTTCCCGTCCCCTCGACCACCAGAGAGCCCTGGGGGCTTCCACCCCGGCCGATGCAGAGGCCGCGGTCCTCCCACGACCACGCGCTCACCGGGAGGATAAAGGGATCGTCGTCGATGAAGATCCCATCGGCCGTCGCGACGAACGCGGCGATCTCCCGCGGGAACGGGCGCCCGTGGCCCGACTCGTAGCGCAGCGCGAGCTCGTAGAGATGCGACTCGTCGAAAACTGCGGAGGCGACCTCCGGCGGCCCTCCCTTCTCCTCTTCATCCCAAAGGGCGAGGCCCACCCAATGAATGGCCTCGAGATCGAGCCGCCCCTCGCCAGCCATCGCCTCGTCCAGCCGCTCGAGCCGCGCGAGCCATGCGCGAGAAAGGCCTTCCCGGCTCCCCAGCGGATCACACCGCAGCGGGAACCGCTTCGCGAGCTTCAGCGCTTCGACCCCATAGAGCCGGGCCACCTTGCCCAGCTCAAGAAGCGAGACGTTGTCGGACTCGTCCTCGAAGTGCTGCCGCCACTCGCTGAGCGCGTTCACGACCGCCGTCTCGAGCGCCGGCCGAAAGTCCTCCTCGATGCGGGCGACGTCGAGCCCAAATACCTGCCGATTGCCCCTGCGAAACGCGGCAAGGGCGTCCACCAGGTTTTGGACCGCCGTTTCGACAACCGGCTCCGCGGAGGGACGGCGTGCCTCAATCTGCTGGAGAACCCAATCGCGGTAGCGCATGACGGTTTCCGATTCGGCGGTGACCTCCCCGCTCGGCAAGAGGGGAGGTCGGGCTGCGGCGCGGAGACTATCGAACCGCAGCGAGAGGCGCAGCCGCCGCACGGGCTCGAGGGGCGAACGGGGAGGGCCCGACTTCGCCCACGCTAGCCACGGCAGAGCTCTACTTCACTCTCCCGCTGACCAAAGCGCCCGCTACCCGAAGTCTTGGTCTCCCGTACAGCCGTGCGACAATTGGCACCGTTCTCTGGAGGAGCCCTTGGCGCGCCCCCCCCGCGACGCAGTGAAGCTGCACGAACCGACCGGGCCGACCCGTCCCGAGCGGCCGCTTGCGTCGCGCGACGAGACGCTCCCGGCGCGCGCGCCCGAGGCGAGCGCCAGCGAGCAGGCCGCCGTCGAGTCGGAGAGCCACACCTCGCTCGAGGGGACGGGCGCGAGCACGATCGATCCGCTGCCGCCCGACTTCCCGTTCGCCGCCGGGATCGGCGCCGAGCAGCCGGGCCGCTACGAGGAGATCTACGTCGAGGGGCGCGGCGGCCAGGCCCGCGTGCTCAACGTCTTCGACAAGCACCTCGGGCGCCGGGTCGCGCTGAAGGAGATGATCCACGACCCCGACACGCCGCAGACGCAAGCCGAGGGCCGCTTCTTTCTCGAGGCGCGCGTCGCCGCCCGGCTCGAGCACCCGAACATCGTCCCCGTCCACGAGGCGGGCCGGCGCACCGACGGCCGGCTCTACTACACGATGCGCCTCGTCCACGGCGAGACGCTCTCGAGCAAGCTGAGCAAGTGCCGCGACCTGAAGGAGCGGCTCACCCTGCTCGGCGCGTTCTGGGACACCTGCAAGGCCATCGCCTACGCCCACAGCCGCGGCGTCATCCACCGCGACCTGAAGCCGGCCAACGTGATGCTCGGGCAGTTCGGCGAGACGGTGCTGCTCGACTGGGGCCTCGCCAAGCTCAAGTGCGCACCAGACTCGACCGCGAGCAATTCGGCCGCGAGCCTGCCCACCGATCCGAACCTGACCGGCGACGGGCTCGCGCTCGGGACCCCTTCCTACATGAGCCCAGAGCAGGCCCGCGGCGAGGAGATCGACGAGCGCACCGACGTCTGGGGCCTGGGCGCGGTGCTCTACAAGCTGCTGACGGGCGAGGCGCCCTTCTCCAGCGGGGTGAAGGAGGCGCGCATCGCGCGCGCGATGCTCGGCGGCGTGCGCGACGTGCGCTCCCTCTGCCCGGAGGCGCCGGTCGAGCTCGCGGCGATAGCGCACAAGGCGCTGCAGCGCGACAAGAAGGACCGCTACCAGACCGCCAAGGAGCTGGCCGACGAGATCGGCGCCTACATGACCGGCGGGCGCGTCCGGGCCTACGCCTACAGCCCGTGGGAGTTGCTGCGGCGCTTCGCCGCCGAGCACCGCGGCGCGGTCATCGCCTCGCTGGTCGCGCTGCTCGCGGTCGTCGGCGCGCTGGTGGTCGTCTCGGTCGCCCTCGGCAAGCAGACGCAGGCGCGCCAGGAGGAGCAGCGCCAGAGGCTCGAGGCCGAGCTCAACCTCGCCGGCGCCTACGCCGAGCGCGCCGATCGCCAGCTCGCCGACTACCGCTTTGTCTCGGCCTACGGCTTCGCCGCGATGTCGCTGCGCCACAACCCGGCACACCCGACGAGCCCGGGGTTCCAGCCGGGCTTCGAGGAGGATTTCCCGCGCGGCCGCCACCTGCGCGTGCGCGCGGCCTCGACGGCGCTGCAGGCGCGCTACCACTTCAACTTCGAGCCCGCGCGCCTGCTGCGGGTCGAGGACGCGCTCGGCACCCTGGAGTTCTCGCCCGACGGGCGGGCGCTGGCCGCCGGCGCCTACGACGGCGCGGGCCGGGTCTGGGACGCGAAGACCGGCCAGCCGCTGATGCGGCTCGAAGGCGACGGGCTGACGACCTACGGGGTCATCTACTCGCCGGACGGCAAGACGCTCGCGACCTCGGGCAAGAGCGGGCACATCCTGCTGTGGAGCGCCGCCGACGGCGCCCGAATCGCCGAGCTGAGCGGACACGAAGGTCTGGTGCGCGGCCTCGCCTTCTCGCCCGACGGCGCGCTGCTCGCCTCGGCGGGCGCCGACCGCACCATCCGAATCTGGGACCTGGCCAGGCGCGAGGAGCGCGCCCTCTTGATCGGCCACGAGGCCGAAGTGCGCGCGGTGGTCTTCAGCCGCGACGGCTCGCGGCTGTTCAGCGGCGGAATCGATCGCAGCCTTCGGGTCTGGGACCCGGCGACGCGCCAAAGCTCGACGCTCGCGCGCCTGCCCTTCTCCATCCGCGCCCTGGCGCTCTCGCCCGACGGCGAGCGCATCGCCATCGCCTGCGACGAGCCCACCGTCAACGTCCTCGACGCGCGCACCGGCGAGCCGGACCTGATGCTCGGCGGCAACGCGAGCTTCGTGCGCCAGGTGGCCTGGTCGCCCGACGGCTCGATGCTCGCGAGCGCGGGGCTCGACCGCACGGTGCGGGTCTGGAACTCGCTCAGCGGCGAGCCGATTGCGACGCTCGAGGAGCACCAGGCCATCGCCTCCGGGGTCGCCTTCTCGCCCGACGGCAGCACGCTCGCCTCGGCCGCCTTCGACGGCAGCCTTCGCACCTGGAGGATCCGGCCGAGCCCGCTGCTCGGGCTCGCCGCAAGTGGCACGCCGCTGCACGAAGTCGCCTTCTCGCCCGACGGCCGCCGGCTGGCGACCTCGAGCCGCGACGGCACGCTCCGGGTCTGGGACCTGGAGACAAAGCGCGAGCTGGGGGCCTTTCGCGGCGAGCTGACGATGGACGTCGAGGTGAGCTTCGGCCCGGACGGCGCGCTGCTGGCCGGCGCCGGCGGGGTCGTCGAGATCTGGAGCGTTGAGACCGGCAAGCTCGTGCGCCGCCTGCCGCTCGAGATGGGCAGCTCGGCGCGCATCTCGCCGGACGGCCGCATCGTCGCGACCGGCGAGGAGACCGGCCGGGTGACGCTGTGGGAGCTGGCGACCGGCGAGCGGCTGCAGGTCTTCGAGGAGCACACCGCGACGGTCTTCGACCTCGAGTTCTCGCCCGACGGCCGCACCCTCGCGAGCGCGGGCAAGGACGGCCACGTGCGGCTGTGGGATCTCGAGACCGGCAAGTCGCGCGGCGCGCTCCAGGGGCGCGGGTGGATAAGCTCCATCGACTTCACGGGCGACGGGCGGCTCGCCTCGGCGGGCAAGGAGGGCCAGTCCATCATCTGGGACGTGGCGACGGGCGAGAAGCTGCTCGAGCTCGAGCACGGCCAATGGACCTCGGTGCGCTTCGTCGGCGACGGGCGCTACCTCGCCACCGCCTGCGACGACCAGTACGTGCGCTTCTGGGACTCGCGCAGCGGCGAGCTGCTGCTCATCGTGCGCGCGCCGCGCGAGCTGGTGAGCATGGACGTCGATCCCCAGGGGCAGCGCTTCGCCATCAACCAGGGCCACGGGTTCGCGGTCCACCCGATAGACCTGACGGCGCTGGAGGTCGATCCCGCGCGGATGCTCAAGGTGGCGCGCAGCCGCGGGTTCGTCGTGCCGGAAGAGGCAACGACGGCCGCGCCGACGGAGGCAGGGTTGGAGCCGCGCTGACGGCGCGAGCGATGGGCCGCTTCCCGCCGGGTTCCCCAGTGCTCCACCTCGCCGGCGGCACGGCCGCCGACGTGCTCGCTGCCGTCGCTGGTCCGAGCGGGTTTGGCGCGACCCCGGCTCCTCGCCGCCGTCGACCCGGCAGCTCCTTTTCGAGATCGGGCGCGGCGCGACATCGGTCGCGGCGGCAGGGGACCAGCGGTCGGCCAGGATAGACTCCTCGCGCATGACAACTCATGAAGGAGGTGACCCCGTGAAGAAGGCCTGCTTCCTGTTGCTCGCCTCGTTCGCTCTCGCGGCTTGCTCGTCTACGGAGGAAGACCCGCAGGACGGCGACACCGACGCGGGCGACTCCGGCAACGTCGCCGAGTGGTCGTTGAGGGTCAGCGGCACCTACACTTGGGCCGCGAGTGCCCTCACCGGCGACGTCGATACGCACGATCCTGAGACCGCCCACGTCGGCAAGGAGCTCCCTGCGGCCACCTTCCAGGCCGAGGCCGCCTCGGGCGGAGCGACCGCGCAGGCGCGGCTTGAGATTCAGCGCACGGAACGGGCCGTCAGCTTCGTGGGCCACGTCTCGCAGACCTCGCCCGGCCCGAGCGCCACCTCGAGCGGAGGCGTCACGTTGACGGACCTGAGCGTCTGCGTCGAGGCGCGCGGGGCGACGAAGGTGCGGCTCACTTACGAGTGCAGCGGGACGGTCACCTTCAGCGGCGCGGGCGGCGGGACGATCTCCGCGAGCGCCGGTGCACGCACCTACTGCGTCTACTTCGAAAGCGAGGAGTACTCCCAGCCCTGGAAGATCACCGACAACGTAGTCGAAGTAGATCTCGCCGACGGCAAGGCGTGCTGGGCGGAGCAAGCGCAGATCAACTTCACGGCCGCCGGCGGTGCCGGCGGCACGTCCTCCGCGACGGCCGACGGGACCATCACGATGCGCTTCGAGCCCGTCTACTGAGGGTCGCTACCCGATCGGCCCCAAGCTCGCTGTCTTCCCGATGACCGCCGCGCCGAAGACCTGGCTCCCCAAGGAGGAAGGGATGAACCCGCGAGACCCCATCAAGGCGAGCGGCACCTCTGCCGCGTTTGCAGCCGCTCTGTTCACCATGGCGCTCGGCGCTTGTGCGACGGGCTCGTCCGTCGTGCGAGAGCCAGACGCGCGCGACCCGGTCCTCGGGTACTGGACGTTCGTCGAGGCCGGCGAGGGCGACAGCGCCGCGCGCCCGCCGGAGGCCTTTCCGCACGTCGGCTCTTCGCTGCTCGTCGAGGACAAGTCCCTCGCCCCGTACATGAAGGAAGGCGTCTGGGCGCGTATGGAGATCCGCTGGCTGGAGATCGCGCCGCCGCGCTTCACCGGCGCGTACCTCGGTCAGTCGGGCAAGTTCGAGCTCTCGCTCGACGGGCGGCGGCTCGTGGTCAGCGAAGACGGCAGGCGGCTCGGCATCGCTGAACGCCCCGGCCCGGACGAGGAGCGACGGCTGGCCGAGATCTACGCGGCGTTGCCGACGCTCGACGAGATGCGCGCGAAGGCCACCGCCTGCTTCGCCGCCTACCTGAGCCTGCGCCCGGAGGAGACCGCGTTCTCGCGCATCGACCCCTCTCAGATCTACTCGACGGCGAGCTTGCAGGGGCCCCTCGAGCTCGCGCAGGCGAGCTTGCTGCGCAGCTGCGAGCAGGTTCCGCCGGCCTGCCAGATCGAGCCGATGCTGCCCTCGGGCAGGACGGCGCTCGAGGCGCTGAAGAAGGCCTGCGCGGAGAGGGGCGACCCCCGAAGCTCGGAGGAGGCGCGCTGAGCGCCCCCGCGACCTGGGGCGAGGCATGTGCCGTTCGGCCTGAGCGTAGCTGCCGGCGCTTGCGTCGGCAGCGGAGTCGAAGGCCTGGGCGATTTCGTCGCAGCCCTCGATCTCGTCTCGCGCGTTTCCGCGGGAGGCTGCGCTCCGAACCAACAGCCCGGCCTGTGCCCTCCGCTATGCCGACGCGACGCGGAGCTGGAGCTTTGCGCTCCATCCGTTCGCTCGCTACGGGGACGAGCCGGAAGCGAGGAGCCCGGTATAGCCGCGACTACGCGAGGCGCGGGAACCCCGAGCCGCAGTTGTCGCTATCATTCCTGCCACATCACGGGAGGGTTCCATGTCCATCACTCGCATCGCGCTCGTCGCTCTGGTCACGCTGCTCGCCGCCTGCTCCTCGGAGCCGGGCCGGACCAACCCCTTTGATCCCGAAGCCGCGCTGGACCTTCAGGCGAAGGCCAAGATCCGCGGCACCCTCGAGCTGCAGGGCAGCGCCTCGTCTGGCGGAGTGGACGTACACCTGCGCCAGCAGGGCAAGATCATCCAGAGCCGCTCGACCGCTGCCGACGGCACCTTTCTCTTCGACTCGCTCGTGCCCGGCTCCTACGTCGTCGAAAGCGCGCCCGCCGGCTATCTGCCCTTGTCGGCGACCGTCGCCGTCGGCCCCGGCGATGACCTCGACCTCGGCGTGCTCAGCCTCTCGCCGGTGGCGGCCGAATCGGCCATCGAGGGCGAGGTGACCCTCGAGTCGGCCACCGATCATGCGGGAACGCTGGTCGAGGTGGTCGGCCGCCCCTTCGCCGCGGTGACCACCTCGACAGGCGCCTTCCGCCTGGAGGTGACCGACGGGACCTTCACCCTGCGGTTCACGCACGAGAGCTTCGTCACCGAGGAGCTCAAGGACATCGTCGTCGGCCGCGGCGAGGTCAAGAAGCTCGAGCGATTCTCCCTTCGCACCAACCCGGCCACCATCCGAGGCCACGTCGAAGGTGAGCTCGCCGAGGGCGGCTTCGGTCCGCTCCCCGACGCGACCGTCAGCGTCGAGGGCACAGGGACCACCGGCCTGACCAACGCGGCCGGCGACTTCACGCTGACCGGAGTCCCCACGGGCAGCTACCTGCTGCGGGTCGTCAAGCCGGGCTTCGTCGCCGCCACCGTTCCGGTCCTCAATCTGGTCGGGGGCGAGACGCGCGACCTCGCCGAGCCCATCGCGCTCTCGCTCGCGCGCGGAGGCATCCGGGGCACGGTCAGCCTCGCCGACAGCAACGACGCCAGCGGCGTCATCGTCGAGCTGGTCGGCAGCCCGCGCGTCGTGGTGACCGGCGCCGACGGCCACTATCTGTTCGAGGGCCTGTTGGCCGACGAGGACGGATACGAGCTGTCGATGCGCCGGGATGGCTACGGACGGCGCAGCGTCACCACCGGCAAGGTGAGCGCCGGGGAGATCACCGAGGCGCCTCCGGTCGTGCTGGGGCGCCAGGGCGGGGCGGTCTCGGTGAGCGAAGGGGCCTTCGTCAACGCCCGCGAGGTGACCCTCGCCTTCGCCGCGAGCGGCGCGGTCTACTACCGGGCCAGCGAGGACCCGACCTTCTCCGATCCGACGCTGGGCGACACCTCGGGCGCCTGGCATCCGTACCCGGCGAGCCAGCAGGCCGCCTTCACGCTCTCGGACGCCGACGGCGAGCACACGGTCTGGGTCGTCTTCAGCGACGGCAGCAGCAACTGGGAGCCGACCTCGGCAAGCGTCGTGCTCGATCGGCAGGCCCCGAGCGCGCCGTCGATCACCATCGGAGACGGCAGCGGCTTCACGCGCGCGGTCGGCGGCGCGGTCGCCTTGAGCCTCTCCGCCCTCGATCTGACCGGCACGCCCGGCGCGGCGGTCTCCGGCGTCCACAAGATGGAGCTCGCCAACGACGCGAGCTTCTCCGGCGCTTCGCTGATCGACTACCAGCTCACCACGACCTGGGCGCTCGCCGATCCCTCGGTCGACGGCGCCAAGACGGTCTACGTTCGCTTCCACGACCGGGCGGGCAACGTGAGCGAGTCGGCCAACGCGACGGTGGTCCTGGACACCGTGCCGCCCTCCAGCCCAGCGATCGTCCTCCGCGGCCCTTCGCCGTCCCCGGAGGGCTTCACCTCCTCGACCTCGGTGACCGCCGAGCTCAGCGCGAGCGACGAAAACGCAGGGCCTGGCGGAGCCCAGCTCCTCGTGCGGCTCTCGAACACGCAGGGCTTCGCCGGCGCGCGCTATCAGGAGCTCCATCCCACGCGAAGCTGGGAGCTCCTTCCCGGCGAGGGGCCGAAGACCGTCTGGGCCCAGTACATGGACCCGGCGGGCAACGAGAGCGTCCCGGTGAGCGCGACCATCACGCTCGACAGCACCGCGCCGGGCGCTCCCACCCTCGAGCTCATCGAGCAGGATTCCCGGCCGACCAACGGCTACACCAACGATCGCACCGTCGTCCTCCGGCTCTCGGCGGGCGACGACCCCGTGGCCGCCCAGGTCGCCGAGGACCCGGTCTTCTCGAACCCCCTGGTCGTGCCGATGGCGGGCCTGCCGCAGCCGGTCGCGACCCCCTTCGCGCTCACGGGCTCCGGGCTGCGGACGGTCTGGGCGCGGTTTATCGACGAAGCCGGCAACGCGAGCGCGGCGGTCTCCGCGTCGGTGACGGTGGACGAGCAGCCGCCCTCGCGGATCGCGCCGGCGGTCCAGCCGCAGGGGACGACCGCGGCTGCGACGGTGCGGCTCGTGCCGCCGTCGGCAGGCCAGGACGAGCTGCGCCTGACGGGCAACGTCGTGTCGCCGAGCGGTTGGATTGCGGCGCCCGCCGGCGAGCCGCTGGAGGTCACACTCTCGAGCGACGACGGCCCCAAGTCGATCGTCGTCACCTGGCGGGATCTCGCCGACAACGAGACCGCGCTGGAGCCCATCGACGTCATGCTCGACACCCGGGCGCCGCAGGTGGCGGCCAGCCTCACGGTGAGCGGGACCCTCGCCGACGGGACCTCGGACAGCAGCCTGACCGCGGAGACCGGCGTGACGCTCGACATCTTGGCGGCGGTCAGCGACGCCACCAGCGGGATCGCCGAGATG